>WLDB01000017.1 GCA_009705035.1 Actinomycetota bacterium | reverse complement strand
CACTCTTTCGGGCACCCCACAGATCCGCGAGCGCTGGAAGCGCGGAGTATCTCTTGTGCAAGGCTCACTCGGTGAGGCAATCGGCAAGGTCTATGTCGATCTCTACTTCCCAGCGCAGGCAAAGAGCGAGATGCTCGAGCTCGTTGATAACTTAAAAATCGCCTACCGCCAGAGCATCGAAACCTTGCCATGGATGAGCGATGCCACCAAAGCTAAGGCTCTCGAAAAGCTTGCCAAATTTATCGCCAAGATTGGATATCCCGATAAGTGGCGTGATTACTCAACTCTTGAAATCAAAGCAGATGACTTAATTGGCAACCTGCAACGTATCGCTGCCTTTGGCCATGCCTATGAAGTCGCCAAGATTGGTAAGCCGGTTGATAAAGATGAATGGCATATGACGCCGCAGACAGTCAATGCTTATTACAACCCACTGATGAACGAGATTGTTTTCCCGGCTGCAATCCTGCAGAGCCCATTCTTTAGCCTTACCTCAGATGCTGCAGCAAACTATGGTGGCATTGGTTCTGTCATCGGCCACGAGATTGGCCACGGCTTTGATGATCAAGGTTCTAAATACGATGGCGATGGCAATATGGTCGATTGGTGGGTCGATAGCGACCGCGAAGCCTTTGAAAAATTAGCCGCCCTGCTCATCGAACAATTCGATGCGCTATCTCCTGCTGCGACCCCCGATGTTCATGTCAATGGTGCATTTACAGTTGGTGAAAACATTGGCGATCTATCTGGCCTTGAAATCTCATTTAAAGCCTACAAATACTCACTTCAGGGCGCCGACGCACCTGTCATTGATGGCTGGACCGGGGATCAGCGATTCTTCTTAGCTTATGCCCAAGCCTGGCGCGGTAAGAGTCGGCCAGAGGAAATCAGACGTCGCATCGCAACAGATCCGCATTCACCAGATGAATTTCGTTGCAATCAGATTGTGCGCAATCTCGATGCCTTCTATCAAGCATTTGATGTCAAGCCAACGGATCAGATGTGGCTAGATCCTTCTCAACGCGTCAAGATTTGGTAGCGGCTAACCAAGTAACTCTTGCGCTTGGCCCAAAATCTCTTCGCGGTATTGCGTGATGAGCGAGATGTGGCCATGGCCTGGCACAAAGTTAAGCTTTGCTCCAGGGATATGTTTTTCAAGCCAATATGAATGTGCGTGAGGCACCATTAAATCTTGATCGCCTTGCCAAATCTGAACCGGTTTTGCAATCTCGGCCAGGTTAAATCCCCACGGTTGAATAAAGGCGATGTCATCATCGATCCAGCCATCAAAGCTGACAGCTAAACCTTTCCGCATTGTTACAGCCATCTCATCAGCGAAGTCGCCTTTAATAACTGCCTTGTCGGCATCACTAATCAACCCGCCAAATGAATCGCGCACTTCTGCGCCAGTGACATCTTTAAATGGGTGGGCATTTGCCTCCATCCATGCAGAGATAGCTGCTTCGCCTTTAAGGGCTTCACCAAATTCTTCATGGTTCTCTGGCCCCATACCTTCAAGGAAATCTAGATCTGCGGCGCCGTACTCGCCAACTCCGGCCAAAGTAATTGCGCCTTTATTGCCGCGCATCAAAGTTGTTGCAAGTGCATGAGGACCGCCACCTGACCAACCAATTGAGATGAAATCTGTGATTCCAAAACTATCGAGGAGCTCGCGAATATCATCATTATTTGATGTAACTGTGCGACCTTCGTTGCGGTCACTGACGCCATAACCAGCGCGGCTATATGTGAATGCTCGTATGCCACGGGTGGCAGCTAAATCAAGCCATGAGGACCAGGCAGAGGCATGCCCAGGTGTTCCATGATGAAAAACGATTGCGCTCGTCGATGCGATTGCATTATCGAAGTATTCAAAGAAGCGGCCATCGGTGAGCTTTAATGTGGGCATTATTGAAGTGTAATCGCGTGCGCGCGAGTCTGCCAGAATAGAGCTATGGAATCCGGCACTAAATTTAATGAAGGTTTTGGATTTGAGATTGTCGCAGCTGGCGAAAATGGGTTAGCCCGTGCCGGAACAATCACAACTCCACATGGCCAGATTCAGACACCTGCATTTATCCCGGTTGGTACCAAGGCAACCGTTAAATCAGTACTTCCGGAAGCAATGGAAGACCTTGGATCGCAAGCTCTACTTTCTAATGCTTACCACCTCTACTTGCAACCAGGTCCAGACGTTTTGGATGAGGCAGGCGGTCTAGGAAAGTTTATGAATTGGGATAAGCCAACTTTTACAGATAGCGGTGGCTTTCAAGTTCTCTCACTTGGAGTCGGATTTAAGAAAGTCTTGGCGATGGATGCTACGACCTTTCGCTCAGATCAAGTGATTGCCGGTAATAAAGAGCGGTTAGCACACGTTGATGATGAAGGCGTCACCTTTAAATCTCACCTCGATGGATCAATGCACCGCTTTAGCTCTGAAATCTCAATGCAGATTCAACATAAAATCGGTGCTGACATAATTTTTGCCTTCGATGAATGCACCACGTTGCATAACACTCGCCCTTATCAAGAGCTTGCTCTCAAACGAACCCACGATTGGGCAATCCGTTGTCTTGATGAACATCAGCGATTAACGATTGAGCGAAGCGATAAGCCCTACCAAGCCCTTTTTGGCGTTATTCAGGGCGCCCAATATGAAGATTTGCGTAAAGAAGCTGCTGCCGACCTGGGTTCGATGACCTCATCAGGTGTCTCCTTCGATGGTTTCGGCATCGGTGGCGCGCTCGATAAAGATTCTCTCGGCACAATCGTTGGATGGGTTAACTCGACCTTGCCGCAAGAAAAGCCTAAGCATTTACTTGGGATCGGCGCACCGGAAGATCTCTTCGTGGGTGTAGAAAATGGCGTGGATACCTTTGACTGTGTTCTCGCCTCTCGCATCGCTAGAACCAGCGCTGTCTACACAATGACCGGTCGCTTTAATGTTTCAAATAAGCCATTTACGCGTGATTTCAATCCGATTGATTATGAATGCGATTGCTATACCTGCAAGAACTACACCCGCGCTTATCTCTGTCACTTATTCCGCGGAAAAGAGATGCTTGCAGCCACTCTTGCCACTATCCATAATGAACGATTTATCGTGCGTCTAGTTGATCAGATGCGTGCCGCGCTCATCGACGGAACGTTCTATGATTTAAAGGCGGACTTTATGGGGCGCTATAAACATAAGTCTGGCCAGAGTCGAGATTAATCAAAACCCTGTTTTAGTGATGTGAAAGTTTAATATCGTCGGCTTCACTGCCGACAGGATTCCAGCCGCCCGGAATCAAATCATCTGCCTCTTCTGGCCCCCAAGAGCCTTCAGCATATGAATGAACCGGATCGGGACTGCTAAGAATCTCATCGAGAATTGCCCATGAATGTAAAACCGCATCGATACGAGTAAATCTGAAGTGATCGCCTAACATCGCAGCACGCAGTAAACGTTCGTAAGGGCCTTGGCGGTCACCAAATTCAGTGAAGAATTCAACGGATAGATCCACAGTCTCTGAAACTAACTTTGTTCCGGGCTTCTTCGCCTGAAGTGAGATATCTACGCCATCTTGCGCACCTAATCTAAAGCGAACTTGATTTGATTCAGCTCGTCCAAAGAGGGCACGTGGTGGCTGTTTAAATTCAACAATTACTTCCAGAACCGTCTCTGGCATCTTTTTACCGGTGCGCAAGTAAATAGGAACGCCAGCCCAGCGCCAGTTATCTATAAAGAGCTTCATGGCAACAAAAGTCTCAGTATCCGAATCCTTGGCTACGCCTTCTTCATCTAGGTAGCCGACAAACTGTCCACGAACTACATCACCTTTTTTGATTTCGCGGATGGCAGAGAGCACCTTGATCTTCTCATTCTGCATCGCTTCAGAGTTCATATCAATCGGTGGCTCCATCGTGAGCATTGTAAGAACCTGCAATAAGTGGTTCTGCAACACATCTCGGGTCGCTCCAACACCATCGTAGAACTTGCCACGTCCCTCTATGCCGAAGCTTTCAGCCATGGTGATCTGGATATTGGAAACATAGTTGCGGTTCCAGACCGGCTCAAAGAGGGTGTTAGCGAAACGAAAAACTAAGAGATCTTCAACGGCTTCTTTACCAAGGTAATGATCGATACGGAAAATCTGCTCTTCCGGCAATAGCTTCTTCAGTTCGGCATCGAGAGCCTTAGCTGACTCCAAATTGCGGCCAAAGGGTTTTTCCACAACCACTCTTGCTCGCTTGGTAATACCAACAGCAGCAAGCGATTCAGTAATCGTTGCAAAGAATTCAGGTGCGATAGCTAGGTAAATAACCGGTAATTTGAAGTCTTTTAGGGCTTCTGCAAGCTCAACAAAAGTTTTAGGATTCGAATAATCGCCAACAATGAGTTTTACCTCGGTAAGTACCTTGCGCAAAATCTCTTCATCGGCATCTGGTTTGCGGGCACGGATCGCTGATTCGACATTTTCGCGGAATATCTCTTGTGTCCACTTTGATGATGCTACGCCAATAACCGGCATATCAAGCTGACCTAGCTCTTCTAGATCATAGAGAGCTGGTAACAATTTCTTCTTAGCCAAATCTCCAGTAGCACCGAAGAGGACTAATACATCTGCTTTGCTCAAAACTTATGCCTTTGGTTTTTCGTTATGGCCGCCAAATTTATAGCGCATCGCACTTAGTACGCGATTGGCAAATTCATCATTATTGCGAGATGCAAAACGTGAATAGAGTGAAGCGCTTAATACATGTGCTGGAATGCCAGCCTCGATTGCTGCCTGTACAGTCCAGCGACCTTCACCACTATCGCTTACCTCTGATGAATACTCTTTAAGCTCGCTCGATTCGTTGAGTGCTTGTGCGGTGAGATCTAATAACCATGAAGCCACAACGCTTCCGCGGCGCCAAACCTCTGTAATCTCTGGAATATCAAGCTCATATGCCGGGGTCATCTCATCGGCTGCTTCAAAGATTGCTAAACCTTCTGCAAAAGCCGCCATCATTCCGTACTCAATTCCGTTGTGAATCATCTTTACAAAGTGACCAGCACCTGTAGGCCCGCAATGCAAATATCCGTATTCAGCCTGTGACGGTTCTCCTGAGCGACCAGGTGTTCGCATCGCTGCTTCAACTCCTGGAGCGAGCGCCTTAAAGATTGGGTCAAGAGATGCAACAACAGATTTATCTCCACCGATCATCAGCGAATATCCGCGTTCGAGACCGTAGACACCGCCGGATGTTCCGACATCAACAAAATTAATTCCTAGACCTTTGAGCATCTCTGCATTCATTAAGTCATTCTTATAATAACTATTTCCACCGTCGATAATTGTGTCGCCTGGCGACAGCACGGCAGCTACTGCAGCAATTGTTGAATCTGTAACACCAGCAGGGACCATAACCCAGACGGTTCGTGGCGCAGAGAGCTTTGCCGCGAAATCAGCGAGGTCGGTAGAACCAATTGAGCCCTCTGCTGCGAGAGCGGCTACAGAATCGGGAGATACGTCATAGACAATTGATGTGATCTGGTGATTGGCCAACCTGCGCACGATATTTGCGCCCATTCGCCCAAGGCCGATCATGCCAAAATTTGTTGAACTCATCGCTGGTTGCCTATCCACTGTCTGCCAGTTTGCTGCGTGAAACCTCAACTCTGAGGCGAATATGGGCTCAGTCTAGTCGATGTGAGCTCAATCAGCGAGGAAGGCGGCTTGATCGAGCATCAAGCGAGTGCGCTCAACCGCACTTACATAGCTAGCAGGTATTGATGTGTCACCCTCAATTATCTTCGCAACCGCATCTGCCTTGGATTCACCTGCAGCAACAATCCAGACTTCACGGCCTTGATTGATGAAATTCATAGTAAATGAGATTCGCGCTGACGGTGGTTTAGGTGAATCAGTAATTGCAAAAATATCGCGCTCATCATCAAGGTCTGCGGTGCCCGGGAAGAGTGATGCCACATGCCCATCCGGTCCTAACCCCAAAATATTGAGATCAATCACAACATCGTCCAGCGCTGATTGATAATCGATAACTGCATCAGAGATGGACTTGCCAGAATCTGAAGCAATTGATTCGTGAACAGTGATGTTGGAATTCAGTAGCTTTCCATGGAGCGGATAAGCATTTCTTTCATCGCTATCACTTGCCACAAATCTTTCATCGCTCCACCAGATTTGCAGACCAGAATACATTTCTGGTGCCTGGTTCCATGTTGAAACCAATGATGCAGAGATTGCATTTCCGAGCGTTCCGCCAGTGAGAACTAAATGAAAAATGCCGTGTGAGAGAAGTCGATCCTCAATTACTTGTAGCGCTTGAGCAGAAACTTCACGAACAAGTTCTTCTTGGTTTGCATAAATTGTGAGGTCAAGCTGGCTATCAAAATCAGAGATGCCGTCGATGTCGAAATCTTCACTCATCCAAGGTTCCCCCATCGCGCTTTAAAGTTTTTAGAGCTCTCTTCATAGATATTCTCAGGCCCATCGATTTCATCCAACTGTTGACCCATGAATTTGAAGCCAAAATATTCGATTACTTTTATTGAAGCGAGATTATCTGGGCTGACTGTATATCGAAGGGTCTTCACTTCTGGGAACTCACACGCCCAGAGCCACATTCCAGTTAGCGCTTCTTTCGCAAAGCCTTGCCGCTGGAAAGCATCTTCGATTCCTAGGCCAATCTCGATCATTCCGCTGCTATCGGGTGCTCCATGAAAACTTGTGCTGCCAATGATTTCGCGAGATTCTGCCAGAACAATGAAGCGAACAAACCATTTATTCACTTCAGGTTTCTCTTTTACCTGCGGAACCCGCCAGGCAAGCGGACCAGAGGATGCAATTAAGTTTTGGTGAGGGTTGGTGAAATTTCTTCCGGCAATTGCCAGGTGGTCATCTTTATCTTCGAAGAGTGCGATCAAACCGGGTACGGGGATGTGGTGAAGCTCTAGCCGTGAAGTGATTATCGGGGCTTCATACACTTACCTAGTATCCAAGAAAGCTTACCGAGTATCAAAAATCTAGAGCAAGAAGAGCGAGGTTGCCTTCTCGACCGCCTCTTTTCTGCCCTCAACCTCCATTTTGCGATAGAGATTTTTTAGGTGTGTCTTCATGGTGTTCTGCGAGATATGCAACTCGCCTGCAATCACCGTCAGCGTGCGACCAGTAGATAGTTGTCTCAGGATTTCAAGCTCGCGCTTGGTAAGCGTTGGACGGCCTTCTGTCATTGTGGATCCCCTATCTCGCATTCTCGTTGCCATAGCACTAGCTAACTCTTCGTTATAGACCGTTGGATTCTCATTAGCAATCTTGAGAATGAGATTTCCAATTTCATTGTTCTGACGCAAAAAGGTCTCTTTCGCTCCAACTTGCGAGGCAACTTTCAGGGCTTTCTGCAAATGAGTGAGAGATACATTTTCACTTTCAATGTTGAGTGAGGCCTCTGTCAGATACTTCCAAATCTGCTCACGTGGGGTGCGCTCCGAAAGCTGCTTAGCATCAATCAAACTCTTCTTGTGATTACGATGCTCATCAACTTCCTGTTGCATCTGTCTTGCATGTCTAACGTTTGGCGCACGCGCAATGAGCTGTTCAAGTCGATCGAAATCTTTGAGATTCTTTCTAATAAACATTTCATTAAGGTCAATCATTCCGTTTAATGAGTTACTAAACTGAAAAGATGCAATGAGTTCCCGAGCACTTCTGATTCTTTCAATTGCATCCTTCTGACGATTATTGATACATAAATCTTGAATAAGATGGTTATCCGCTGCCAGGTACCAATGCCATTGCCTCCATTGATACGCTAAATGTTTAACCTCTTCTAGTAAGGTAATCGCTTCTTGATGCCTTGAGAACTCGAGTAAACACCTTGCCTTCACATACATCGCATCGAGTGGCCCATGAATACCAACAAATCCATGCTTGTTGCACTCAGTCAGAACCATTGATGCCATTTCATACGCGCTTCGATATTCACCTCGTTGATGGAGTGCCATGGCCTCAATAGAAAGAACGAAGGCATGGGAAGTAGGTAGAAGAGTTTCGTGGCTCATTACTTTTACAGAGGCTGCAATTTCTTCAACGCGCTCGGTGTCATCAAAAATATAATGACAGGTTGTCAAAACTCGTAAGAGATTAATCCTGTCATCTATACCCAGATAACAGGTTGGTGACGCATATATGGCTCGTTGAACGCTGCGATCTACATCTTCAAAGTTACCTACACTCACATTGATATAGGAGCTAATTCCGGCAAGGTATTGCAGATAAAACTCTTTAGCTGGTGATTTCTCTGCCCCGGCCGCAAGTCTTTCAGACTCGATTTTTACCGCGGAGAAATCTAGATTTACGAGAAGTCCAACGATTTTTACGGTCAGGCTCTTCAGATATCCCTCGTCGGGATTGAGTGCGGCAAAGGCCGACCACCGAACTAGGTCTCCACCTAAACCTTGCGCCTGCTTCATGCGCGCGGCATCAGGAAAGAGTTCTGCAATCTTTGCAGCATCTCCCGCTTGAAAGGCGTGCTCAATCGCTAATGGGATATTTCGTCTCTTCTCAAAGTAATCTATAAGGCTTTGATGTAGCGCCTGCTTTATCTCAGGCTTAGCACGCATTCTCTCAAGTAAGACTTCTCGAACCATAGGAGAGAAAACAAAGGTGTGGTTACTTTGACGTGAAGATGTAAAAATTTCCCCTTTTATCGAAATAGCCGTAATTAGATCAAATGAGTAATCCGTGCCAAGTAAATACTCAGCAAGCTCATAGTCGAAAACTTCAACTATAGATAAGGTTTCTACTGTTTTAACCACCTTTGAATCAAGGTTACTTAGTACAAATAGAGCCAATTCGCGAAGTGGCTCAGTGTGCGAACTCATTAATCGAGAGATATCTAAATCAAATTTCTTACTTTGTAAGTGCTCGAGTAGTAACGAAGTAGCAGCTGGCCATCCTTGTGCAGAATTCAAAATCTCTCTACTTTTGGTATCTAATTTAGGCTCTGCATTTTGTGTAAGAGCAGTCATCTCCTCATCGCTAAAACGTAAATCTTCAATCGTAAGGACCTTAACGGGCCCTCGTGAAGCACAGGTTGCGTATATGGATTCGATTGCTTCTCTTCGGATTACTACAAAGTGAATATTGCTCGGAAATTGTTCGAGAAGTTGATTTGCAATATCGACATCGGAAGAGCGTTCCGTTCTCAAATTATCGAGTACAAAAATAAAGTCTTCGTTGTGCTGCAACAATTCGTTTCCCCAGCGACGTACAACTTCAGTGGGACGCATTGGTTGCTCTCGCTCGAACCATTGACCGAAACCAGGAATAAGGTTTCGTGTTGCAGCAATCATCATCGCTGACATTTCATTGAGGGAATCGGTTTCGGCAACTGTCATCCAAATTACTTTTTTGCCCTGCGCCCATTGCGCAACGAGAGAACTTTTTCCGTAACCCGCCGGGGCGATCACGAAGGTTGTTCCTGGCGCGCTGTTATTAATTAACGGGAAAAGGTGTTTACGGGCTAGATAACCCGGCGGAAGTGTCGGCACATGGGTGCGCGAGATCGTCACCCCTGAGAGCGTCTTCATATCACCCGGCATGAGCAAAGTTTCTCGCGGAAAGGGGTTAGATAAAAGGGTAAATCACCCCCAGAGGGGTGATATCAGAGGGTGAAAGATTTGAGGTGAAGTCGCTAGGCCGATACATCAAATGCTTCGGCAAGCACACCGAGCGCATCGTTGAGTAATGCATCAGAGATAACAAGTGGAGGCAAGAAACGAATCACGTTGCCATATGAACCTGCAGTCAAAATCAATACGCCCTTGCTTTGGCAATACTTAATCACCTTCGCCATTAATTCTGGATTCGGATCTTTACTGCCTGCTTTAACTAATTCAATCGCCACCATAGCGCCACGTCCACGAATGTCACCGATCTCTGGATGCTTTGCAGCAATTGCGCGGAGTGCTGTGAAGAGAATCTTTTCGATATGACGTGCTCGCTCGACGAGGTTCTCTTGCTCGATAGTTTCAATTGAACCAAGGGCTGCAGCACAAGCGATTGGGTTTCCACCATATGTGCCACCAAGGCCACCAACATGCGAGGAATCCATAATCTCGGCACGTGCCGTCACAGCTGCAAGTGGAAGTCCACCCGCAATTCCTTTAGCGGTTACGATCATATCTGGCTCAACGTTTTCGTTGTTGACCGCAAACCAATCACCAGTACGCGCGAAGCCAGATTGAACTTCATCTGCAATGAAAACTATTTTGTGATCTGTAGCAAAACTCTGTAGTCCTGGTAGGAAACCCTTTGGTGGCACAATAAATCCACCTTCACCAAGAATCGGCTCGATAATAATTGCGGCAACATTATGAGCGCCAATTTCTTTCTCAATTTTTGTTGTAACAATCTTCAGCGCATCTTCTGTGATGGTTTCTGGGTTACCTGTCCAGCGATATGCATATGGCAAAGGCATGCGATAAATCTCGCTGGCAAAGGGACCAAAGCCATCTTTATAAGGAATATTCTTGGCGGTAAGTGCCATAGTTAAGTTTGTACGGCCGTGATAGGCGTGCTCGAATACAACGATTGCCTGACGCTTTGTGTAATGGCGCGCAATCTTGATGGCATTTTCTACAGCTTCTGCTCCAGAGTTTTGCAAAATTGATTTCTTTGCAAATGATCCTGGAGTCATTCTGTTAAGTGCTTCGCAAACTTCGATATAACCCATATATGGCGCTGTTGTGAAGTTGGTATGGGTAAATGCTGCAACAGCTTCTTGTACGCGAGCGACAACGCGCGGCGCTGAATTACCAACGGTGGTAACACCGATTCCTGAACCCAGATCGATGATGCGATTGCCGTCGATATCTTCGAGAATCGCACCCGATGCACACTTAATAATCACTGGAATCGCCATACCTAGCCCACCAGAAACCGCATCCTTACGACGCTGCATTGCAGCTGTTGAAAGAGGCCCTGGAATCTCAGTAGCCAGATGACGGGTTTGTGCGAGCTCTTCGGTCATGGCTCAAGTCTAAACCCTCTCCCCCGTAATGCCAGCCGAAGTCAACCGTGACAGAGGCTAGGCTTAGCAGGTGAGTGAACTACGAGAGAACGCACCGTTACTGGATTCTTATCTTTCATATTTCGAGAGCGCTCGCACTCCTTTTACTATTCCGGGCCATAAACAGCGAACTTCGCAGATTGATGCAGATCTTGGCGCTGTTGTTGATAGTGACATTCCTCTCTACGGTGGTCTCGATGAAATCAAGTTAACCAACCAGACCTTACGCAAAGCGGAATCACTGGCAGCCAAACTTTGGGGTGCGGATTACGCTCGTTTTTCAACCGGAGGATCTACTCACGCAAATCAAGCAATCGTTCTCGCACTCGGTGCACCAGGTGAGAAGGTTGCAGTTTCGCGAACTGCTCATAGATCAATTTTGAGTGCTTTAGTTTTGGCGGGACTAGAACCAATCTGGATGGTTCCAACAATTGATACAACTACTGGCGTACCTATCGGAATAAGCGTTGAAGAACTTGCACGTGCGCTAAAACAAGAACCAATTGCGGTTTTACTCACTGAACCTGGTTATCTCGGCACTCTCTCTGATTTGCCTGCATTAATCGAATTAGCGCACGAACAGCAGGTACCGGTAATTGTTGATGCTGCCTGGGGTGGACACTTTGGTTTTCATAATGAATTACCAAACCATGTAATTGCACTCGGTGCCGATGCACTAATTACTAGTGTTCATAAGGCACTTCCTGGTTATAGCGCCAGTGCGCTTCTTATTGCACAGGGGAAATATTTAGATTTAGATCGTCTCGAGCAAAGTTTTGAGACAACTCACACAACTTCACCAGCTGGCGCACCACTTGCATCAATCGATGGTGTGCGCGCCTTACTGCAACTACGCGGGACCGAACTGATTGCCAAGCTACTCGATAACGTCATTCACTTTAAAAATATTGTGCAGAGCGAGTTTGCTCTTCCAATCTTTCTCTATCCCTTTGACTTTCCAGCAGGACGCTTTGATCCCACCAAAATTGTGCTACGGGTGCAGCAATTAGGCGCATCAGGGGTAGAGATTGAAAAAGAATTACAGAGCGCGGGTATTCGCGTGGAGATGGCCGACAGAGACACGATTGTCTTTCTCGCCACCTTGGCTGATCGCCGCGAAGATTTTGATGCCTTATCCGATGTACTGATCCCAATTCTTAAGCGTCACCAAGAGCAACGTCGCGAAAGTGCCACAGCACTAAGTTGGTCAGTTGTGCCTGAGCGCGCAATCTCGATGCGCGAGGCTTATTTCTCAAAGACCGTCATGGTTGAAGCCACCGATGCAGTTGGACGAATCTCTGCAGACTTGATTGCTCCCTATCCACCAGGAGTAGCAGTCGTAGCACCTGGCGAAGTTCTTACCAAAACAATTATTGATGGGTTAGCGGCATCAAAGAAAGCTGGGGTGCGTATTGCTTATGCAACCGACTCAACCCTTAAACAGTATCGAGTTGTGCTTTAAGAATTATTTTCGAGAAACTTTATGATTTGCCGCTTGTGCAACTGGGCGAATCACCATGCTATCAACATTAAAGTGCTCAGGTAGTGTTACTGACCAACGAATTGATTCAGCAACATCTTCTGCAGTTAGTGGCTTTTCAACACCTTCATAAACTTTGGCAGCTTTCGCGCGATCGCCGTCATAGCGATTAACCGCAAACTCATCAGTTTTCACCATTCCCGGAGCTATCTCTGTTATTCGAATTGGCTGGCCATTGAGTTCGAGGCGCAGCGTATGTGCCATCGAAGTTTCAGCAAATTTCGCTGCCACATAGCTTCCGCCATTTTCATAAGCGCGATGGCCGGCAGTCGAAGAGATAATGACGATATGGCCTATCCCCCGTGATTGCATGATTGGAGTTATTGCTTTTGTGACTCGCAAAGTTGAAATCACATTGATCTCATAAGTCTTCTCCCAAATATCAGGATCTCCATCGAGAATTGTCGCAGCATCAAAAGCACCACCAGCAGAATGAATCAGTACTTCAACCGCCATATCTTTGCAATGGGCCGCTAATCGATCGACATCGCCTTGCTTTGTCACATCACATATAAAGCTTTCAATCAGATTTGATTGCTCTGCAAGTTTGGCCAAACGATCTGCTCTTCGAGCTACTGCTATGACGTGAAATCCATCTTTTGCAAGCGCAATTGCAGTTGCCGCGCCTATTCCGCTACTGGCACCGGTGATTATTGCGACTCGTTCTTTGCTCATTAGCCAAGAGTATCTAATGAAAGGGCTAAGCAATAGAATACTTATATGGCTAATAATATTGAGACAATAATTGAAGTAGATTTTGAAAATCGTAACCGCGCTACCGTCTTTTTCCGAGGGATATTGGTCGCGCCAGTCATCATTTTCATCTGGTCTTTAGCCTCATTTAGCGAGTCCTACATAGCGCCACTCTTAGTCGCTCCCATCGTTCTCGCCCTCGTGGTGCGCCAGGTTTATCCAAGCTATCTCCTGAGCTTTAACCACGCGATGCTCGAGATCCAAGCGCGTGTTGGCACATACCTTCTCTGCCTTACAGACGAATATCCATCAATCGAACGCAACCCACGTGTAGCGATTCTCTTTCCAGAAATTGATGGCGGCCGAAAGCTGAACCGTTGGATGCCATTGGTTAAGTGGTTCCTTGCTATCCCACTGATTATTGTTGGAGTAATTTATGTTTTCATTGCACTGGCTATCTCTGTAATTGCCTGGGTGGTTACATGGTCAACAGGAAAGTACCCACAATGGGCGGCTGGCACTGTGGTCGGAACAATGAAATACATCAATCGTGTTTATGGATATGCCTTTGTGCTCGTCAGCGATGAGTATCCAAGTTTTTCATTAAAGGCATAGTCACCCCACTAGAATCTCGCTATGCACGAGTTCACACCTGAAATCGAGAGAGTCGCACAAGAGATTCTTGAATACAGTCTGTTGCGCCTCAAAGAGAATCCTCCGCTCGATGGACCAAAGAGCGAAGAAGAACTTTTCTCGATTGTCGGTAAGACAATTACTGCCCGCGGTCTCGGTGGTAGCGAAACTCTCAAACTCTTTACTGAAACTTTGGCACCGGCTTGTATCTCAACTGATCACCCCCGTTATCTCGCATTTATTCCATCTGCTCCAACAGAGCTTGCTAACCTCTTTGATTTAGTTGTCGGTGCATCTGCGCTTTACGGAGGTTCTTGGCTTGAAGGTGCCGGCGCAGTCTTTGCTGAAAACCAAACCTTGCGCTGGCTCGCTGATTTAGCAGGGTTACCTGAAGCTGCCGGTGGTGTTTTTGTACAA
Organism: Actinomycetota bacterium; assembly: GCA_009705035.1. Classification (GTDB taxonomy): domain Bacteria; phylum Actinomycetota; class Actinomycetes; order Nanopelagicales; family Nanopelagicaceae; genus Planktophila. The sequence goes on along the minus strand of WLDB01000017.1, from coordinate 5,919 downwards.
GGTGGAACAATTGGAAATCTTTCTGCGCTAGTTGCAGCACGTAAGAGCGCACAGAAAGCAAAGCCTGAGGTAATCCGTTGGGCTGTTGCTTGTTCAAGTGAAGCCCATAGTTCTATCGCATCTGCAACCGAAGTGATGGATGTTGACCTGATTAAGGTTCCGGTGCAACCTGATGGAATCATGCGTGGATCTGACTTAGAACCTGCTCTTGCTAAATACCGTCAAGAAAATCCAGGGAGAGATATCTGCGCGGTTGTTGCAACGGCTGGTACTACCAATCTTGGAATCATCGATGACTTACCTTCGATTGGCAAGGTCGCAAGAAACGAAAAGATTTGGTTCCATGTTGATGGTGCTTATGGGCTAGCCGGACTCGCTAATCCTGAAACGCTTAAATTATTTGCCGGCGTAGAAATGGCTGATTCATTTATTGTCGATCCGCACAAATGGCTCTTTGCACCTTTCGATGCCTGTGCCCTGCTGTATCGCAACCCAGAGCTTGCTCGCGAAGCACACACACAGCATGCGGGCTATCTCGATACCCTCAATGATGCTGATGAATGGAACCCATCAGATTATGCGATTCAGTTAACTCGCCGCACCCGCGGCTTGCCCTTGTGGTTCTCACTCGCTGCCCACGGCACAGATGCCTATAGTGAAGCGATAGATAAGACTATGGAGATTGCGCGCCAATCTGCTGAGCTTATAAAGCAACACCCAAACTTAGATTTGCTGATGGAGCCCAACCTTTCGATTGTCGCATTTACTCGTAAAGGGTGGCAGTTAGCTGATTACCGCGCATGGAGCGAGAAGTTACTTGCAGATCAAATTGGCTTTGTTACGCCATCAAGCCATAAGGGTCAACCGATATTGCGTTTTGCAATCGTTAATCCCTGGACGCAAATGAGCGATATCGAAGCAATTCTCGCAACGCTGTAAAACTTTTTGCGGTTATGAATTAGCGATCAAGCACATTGCGAGCAGGGTTATAGGTACCACCTGCTCGTCTAAATGCGATTCCGCTCAGCGCCTCTAAGACCACGCGATTTGCAAGCATCGCGGTGATATCAGCGCTATCAAATGCTGGTGCAACTTCAACAACATCGATACCGACTACAGGAAGTTCGATACAGATTCGACGTACTGCTTCAAGAAGTTCACGAGATGTCAAACCACCTGGTTCTGGTGTACCGGTGCCAGGTGCCATTCCGGGATCAACTACATCGATATCGACCGAGAGAAAGACTCCATCTGTATCGTCGGTCAAAATAGTAAATGATTCGTCGAGTACTGCTTTGAGTCCGCGGTTGTGAATCTCTGTCATTTCATAAGAGCGCATCTTCTGGTCGCGCATCCACTTTAGGGTTGCATCTTCTGGCCAATATCCGCGCAAACCAACTTGCAAGAAGCGATCGCCGCGGACGGTGCCTGATTCGATTAAGCGACGCATCGGTGTTCCGTGGCCAACAAGAGAACCATTCTGCACGTCGCCAGTATCTGCATGGGCATCAAAGTGAATCATTGATACTTTGCCAAGTCCGCGGTGATCTGCAATACCTGCAACATCAGCAGATGTCACTGAGTGATCTCCACCAAGAACAAGTGCAATTGCGCCAGCACGTGAGATTTTCTCTGTGGCTTCTCGCAAAAGTGCTAAGCATTTTGATAAATCATCACTCGGCAAAAGCAAGTCGCCGGCATCTAAAACCTTAAGATCCTTCAGCCCATCAACGCGGAGCGCCATATGGGGACGTTCGCCATCGTGTGGCAAATAATCAGTGCCACGTATTGCTTGTGGCCCAAACTTTGCACCAGATCTATATGAAGTACCGGCATCAATTGGTGCCCCAACGATTACAACATCGGCTCCGGCATAGGTGCTCGGAACATCGAGATCGCAACGCGGGACCCCTAGAAATGTAAAGTTTGGTCCATACATATTTCCGATATTTGCCATTACTAGTGCTCTTTCTTGACGCTATTTCGTGTACTAATCAGGCTTGCAACGGTTGCCACAAATAGGCAAGCAACAATTACCGAAAGGCTCTGAGTGATTGTGATATCTGGAATGTGAATGCCAGCAATCTCATGGATATCAACTGCGTGGAATGCATGGAAGACCAGCTTCACGCCAATAAATGCCAAGATTGCAGAGAGTCCCTTGCCGATGTAAATCAAACGAGTCATCAGGCCGCCGATTAAGAAGTAGAGCTGGCGAAGACCCATCAGCGCAAAGATATTTGCCGTAATAACAATGTAGACATTTTGAGTGAGCCCGAAGATAGCTGGAATTGAATCAAGCGCGAATAGAAGATCTGTCATACCGAGTGCAAGCAGGGCGATGGTAAATGGCTTTAACCCCTTGGCACGCAAGAACTTGATGATCCGACTTTCTTCTTCCTCTTCTTCATCGCCATGTGAGTTCTCCATAAAGAGAGTGACTGCGGTGTAGATAAGGAATGCGCCAAAGATAAAGAAGACCCACTCGAACTGCTCGATAGCAGCTTTTCCAAGTGAGATAGCAATAACGCGCAGGACGAGGGCAATCAGGATTCCGATAAGGAGAGCTAGTTGCTGCTTCTGTTTATCAATCTTGAGGCGAGTAAGGATAAGTACAAAGACAAAGAGATTGTCGAAAGAAAGTGAGTACTCTGTGAGCCATCCTGCAAAGAACTCTTTCTGTTCTTGCGCACCAAGCCACTGGCTGAGGCTGAGTCCAAACAAGACCGCGAGTGATACATAAAAGAGGCTCCACGCGGTTGCCTCTTTCATCGTCGTATCTTTATGTCGTCGTGATACCGCCCAGGTAAAATCGAGAGCGATAATGAGCAACAACGCCGATATCGTGATGATCCAGTTGGAGGTCGAAATAACGGCTGAACTATCGGCTAGCTGAATTGTCTCTGTCATCCTCATTAAACCAGCCTAACATCGACCGAAAAAGTAGCTGCCAAACCTGCCAAAACATCTCATTTTGATTTGCGAAAGTATTATCCGCAACCTAATATTTGCCAAAGTTAAGGGGAGTACCTCGTTCGGCATCTTCGTCAATACGGATAGAAATATCCCGGAGCTGCGACCACATAGTGGTTGAGGGAGACCTTGGCGCACTGGCCCCTTTAACGAATAGGTGAAATCCATGAATGTAACCCTGACTACCTGGGCAATTGTTATTGCCGCAATCGTCCTTCTTATTGTCGTTGATCTCTTAACTGTCAGTCGCAAGCCTCACGAAGTAAAGTTTAAAGAGGCCGCTGGGTGGTCCATCTTTTACATCGGCGTTGCAATCGGATTTGGTATCTGGGTCTGGCAGAGTGCGGGTTCAAAATACGGCACCGAATACTTTGCCGCATACCTTGTGGAGAAATCTTTATCGGTCGATAATCTCTTTGTCTTCATTATTATTCTGGCGCAGTTCGCAGTGCCATCTATTTATCACCAGCGCGTACTGATGTTCGGCGTCATTCTCGCACTTGTACTTCGCGCAATTTTCATCGCAGTTGGTGCCGCGGCACTCGCTGCATTTAGCTTCACATTCGTAATCTTCGGCGCAATCCTTATCTGGACCGGCGTTGGGTTATTTAAGCACTGGGATGAAGATCCTTCACCTGAAGATAATTTCTTGGTCAAAGTTATTCGCAAGCGCGTACCAATGACCGATGAATTTGATGGCTCAAAGGCCTTTACAAAGATTGATGGCAAGCGCATCGCAACCCCAATGTTCACTGTATTGATTGCAATTGCATCAACGGATCTTCTCTTCGCACTTGATTCGATTCCGGCAACATTTGGCGTCACGCAAGAACCTTTCTTGGTCTTTGCTGCAAACGCCTTTGCGCTGCTCGGTCTGCGCGCTCTCTACTTCTTGCTTAAGGGTTTGCTCGACAAGTTGGTCTACCTCTCACTCGGACTATCAATAATCTTGATGTTTATCGGAGTTAAATTGATTCTGACATTTGCTCATGAGATTTGGTATGACGTGCCAAAGATTCCTACCTTGATTAGCTTGGCTGTTATCGGTGCAATTCTGGTGATTTCAACTGTTGCCAGCCTGATTAAGACCAAGAAAGATCCTTCAGCACACGCTCACGCAGGACGAATCACCGGTGGCGAAGATAAGGATAAGCAGAAGAAGTAATTACCTACTTCTAGCTTCGGGCTGTAAAGGCTTATCCTTAGGCCTAAGCACTGGGAGCCGTTAATGAAACGCTTATCTAACTCAACGATTGAAGTACTGCCTGCACATATTGCTCGCCCGACTTACGATCGGAGCACACTGGCCGCTGGAATTCTTCACTTCGGCGTAGGTGCTTTTCATCGCTCCCATCAAGCTCTCACCCTCGACCGCTTAATGGCCCAAGGCAAGGCACACGACTGGGCAATAATCGGAGTCGGCCTTTTACCTAGTGATGCGCGAATGAGCATGGCACTTAAAGACCAGGATTGTTTATATACCTTGGTTACTAAGCATGCCTCAGGAAAGTTTGATTACCAAATAATTGGCAGCATGATTGACTATATCTTCGCGCCAGAAGAATCTGAGAAGTTATTGGAAAAACTAGTCGACCCAGTGATCAAAATCGTTTCACTCACTATTACAGAAGGTGGTTATAGCTTTGATCGAGTTACAGGAGAATTTGATCCAGCAACCGAACCCGTTGCAACAGATTTAGCAAGTTCTACTAATCCCACATCAGCTTTTGGTTACATTGTCGAAGGGCTCAAGCGTCGCAAAGAGGCTGGAATTCCAGCATTTACCGTGCAATCTTGCGACAACATTCAAGGCAATGGCGATGTCGCCAAGAAGATGATTACCGCCTTCGCGAAACTTAAAGATCCCGCGCTTAGCGAATGGATTGAATCCAGCGTCGCATTTCCCAATTCAATGGTGGATCGAATCACTCCAGTCACCGCGCAGGAAGATATCGATATCGTTGAAAAAGAATTAGGTTTAGAAGACCATTGGCCAGTACCTTGCGAACCATTTTTTCAATGGGTGATTGAAGACCATTTTCCGCTCGGACGCCCACAGTTTGAAGATGCTCACGTTCAAATGGTTGAAGATGTAATGCCATATGAACTCATGAAGCTACGCCTACTTAATGCAAGTCATCAAGGCCTCTGTTACTTCGGACATCTCAGCGGCTACACCTATGTTCACGAAGTTATGCAGGATCCATTAATCATTAAACTCTTGCAAAGATATATGGATGATGAAGCCACGCCAACACTTAGCCCTGTACCAGGCGTTGATTTAGTTGCTTACAAAGCAGAGCTGATTGAACGCTTTTCAAACCCTGAAGTCCTCGACACAGTTGCACGACTAGCTGCAGAATCCTCAGATCGCATTCCTAAGTGGTTATTGCCGGTCGTTCGAGAACTTCTTGAAAATGGAAAAGATGTTTCATTGAGCGCTGCAATCGTTGCTAGCTGGGCACGCTATGACGAAGCGGTTGATGAAAAAGGTCAACCAATCAAAGTTGTTGACCCGCTGCGAGATGAGCTTATTGCTATTGCGCAAAGCCAACGCACCAATCCTTCGGCTTTTATTGAAAACCAGAAGTTATTCGGTGATCTAGCGAAAGATACTCGTTTTGCCAGACCTTACCTTGCAACCCTTGAATCTCTCCACACTGTTGGTGCGCAGAAAACCCTGCAATCCTTGCTCGCCTAACGGTTTCTCTTCTTTCTACACCCTGGCGTATCCTTGACCTCAGAAGAGTCGCCTGGATCACCGCGTTGCAGCAATGCACCGAGGAAAGTCCGGACTTCATAGAGCAAGGTGGTGGGTAACGCCCACCCGGAGCAATCCGCGGGATTAGTGCAACAGAAAGCAAACCGCCAATAACTAGCTTGCTAGATATTGGTAAGGGTGAAACGGCGGTGTAAGAGACCACCAGTAATTGCAGCAATGCAGTT
>WLDB01000016.1 GCA_009705035.1 Actinomycetota bacterium | reverse complement strand
TCTTGTAGGGGTCCTTCAAGTCTCGATTGCGAATCGGGCCACTGGAACCCCAGGTCTCTTGGAAGGACCGAGACTCGCGGTAGCCAATATTGGTGGTTACGGCCAAATTGCACCGACAGTTACAACTATTGTAAGGAATAGCCTTCCGACGGTAGCTTTAGTGTTGCGAGGTTTGCTTCAGTTTGGAGCTTCTAGTTAAATGAAAATTATGGAGCAAAAAATGAGGAGAGCGCTTAAGAGTATTTGGAATTGGATTTGTTGGATGGTTAATCCATAACATTTCTAAGCTGATTAGATATCCACAGAGTGAGCTAGCGGCAAGCGTTCACAGTTGCCGTTAGCTCTACTTTGCCTCAATGGCGGCTAAGAAAAATAGAAATCAAATCCTCGGAAAATTCGGCGAAAGTCAGGTCTCACAATTCTGTCTAGATAGAGGTGATGAAGTCCTTGATCGCAATTGGAGGGTCCGAGAAGGAGAGATAGATCTAGTATCATTGGATAACGCCGGAATATTTCACTTTATAGAAGTAAAGAGTCGAAGTTCGCTTGCATTCGGACATCCTTTTGAGGCAATCACTCCAATCAAACTACTGCGAATGCAGAGGCTTGCCATGGGGTGGTTGGTTACTCACGGTTGCTTTGGATCAGAGTTTCAAATTGATATTGCATCAGTACTTATCAATCCCGACGGCACGCATTCCCTCGAATACCGTGGGGGAGTCCTATGACTCTTGGGCGCACCAAGGGAGTGTCGCTACAAGGACTCTTAGGTTCGGTTATTGATATCGAAGTCGATATTGCAGATGGAATTCCGATTTACTCATTGTTGGGGTTGCCAGATACTTCACTGCAAGAATCTCGTGATCGCGTTCGTGCTGCGCTCATCAATACTGGGCAGAAGTGGCCAAATAAGAAAGTAACGGTCTCACTCTCGCCCGCTTGGTTGCCAAAGAGTGGTCCTGGGTTTGATTGTGCGATTGCTTTAGCAATCTTGGTTGCAGATGGAACTCTTGCGCAAGAGCCACTACGGGATACCGTGATTCTGGGAGAACTTGCACTGGATGGCTCAATCCGTTCTGTGCGGGGTGTTTTGCCATCACTGATTGCTGCCTACAAATCTGGAATCCGGCGCGCCATTGTTCCGCGTGCAAATCACAGCGAAGCTGAGCTCATTACAACCATGGAGATTTTAAGTTTTGATTCTTTATCCGAGATTTATCGTTGGATATCAAGTGGCGAATATCCAATTTCCGAAAAACTAGATATCGCAATCGAGCAAGAAGATGAAGCGCTGGATTTTGCAGATGTAGCGGGGCAATCGCGGGCGCGTTTTGCAGCAGAAGTTGCAGCAGTGGGTGGGCATCATCTTTTATTGGTTGGCCCTCCAGGTGCTGGCAAAACAATGATTGCTTCACGAATTCCATCAATTCTCCCCGAACTCAGCGTTGAAGAAGCGCTCGAAGTTACTGCTATTCATTCGATTGCAGGTGGGCTCACTAATCGCTCGCCGATGTCGCGATATGCACCGATTATCGCGCCACACCACAGCGCTTCACGGGCTGCCATCGTTGGGGGAGGCAACAGATCTATCACTCCAGGTGCAATCAGTTTGGCGCATCGGGGCGTGCTCTTTATCGATGAAGCACCCGAATGTGCGGTGGGAATATTAGATGCGCTGCGACAACCACTTGAAACCGGAACTGTCACAATTTCGCGTTCAGTTGGTTCAGTAAGTTTTCCAGCTCAATTTCTCTTAGTGCTTGCTGCAAATCCCTGTCCTTGCGGAAAATTTAGCGGTAAAGGCCATGGTTGCACTTGTTCATCTTTGCAAGTGCGTCGCTATCTCGGAAAGTTATCAGGCCCATTACTCGATCGCATTGATATCAGAGTTGAAGTCGAACCAGTGGGCAGAGTAGATCTTGATTCTTCAACAACGGCAGAAAGTTCACAGAGCATTCGCCAACGTGTTGCTAGATCTAGGGCAAAGGCGGCAAAGAGATTTATTGGGTTGGGTTATTCACTTAACTCAGAGATTCCCGCTAAATCGCTACGTACCGATTTCCGCCCCGAGAGGCAGGGCATGAACTTTTTACATGACCAACTGGATAAAGAGTTAATTACTGCGCGCGGTCTGCATAAAGTAATTCGCCTCTCATGGACCTTGGCAGATTTAGCAGATCACTCACTGCCGACCCTGCATGATGTTCAAGGCGCATACCAATTAAGAAATGGAGGGTATCTATGAATACCCGTCAGATGAGATTAGCAATCGCAGCACATCACGAACCGGGTGCTCCTTTAGTGGCACGTGAAATCGCAGAGCATGGACTTCAATATGTCTTTGACGCGATTCCCGAAGCTGTGCGCATCAATCCAGAATCTATCTTGACGAAAATAACAGAGTGCGGTGCACATTTGATTACTCCTGAAGATAGCTCTTGGCCCGATGCGCTCGATGATCTGCAATCACCACCAATTGTGCTCGTTGTTAAAGGCGATGCTGAGGTACTGAAAGTGAAATCGCTAGCGATTGTCGGAACACGCAACCCAACCCCATATGGCATACGTATTGCATCTGAATTCGCTGCGGGTTTTGTAGATCGCGAGTGGGCAATAGTAAGTGGCGGAGCATATGGCATTGATTCAGCAGCTCATAAAGGAGCGCTCATCGCCGAAGGCGCCACAATTGCTGTCACAGCATCTGGGATAGATAGCCCTTACCCAGCAGGCAATCAGCGTTTATTCGATGAGATTCTAGAGAGCGGTGCAATCATCACAGAATATTTGCCAGGAGTTAGCGCGCGCCCGCATCGCTTTCTTGTTCGCAATCGAATCATCGCTGCGCTCTCTCGTGGCACGCTCGTTGTAGAAGCTGCCTTTCGAAGCGGGTCACTTCGAACAGCACGAGATGCCGCAGAGCTCATGAGGCCAGTGCTCGCGATACCTGGTCCAATCACAGCACCGACATCAGAGGGCTGCCATCGCTTAATTGGCGAACGAAGCGCTGAACTAGTGACATCGGTCGCCGATGCAATCGAACTCATGCAACCACTCACTTGATTGAACATGCTTGATGGGCTACGAATATTTCTGGTGAAGATGAGAGCTAAGTGATGAGAGAATAGGGGTATGAGTGATTTCCGTTCGGGCTTCGTTGCCATTGTCGGCCGCCCCAACACCGGAAAATCAACTCTTATCAATGCTCTAGTCGGAAGCAAGATTGCGATTACATCGCATCATCCAAATACCACCCGACATGCTATTCGTGGAATCATCAACGGGTCTGACTTTCAGGCAGTCCTCGTCGATACTCCTGGGGTACATAAACCACGCACACTTCTTGGTCATCGCCTCAATGCGGTAGTGAATGAAAGTATGGATTCAGTCGATGTCATCATGATGTGCTTGCCTGCAAATGAAGCTGCAGGTGCGGGCGATCAATTCATTGCAGCCGAACTTGCAAAACACCCTCGCGCTAAGAAATTTGCTCTCATCACCAAGACAGATACCGTCAATAAGAAGACTCTCGCTGATCGCTTGATGACAATCAATGAATTAGCTGTTGGCTTTACCTGGGATGAAATAATTCCGGTCTCTGCCGTGATTCATGATCAAATCGAACTTCTTGCAAAGATTATTGGCGATACCTTGCCACAAGGTCCGGCCTTCTATCCAGCTGACCAGAAGAGCGATCAAGGCCGCGAAAAGCTCATATGCGAACTCATTCGCGAAGCAGCGATGCGCGATGCGCTACAAGAGCTACCGCACTCAATCATGGTTACCATCGATGAGATGTCAGAGCGAGAAGAGAAAGGCTCACGCCCTTTCTTTGATATCCATGCAACTATCCATGTAGAAAGAGATTCACAGACCGGAATCATTTTGGGTCATCAAGGGCAGCGACTTAAAGATATTGGAATGCGCGCGCGCAAAGATATCGAGCGCGAGCTCGATGCCCGCATCTATCTTGGCTTGCACGTAAAAGTTTCAAAAGAGTGGCAGCGAGACCCAAAGCTTCTTGAGCGTCTTGGATTTACCGAACGCAAGTAGTTTAGAGTCGATGCAGCTGCTTACAGTTTCCGCCGAGAACTCTTTCAGAGATATAGAGAGCCTCTTCAATATCAAGAAAATTTCGCTCTACTTTCTCACTTAGAACATCAATCAAGATACTTCGAGTGAGTGCAATTCCACCCGCATACTCTTCCAAAGAAATTGAATCTATCGAAGAGAAGATACGGTCTGCTGGGACCATGCCAATGTATTCCTTGAGCGCAATCTGCAAAATTTCAGGCGATTGCAACACTAGCCAAGAGGTATCTACCCAAACATTTGGATTAGTTCTGGCTAAGTAAGTCGCTTCCGAAATAAATGGATATGCATGCAGGATAACGAAAGCAATATTTCGATATTGCTGGATCATCGACTCTAGCTGTCCAGGATTTGATTGGGATAAAATCGTCATCCCAGTATGAATTTGATAAGGCAAGGAGCGCGTGTTCGCCTCTTCTAGGATCCTACGCAGGATGTAATTTTGAACAATAAGAGCCTCGTCACGATATTTTGCAAGAGCCCCAGCTCCGCGTGCAGCAAGTAAAACTTCTAGCGCTTTAGACATTTCTTCTCTAGTGCAATCGGAAACAGAGATTGGGCGAGAGTAAGCCTGAAGTTGCTTCAGGGAACAAACTTGAAATTTGTCACATATTTCAAAGAACCAAGAAATCATCTCATCCAGATTTAAAGAATTCTTGATTTCAAATCCAGCTGCCCGTTCTACACCTGCAAAATCTAGAATCTTCTCATCATGTTGGAAGCCGACCAATGAGTCGACTCTCATGATCGGAAGAGAGTATTTCAATTCTCCAGCACCTTTTTTAAAAGAATTATCAATGAAGTATTCTGGATGTACGGGTTTTAGAATCGAATCTGTGCCTGTTTTCTCCATTACTTCATTGAACCATTGGAAGTAATCGGAGTACTTATCTTTAATACTGGCATTCAATTTCAGTAGTAGCTCTCCATTTGGACTTGAAAGAGCTTCGTTCAAGCCAATACCGTGAAGAATTTTAAGCCCGCGATCAAGGCAGACCAAAACTCCAATACCGCTATTAGATTTAATGATCGGGCGGAGAATTTTCATTTCGTTTAGGAAAGCCTCATCCTCTTTAAAAGCACCTTCAGGCGGATAACTAGCGCCCATTGCTGTTAGTTGAGGCGTTGTGTAAGGAGAGAATAATAAGTCAAGTAGTGTCGTAGCTGACGAAGGAGGCAATGCAGGTTTGATATCTACAGGAAACCATGGACTTGAATTTTTGCCGAATGAATCGATAGAGCTGATGTGCTCATGTGAAGAGTAGATGCGGGTTTTTGAAACATGTGAAGCGATTGTCTCTCTTATCTGCGAAGTACCCATAAAGCATTACCTTACTTGCCAAGCAAGAACGAATCAATAGCATTTCCAGCCAGCTGTAACTTAAGCTGTGATTAGACCAGTCGATAGAGCAATGAGTAGCGCGGTACCAAGCACGATTCGGTAGATAACAAATGGCGTAAATGATTTAGTTGAGATGTAACGCATCAACCAAGCGATTACGGCATATCCCACTAAGAAAGCGACAAAAGTTGCAACGAGAGTTTCGGGTAATGTGAAGACCGCATCACCAGGATTATCGATAGCCTTCTTCAATTGATAGAAACCACTTCCGAATACCGCTGGTAACGCTAAAAGAAATGAATAACGCAGCGCTGATTCACGTCGATATCCGAGAGCGCGTCCCATTGCAATTGTTGCACCAGATCGCGAAACACCTGGAATCAGCGCTAAAGCTTGGGCGAGACCATAAAGCAACCCATGGCCCACGGTGAGATTATCTAAGGTGCGTTCATTGCGCCCCATGAAATCAAGGAAGCCGAGGATTAAACCAAAGATGATCAGAGTAGCTGCAATAACCCAGAGGCTACGTAACTCGTTCTCGATGTAATCCTGTCCGAGGTAACCGAGGGCGACAATAGGAAGAGTTCCAACACCGATGAGCCATGCAAGTTTGGCATCGCTGCGCTGATGGCGGGTCAAATGAGCTTTTGGTTTGAGCGATTGAAACCATGCGCCGACAATGGTGGCGATATCTTTACGGAAATAAAGAAGCACAGCGAGTTCAGTACCAATCTGAGTGATGGCAACAAATGCAGCCCCTGGATCTTCAGCTGATGGCATCAACCGACCAATAATCGCAAGGTGGGCATTGGAAGAGATTGGCAAGAACTCAGTAAGGCCTTGAATCAACCCAAGAAATATTGCACTAAGCATTTATCTTCGCCTCACTCTTTCTACTTGCCAAGTACGAACCAAAGAGAACCAAAGGAAGACCAATGATGATTCCCGTTGTAATTGGTTCGCCCAGAATGATGACTCCCAAAACTACAGCAAATGCAGTGTTGAGATAAGTCACTAGTGATGCACGAGCCACACCAATAATATCTACAAGGGTGAAGAAGATGGCGAAGGCTATGCCGGATGAGAAGATTCCCAGTGCAACTACTGACCAGATTGCTGATTGGTCAATGTGATGGCTGGGCCATTGAGCCACGGTGAATGGAAGGTAGAAGATCGCGGTAATAAGCATTGCAACGCCATTAATAGCTACACCCGAAACTCCCGGCAGGCCGCTCTGCACAAACATCACGGCATAGGCATATGCAATCGAAGCGACTAGAACCATAAGAATTGAGAGCGGATCTGAACCACCCTTGATACTTTCGATACCAACAACTAAGACTAGGCCGACAAAGCCAATTGCAATTCCGAATAAACGTTTGCGTTGCCAAACTGTTTTATCTCCCTTAAGAGATGCAAAAATTGTGGCCCAAATTGGTACGGATGCGACAAGCAGGCCTGCGAGTCCAGAGGAAATCTTTTGTTCAGCAGTACCGATTAATATCCATGGCCCAATCATTTCAAGAACTGCATAGGGAGCTACATATCTAATACCGCGAATTGCATCGCCGAGTGTTTTTTGACGAATCGCCCATGGAAGCAAGATTGCTGCACCGATTGCAGTTCGCAGACAAACAACAATTGCTGGAGAGAATCCGCCATCAGGATCAACGGCAACCTTGATAAAGAGATATGGAATTCCCCAAAGGAGTCCGGTCATGAAGAAGAGCAACCAGCCGCGACGCGACATTAAATCTCCGATGTTTAAGGAAAGAGCGCTAGCGCTGATTCGCAAATGATTGAATTACAAATCGATAGAGTTCAATTGTACGTGCTGCAACTGCTTCCCAGCCAAACTCAGCAATTGCTCGCTTTCGCCCGGCGATACCGTATTGAGTTAAGAGCTCAGGTTGACTCATTAATCGGGTAATTGATGAGGTCAATGATTCTTCAAAGCCTGAAATATCACCCTCGCTGTAATCAACGAGCTCACCCGTGACGCCATGATCGACAACTTCTGGAATTCCTCCAACACGAGATGCAAGAACAGCGGTCTGACAAGCCATCGCCTCTAAATTTACGATTCCGAGTGGCTCGTAAACTGAAGGACATAAGAAGAGATCAGCATGTGTAAGTGCTGCAGTTAATTTCTCGTGGGGGAGCATCTCTTTTATCCACCAGATATTTTTGCGTGTTTTCTGAAGCTCTGCGATGAGATCTGCAACCTCAGCACCAATACCTGGTTCGTCAGGGCTACCTGCAGCAAGTACTAAACCAAAATCTTCGGGAACATTGCGCCAAGCACGTAAGAGATGAGCTAATCCCTTCTGCCGCGTAATGCGTCCAACAAAGATTGCGTATCGACCTGTGATGCCAAATTCTTTGAGCACGGCAGTATCGGTATTGGGAGTGAATTTTTCTGTATCTACGCCATTTCGAATGGTGACAACTTTGGAAGGTTCGATTTTTGGATATGCTTTTAAAACATCTGCACGCATGCCATCACTGACAGCAATTACTGCAGCAGCGCTTTCGTAGGCTGTTTTTTCTGCCCACGATGAAATTTTATATCCGCCCCCGAGTTGTTCAGCTTTCCATGGACGTAAAGGCTCAAGTGAGTGAGCGCTTACGATGTGGGGGATTCCGTGCAAAAGCGATGCGCTATGTCCCGCCATATTCGCATACCAAGTATGCGAATGGACTAGGTCAACAGAAGAGAGCTGATCTGCAATAGCTAGATCAGTAGCAAGGGCTGCGATGGCAGGGTTTGCTTCCTTGAATTCAGCTGGAGTCTCATAACCAAAAGCACCATCGGTGCGCGCACCTCCAAAGCAATGAACATCCACTGTGACATTACTAGAAGTGCGAAGAGCCTCAGTGAGTTGGACTACATGAACGCCAGCACCGCCATAAACAGCAGGTGGCCATTCTTTCGTAACGATTCCAACGCGAATCGACTCTGGGATAGTCATGGAGAAAGAATAGTCCTGGCTATGGCATCTATGTGCCCAGCTCGGTAGCCTTACCCCATGGGGCGCTTCGATAAAGTTCTGGGAATCGTCCTTGCGGGCGGTGAAGGAAAGCGATTAATGCCGCTGACTGCAGATCGCGCAAAACCAGCAGTTCCATTCGGAGGCTCATATCGCCTCATTGATTTTGTTCTCTCTAATCTTGTAAATGCAGGAATGCGCAAAATTGCGGTTTTGACTCAATACAAATCACACTCACTTGACCGTCACATCACAACGACGTGGCGCATGTCTACTTTGCTCGGCAATTACATTACGCCGGTGCCAGCTCAACAACGTCTCGGCCCTCGTTGGTATACAGGCTCCGCCGACGCAATTTTGCAGAATTTTAATTTGATTGCCGATGAAGACCCTGATCACATACTTGTCTTCGGAGCCGACCACGTTTATCGCATGGATCCAAGTCAAATGTTTGAGCAACACGAAAAATCTGGGGCGGGAGTCACTGTGGCAGCGATTCGCATGCTTCGCTCTGAAGCCCATGACTTTGGCGTGATTGAACTCGCAGAAGACGGAATCACCATTAAGCAATTCCATGAGAAGCCATCAGATCCTCCTGCGATGCCAGGGCATCCCGATCTTGCACTTGTATCAATGGGAAATTACATCTTCAAGCGTGACGTTATGGAAGATGCGCTCATCCTTGATTCTGAAGATTTAGAGTCACGCCATGACATTGGCGGAAATATTATTCCTGCGCTAACGGCAGCTGGTCAGGCAAAGGTTTATGACTTTGCAGATAATGTTGTTCCTGGCGAAACAGATCGCGATAAAGGTTATTGGCGCGATGTAGGTTCAATCGATGCTTATTACGATGCCCATATGGATTTGGTATCTATCCATCCAATATTTAATCTCTACAATCGTGAGTGGCCATTGCTCACCAATCCACCATCAATGCCGCCTGCGAAATTTAGCGCTAACGGGATTGCGCAAGATTCAATCGTTGGTGCGGGTTCTATCGTTGCCGGCGGTCACCTCAATCGCACGGTAGCTTCTTATGATGTTCATATCGGGGCAGGGGCATTTGTTGATAGCTCGGTGCTTATGCCTGAAGTAAAAATTGGCGATGGCGCTGTAATCCGTAAAGCGATTCTTGATAAGGGTGTTGTCGTTGAACCTGGAGCACAAATAGGTGTTGACCTCGAGCGAGATCGCCAGAGATTTACTGTGACAGATTCTGGAATCGTTGTTGTGGGCAAAGGCGTGCGAGTTTCCGCCTAGTTAGAGCTAATTACGCTGGCGGTGTGGGCTAAAAGTTCGGTGAGAGCGGGTTAGAATTAACCCTGTCAACGTTGACCTTCTTGCCTATAAATAGGCGCTTAACTTTGGAGTTTTAAGATGCGTTTTGGTGTTCTCACAGGCGGCGGCGATTGCCCAGGTCTCAATGGTGTTATTCGTGGCGTTGTAACAAAGGGAATCAAAGAGTACGGATACGAGTTCGTTGGATTCCGTGATGGCTGGAAAGGTCCTTTAGAAGGATTAACCATGCCTTTAGATCTCGCCACAGTAAAGCCAATCTTGGCTAAAGGCGGAACCATTCTTGGGTCATCACGTACCAACCCATTTAAAATCGATGGTGGAGTAGAGCGCATCAAGGCCAATCTCGAAGCAGCGGGCGTCGATGCCCTTATTGCGATCGGTGGCGAAGACACTCTCGGCGTTGCTACAAAGTTGCATGCTCTTGGCGTCAAAGTAATTGGCGTACCAAAGACAATCGATAACGATCTCAGCAACACTGATTACACATTTGGATTCGATACAGCAGTTAATATCTCAATGGAGGCAATCGACCGCCTACATACAACTGCAGAATCTCACCACCGTCCACTTATCGTTGAGGTTATGGGGCGCCATGCTGGTTGGATCGCACTACATTCAGGAATATCAGGAGATGCAGCTTGCATCTTGATTCCAGAAGTTAAGTTCTCAGTCGATAAGGTCTGCGAATACGTGAAGTCACGTTTCGCCACAGGAACTGCCCCAATTATCGTTATTGCAGAAGGTGCCATCCCGCAAGATGGCGACATGATTGTTAAAGATCAAGAGCTCGATGCATTCGGACACGTAAAGCTTTCAGGTATCGGTGAGTGGTTGGCACAAGAGATCGAGAGCAAGACTGGTTACGAAACTCGTTGCACAGTCCTTGGCCATATCCAGCGCGGTGGAACACCAACAGCTTTCGACCGTGTTCTTTCATCTCGCTTTGGCCTTGAGGCAATCACTGCAGCTCACCAAGGTGACTGGGGAACAATGATGGCTCTTCATGGAACCACAATTGCTCACGTCCCATTGGCTTCTGCAACAGATGTCTTGAAGACTGTTCCGTACGAGCGCTATGAAGAGGTCACATCGTTCTTTGGCTAATTCTCGAGGTAATTACCCGTCACCAAATCCCTACTATCTTTTAGGCTAATCACATGACATCAATTGATACGCTCTTTGATTCCACACTAGTTGCGGCACAACAACCCAACTGGCCTGGTGGTCCACAAGGTGCGCCACTGGCAGCAGCAGTAGCAGAGCTAAAAGCTTTGCCACCACTTGTTTTTGCTGGTGAATGTGACAACTTAAAGGCGCGTATTGCAGATGCTGCAGCAGGAAGAGCATTCTGGTTACAAGGTGGAGATTGCGCAGAGACTTTTGAATCTGCAACAGCTGACTCAATTCGCAATCGCATCAAGACAATCTTGCAGATGGCTGCAGTTTTGCAATATTCATCATCACTTCCGGTCATCAAAGTTGGTCGCATGGCGGGTCAATTCGCTAAGCCTCGTTCGAGTGATACAGAGACCCGTGGAGATGTAACTTTGCCGGCTTACCGTGGCGATGCCGTCAACGGAATCGACTTCACCCCTGAATCACGAATTCCAGATCCACAGAGATTGGTAAAGGTTTACAACACCTCTGCCTCAACGCTCAATCTGGTTCGCGCATTCACGCAGGGCGGTTTTGCAGACCTGCGTCGTGTCCACGAATGGAACAAGGGATTTATTCGCGATTCAACTTTTGGCGAGAAGTACGAGAAGGTGGCATCTGAGATCGGCCGCGCTCTTGCATTTATGGAATCTGCCGGAGTAGATCCAGAACAGTTTAAAGCGGTTGATTTCTACGCCAGCCACGAAGCTCTCATCATCGAATACGAGAAGGCACTTACTCGTATCGATTCACGTACCGAGCTTCCTTACGATGTTTCAGGTCACTTCATTTGGATTGGCGAACGTACTCGCCAGCTTGATGGAGCACATGTTGATTTTGCAGCCAAGGTGCGCAACCCGATCGGTGTAAAACTTGGACCTAAATCGACTGTTGAAGATGCGCTAGCTCTTATTGAGAAGCTAGACCCAACGCGCGAACCAGGTCGTCTTACCTTCATCACTCGCATGGGTGCAGGAAAGATTCGCGAAGCTTTGCCAGCACTTGTTGAAGGTGTCACTAAGAGCGGTGCACAGGTTCTTTGGGTCTGCGATCCGATGCATGGAAACACTTTTGAATCAGCAAATGGGTATAAAACTCGTCAATTCGATGATGTGCTTGATGAAGTTCGTGGATTCTTTGAGGTCCATAAAGCCCTCGGCACTCATCCTGGTGGAATCCATATAGAGCTTACCGGTGATGATGTCACTGAATGTCTAGGTGGCGGCAACCAGATCTCTGAGAAGGATCTCGAATCTCGCTACGAGACAGCTTGCGATCCGCGCCTCAATCATTCGCAATCACTTGAGTTGGCTTTTCTTGTGGCAGAGATGCTCCGTACTCGCTAAATTCCATGACAGCTTTACTCTCGCGGACACTTTCTTCCCCGATAGGAAAGCTTTATTTAGTAACACGCGATGACGTTGTTCTCGGCCTTAATCTCTCAGGTATCGATGAAATAGTTGCAACCCTCGACGCTGATATTCAGGAATTAAAGCTCACCAAAGAAGTTCGTCCATCGCTAGCCACACAAGCGCTCATTGATTACTTTGATGGAGATTTGCAAGCTATTAACTCAATCAAAGTTCGCCAAAGTGGTGGCGATTTTTCACAAGCGGCTTGGTCGGGGATGCGCAAGATAAAGGCCGGCAAAACAGAATCCTATGCGCAGCTTGCTAATCGAGCAGGAAGTCCTGCCGCGGTAAGAGCAGCTGGAAGTGCATGTGCTAAAAATAAGATTGTCATCATTGTTGCTTGCCATCGCATCATTAATAGCAATGGATCTATAGGTGCATATGGTCCGGGAGCCGAAAAGAAGTTGTGGCTGCTGCGCCACGAAGGGGCGCTACCTTAAAGATTTAATCAGGGCCGATATCGCCTGATCGCATTGGGCGTCATCGATATCTAGATGCGTGACCAACCGGGCGTAAGTTTTGCCTAGTGCGCTAATCAAGACGCCTGAATCTCCAGCACGCTTTGCAAACTCAGCTGCGGTGATGCCGCACTGAGATAAATCCAATCCAACGATATTTGTATCAACGGTATCTGGGTTGATAAGCGAAGCATCATGAGCAGCAAGGGCTCGCGCAATTTTCTTAGCTCGCGTGTGATCTTCAGCCAGGCGCTCAATATTGTTATCGAGTGCGTAATGTCCAGCAGCGGCGAGTAAGCCAACCTGGCGCATTCCAGCTCCATAGCGTTTACGCCAGATTCGAGCCTTTGCAATAAGTTCTTTACTACCAAGTGCAATCGAACCTACCGGGGCGCCTAACCCTTTTGAAAGACAGACGCTTATGGTGTCGAAGTGATTACCGAATTCATGAAGGGGAGTGCCTGTTGCAATATGGGCATTCCAGATACGTGCTCCATCTAAATGCATTGCTATTCCGCGAGCACGCGCTTCTTTACTTAGCTTTGCAATCTCATTTATTGGCTGAACGGTTCCGCCACCAAAATTATGGGTGTTCTCAACTGCAATAGCAGCGGTTGAAACAAGGTACGGACCCGCATTCTCGTGAGCAAGAGCAAGTGGTACATCTGCGTTAAGCAAACCACGATCTGAGTGCCAGGTACGAGTTGTGATTCCGCTAAAGACAGCACCGGCTCCGAGTTCGGCTCGAACAATGTGAGCTCGCTCTTCGGTAAGAAGTTCTTCTCCAGGATTTACTAATTGGCGAATCAATAATTGGTTAGCAAGTGAGCCCGTAGGACAGAAGAGCCCAGCCTCTTTTCCAAAGAGTGCGGCAACGCGTTCTTCAAGTGAATTAACGGTGGGATCATCACCATAGACATCATCGCCCACAGTTGCCGATGCGATTGCCTGACGCATTCCTTGTGATGGAGCAGTGACTGTGTCAGAGCGTAGATCTATCGCCACTACTTCGCCTGCCTATCAATCTCTGCGTTATTAACGCCGGGATCTTCTTTCATGACAATGGCAAGCATGGAGATCAAGATTAGAACGCCACCAAGCGTCTTCTGTAGATTTAGAGTTTCATCAGTGAAGATCAACGCGAAGAGTGCTGCAAAGACAACTTCCATTGTGAGAATCACAGCAACTTTTGTGGGGGAGATGTGTGCTTGTGACCAAGTTTGAATCACGAATGCAACTGCAGTACTAAATATCGCTGTGTAGATAACGACAGCCCAGCCCGAGAGATTTACAGGGGCTTTATATCCTTGACCAATAGAGATAGCTCCGGTTAGTAAGGCGCACGTTGCAAGTTGCACAACAGTCATTGCGTAGGCATCTAAGCCATTACTCCACTGGCCAAGCGCAACTATATGAGCTGCAAAGGCGATGGCACTAACTAAAACAAGAAGCTCACCAGCACCGACTTCCCAACCATTGAGAGAGAGGAGTGCCAGACCAACAGTTGCCAGCGCAACACAAAGCCATGTGTAGATGGTTATGCGATGGCGCAGAACAATCCACGCAATCAGGGGAGTAGCAACTACATACAGACCAGTTACGAAGCCGGTGATTGCTGCTCCTACGAGCTTAAGTCCGAATGTTTGAAAGATGTAGCCACCTCCCAAGAAGAGCCCGGCAAAGAAGCCTTTGATCAGCATTTCGCGAGTGATCTGCGATAGCACTCTTGGGCGAATAGCAATCATGACAAGGACAGCTAATACGAATCGAGTAGCGAGGAAGCTATTTACATTCTGTTTCTCAATCGGATCTTTCATAATTACAAAAGCCAAACCCCATGAAGCTGATACCGCTAAGAGCGCCCACGGCGCAATCTTCATTTTGGTTTCGTGTGTAGCCATTAGCCACGCAACTTCTTTAAAAGAGCTATCTCTTTTCCGTGTTCGGGTTCCATTCCAGGAGTCTCGAGGATAAGAGGGGCGTTAGCCACAGCAGGGTGTTTAAGAAGTTCTTTAAATGGATCAACACCGATAAAACCATCACCGATATTCTGATGGCGATCCTTCAGTGCGCCGCAAACATCCATTGAATCATTGGCGTGAATTAATTGAATTCGCTCGATACCAGCGACCTCAACTAGAAGGTCGAGCGTCTCTTTCATTCCACCCTTCTTGGCAATGTCGTGTCCTGCCGCAAAGACATGGCAGGTATCTAAACAGATTCCAACTTTTGGGTGGTATTCGAGAGCCTTCAAGTATTTTTCAAGATCTTCTAAGCGCTTAACAAGAGATTGTCCTTGCCCTGCAGTTGGTTCGAGCAGCAACATTGGAGATTCATCGGTGAGCTTTTCAAGGATAGGCATCATGCCTTTATTGATTTGTTTCCAAGCTTTCTCAACAAAATCTTCTTTCACTGCCGATCCGGTATGCACTACAACTCCCAGTGCGCCAATCTCTTGACCACGCTTGAGTGAGTAAGCAGTAGATGCGAGTGAGTTCTTATAGGTATCTTCAGTCGGTGATCCGAGATTTATCAAAAATGGAGCATGTACATAGGTTTCTAGATCAAGGGCTTCGGCCTTTTCGCGAAAGAGTGCATCTGCTTCGTGGTTTGTCTCTGGCATTGCCCAGCCACGAGGATTAGATGTGAATACTTGAATTGCTTCCGCGCCCGTTAGCTCGGCATATGCAATAGAGCGTTTAGCCATTCCACCTGAAGTTGGGGTGTGGGCTCCGATACGAGGGCGAGTGGATGTTGGCACGGGGTTACCCTACTGTGATGGTTACCGTACTGCCACGTTTAACCTTGCTACCTACCTTCGGGCTCATATTTGTAACTTTCTTCACTGCCTTACGGCCCATTATTTTTACCGTTACACGTAGGCCTAAATCTTGAAGCGCTTTGACCGCCTTCGATTGCTCGATCGAGAAGAGATTTGGAATATAAGAAAACTCGCTGCCTTTAGAAATCACAATTGCAACTGCGCTGCCCTTATCAATTGCTGCGCCACCTGCGGGATTCTGTAAAATTACCTCACCGGCAAGTCTTACTTCGCTGAATGCGTAAGTAGATGTCACGTTAAATCCTGCTTCGGTAAGTTCGGTAAGTGCCTGTTCGCCATTCTTTCCGACATATGAAGCATATGAAACTTGCTCTTTGCCCTTGCTTACAGTAATTGTTACAAGTGAACCACGCTTAACTTTCGTTCCTGTAGCAGGCTTTGATGAGATAACAAAACCTTTTGGAACTTCTGAATTAAAGACCTCAATGATGGGAGCTAGTTTGAGTGGGGACTTTGCAATCAAATTCTTAGCAGCTGTGGGAGTTAAACCAACCAGCATAGGTATTGCATAACGCTCTGGACCCTTGGAGAGAACTATCTTTACCGTTCCGCCCTGATCGATCTTCTCGCCGCCAGTGGGAGAGGATTCAATGACCCTGCCACTTTCAATCATTTCGCTATAGCGCTCTTCGACGACTACATATTGCAGGCCGAGAGGTGAGAGAGCTGCGGCAATCTCGTTTGTATCGGCACCCACGGTCGATGGAACTACAACGCGACTACCTGGACCTACGAGTACATACCAGCCAGATATTCCTACGATGACCGCCATGACCAGAGCTATATAGCGATTACGGCGAACTCGCTTACTTACCTTCTTGCGCTTAGCTATTTGAGCAGTTGATTCGGCAATCTTAGACTTTTCAATTTGCACACTCTCTTCAACAGGCTTACGCGAAACTGCTTGAGTTGCCTCTCGATCTATCGGAGTGGTGAGTTCGCGCATCTTCTTTCGGAATGAACGCTTCTCTTTTACCGGGCGCATGGGTTGGATCGGGATATCGAGTTCAAGGCTAAGTTGGTTCTCTTTTGGATTGAGCTGGTGATTCACCTGCGAAAGGATGCGATGAAATTCTGAGGCATCGCGCGGTCTTTCATCCGGGTCACTCGATGTGGCGCGATAGATAAGCTCATCAAGCTCTGTTGGAACATCAGATAGAAGAGAACTCAGGCGAGGAACTCGCTCGTTGACATGTTTGTAGGCGATTTGAATCGGAATATCTCCACCGTAAGGCTTATCTCCAGAGAACATTTCAAACGCTGTGATTCCAACCGAGTAGACATCACTTCGCGCATCAGCGATTCCACGCTGTACCTGTTCGGGGGATAGGTACGAGACACTTCCTAATATGACGCTAGATTCTGCCGTCATAGTTGAGCCAAGCAATGGACCCTTAGCTAATCCAAAATCGGCAATCTTGATTCGACCTTCGCGAGATATCAATATGTTTTCAGGTTTGATATCCCTATGGATGATGCCAATTTTATGAGCCGCGGCCAACGCACTAAGGACAGGTAAGAGAAACTTAACCCCATCGCGTATTGAGAGTTTGCCTTGTTCATTTAGGTACTCTCGTAGAGTGTGACCCTCAACAAGTTCCATAACGATAAAAACAGCAGGGGTGCCACTCTGGTTCCACCCTTGATCTTGCACAGCAACAATATTGGGGTGAGAGAGCGAAGCAGCAGCTTTAGCTTCACGAATAAAGCGCTCAACGAATTGCTCATCCTGAGCTAGATGAGGGTGCATGATTTTTACGGCAACCTTGCGATCTAATCGAGTATCGAAACCTTCATAGATGCTGGCCATTCCACCGGTCGCAACCTGGCGAATGAGCTGGTAGCGCCCATCAATAATTTCGCCGGTGAGATCAGACATGTGGGGATTCTAGTTGAACAACTTTAGAGAACTGAGTTATTACCTCAAGTGGTGAGTGCGAAATCGGCTGATTCTGCGCTCTTCTCCGCAGTAAAGAAAGTTTCCTGTGTCTTAAGCCACTGCTGCATCTCGGTTGCAATAGAAGTTCCATCTCGCGTTAAAACCCTTTGTAAACCAACTTCAGGTTTTATATCTATCCAGATACTTGCACTGACAACGTCTCGTATCTGTGAAGTACTTGACCCGACGCCTTCGAGAATGAGTAATTGAGCCGGCTGGAAAGTCTTTGCAGGACCATAAGCCCCAACTGACCAGTCGTATTGAGGGATTGCACACGCTATTTTTTTGGCATGAGCCTCTGTAATAGTTATGAGAGCATCAATAAAGGGTTCTCCGAAAGGATCATCCCAACCGTTATAGAGATCATCCATATGAATAACCAGAGTAGGAATCTTTGAATTGAAGGTATGGGCTATGTGATTAGCAAGAGTAGTTTTTCCAGCCCCAGCTGGACCATCAATCGTAATTATTGGATGTGGATTTAATGCACAGTAATCAAAGACTGCGTCTATAAGATCCATACCAAGCCTTCCAACCGATTGCAGCCATGACTGTGAAAGCTATGTAGAGCACGGTTGTGAAGAGCAAGCCTTGTGAGGCATAGAGAGCGACATAACCGGCATCAACTGCGAGCCAAAGAGGCCAGGTATCAAATTTCTCATAAACCATCAACAGCTGCGCTGCCATGCTTCCCAATAAAAGCAAAGTATCCGGATAAGCAGCAGCTGCACCGAGGTCAGAAAGAATTGGGGCGACTAAAATTGAAAGGATAAGAATTGTTGCGATGGTGGCAACTCTAAGTCGGAGAGAGAGTGGAGCAGGTTTGGCTCCAGCAGGACTCCAGCCAAACCAGCCACCAATGGCCGCGGCGATAAAAACTAGCTGAAGAGCGGCACTGGCATAGAGGTCATATTGTAGAAAGAAGATTCCGTAGAGCGCGCTACTTGCACCCCACCAAGGCCAAGTGATGCGTTTGCCTGTGATTCCTAGTCCAACGCCAATAAAGGAGACGATGGATGCTACAAATTCAAGATAGGAAACTTCATATCCCCATAAGGTGAAGAAGGTTGTCATCATGGTGCGACCTCTTACATTCTCAATCCGCATTACCGGACTGGTCAAACGGTCGATCTCCTAAAAGAAGATCCTCTCAGCCACCTTGGCTCCCGTGTAGAAAAGATTAGCGCATACGGGCAAATAATGTCTGTATGTAAGCAGCGCTTGCCACTCGTAATCTTCGAGCGGTCGAAGTAGTCGCACGGTGCGTGAATACGTCGTAGTTGTTTGCCTCAACTTCATCGACGATGCCACAGTAAAGCTCGCTCGCAGCTCTGATGCACGGGCGCGAAATTGGGTCAAGATACTGGATGCCTGCCTCAGCTTCGGCTTGTAGCGCGCGCACTCGATCGATTTGATATTTGATTGCTTGCGTAATTTCTGGGGTCATCTTTCGCTTTAGCAGCGCTTCTTCGGAGACTCCAAACTTAGCTAAATCATCGAGCGGCATATAGATGCGCCCGCGGTCTATATCTTCGCCTATGTCACGAATGAAGTTGGCTAATTGAAATGCGGTACCGAGCGCCGTTGCTGCCGAAATTGCACGTTCGTCTTTGTAACCAAGAATTGGCAACATCTCAAGTCCGATAACAACTGCCGATCCGTAAACGTACTCCATAAGGTCGTCGTAAGTTTTATATCGAGTAACAGTGAGGTCCATCTCCATTGATTTCATAAATGCTTCAAAGTATCCCAGTGGAATATTGAATTTCTTCACAGTATCGACAAGTGCCATACCAATGAGATCGCGGCTCTCACCACTACGGAGATCAGCAATTACTTTTGCGCCCCAGTTTTTGAGCTCAGTGGCTTTCTCCTCTGGTGTTAGCGTCGAAGCAAGGTCATCAACAATTTCGTCAGCGAATCGTGCAAATCCGTAGAGCGCGTGTACATGTGGTCTTTTCTTGGCGGGCAAAAGTAGCGTTGCTAGATAGTAGGTTTTGCCGTGTAGCGCATTGAGACGCTTGCACTCTTCGTAGGACTGCGTAAGTAGATCAGACATCGCAACAGTTACTTAACTGGCCCGACAATTCGTTCTGCAGCCAATCGCCCTGAGATCAAAACCATCGGTACGCCGACGCCTGGTTGTGTTCCACTTCCGGCGAAAACGACATTTTCAAAGCCCGCTGCAATATTGCGTGGGCGGAAAGGTCCAGTCTGGAAGAAGGTATGCGCGCTTGCAAATGGTGCACCGCGCTCCATTCCTTGAGCCTGCCAATCCAATGGTGTTGTTATTTGTTCGACTTCAATAGCATCGCCAAAGCCATCGTATCCACGCGATTCGAGAGTGCGAATCATTTCATCGCGATAGCGCGACTTTTCAATAGTCCAATCAATATCTGCATCAAGGTTAGGAGTCGGGAAAAGAACGTAATAAGACTCTTTATCAGGAGGTGCCAGTGTTGGGTCGTCATGGGTAGGTACGGTGACGAGAACTGAAGGATCAGACATCAAGGTCTTCTTCTTAATGAGCTCATCAAAGACGCCGTCCCACGATTCTCCGAAGTGAATGTTGTGATGGGCGATATGGTCATATTTACGAGAAGAACCTACAAGCATCGTTACACAAGAAGGTGAGTACTTGAGCCGCTTAATTGAGAGAGGCTCTCTCTTAAGCAGACTCTTCCACACAACTGGAAGATCCGGGTTCATTACGATGGCATCGCACTCGTAGCGCTCACCCTTATCGGTAATGGCCGCAGTCACTCGAGAATTTGAAGTTTCGAGTGAAGTTACTGATGAACCATAGACAAACTTGACGCCATGCTTCTGCGCCGCTGCAGCTAGTGCACGAGGAACTGCATGCATTCCACCCTTAGGGAAGAAGACTCCGTTTACGGAGTCCATATATGCAATTACTGCGTAGATGGCGAGAGCTTGCTGTGGGCTGACTCCGGCATACATGGCCTGGAATGAATAAACTTTCTGCAGGCGTGGATCTTTAAGGAACTGATTTACCTTTGGTTGCAGCTTTCTAAAACCGCCGAGCGCAATCAAGCGCGCCAAGTTTGGGGTTAACAAGTTAAATGGCGAATCAATATTTCGATCGATAAAGTCATTCATCTCGTACTTATAGAGCTTGGTTACAAAGTCAACGTAATCGACATAACCTGCAGCTTCGCTGGCAGAAACTTTCTCACGAATCTCTTGCTCCATCGCTTTGGTATCTGCATGAACATCAATCTGTGAACCGT
>WLDB01000015.1 GCA_009705035.1 Actinomycetota bacterium | reverse complement strand
GAGAAGTTCAAAATCTGGGCCATAGAAAGTTTCGGACATGGCCTAACTCTATTCGCTGACTGCAGAAAGTGCAGGGACAACCGCCGCTAACTGCTCGCGTGAAATGGCACCTTCTCGAATAATGGTCATTCCATCAACATCTGATTGCACGATTGTGGTCGGTCTTCCAGCTGGTAGCTCGCCACCGTCGAACATCGCTGCTATCCCCGATTCAAGAACGAAGATTCGATCGGTACTCAGCGCCGGCTTCATCCCTTTTCGAGCCGCACTAGCCACCGCGAGTGGTCCACTTTCTTTCAGGAGCGCTGATACGAAAGAAGCTTCGGGTGCTCGGACGCTAAAGAGATCGAGTGAATTGTTATCGCCAAGATTCCAATTAAGCCCCATGCTGGGATTCAAGTTAAGTGAAAGAGGTCCTGGCCAAAATGCATCGGCGAGCGCACGGACATCATCAGTGATGTTGCGAGTTAGGCCCGAGAGCGTTGCACTAGAGTGAATCAACACTTGTGCTTTAACTCCTAAATCATCTCCGCGCAGAACATGCATGGCGCGAACGGCAAACTCTGAAAAAGCATCGGCTAGAAAAACATAGCCATTTTCAAGAGGCGCACAGATTATGTAGCCGTCTCGGATTCCTTTGAGACCCAGCGCAACGTGATCTGTTAATTCACCTTCGCGTAAGTTAACTCTCTCCATTGTGCAATTATCTCCTGATACCGGTTGTAAATCGAGGGCGTTCTGTTAAATCTTGATGAAGTGTGATCTCAACAAACTCATCTCCCATCGCTTCAGCTATTGCTGCCGGCTGGCTCTCATGATGTTCAATAGCTAAGAAACCACCGCTCTTTAATAAACGAGCTGCAGCAACGATGAACTTGCGGGGAACATCCATGCCATCAGAGCCGCCAAATAAGGCAACAGCGGGTTCGTGTTCTGCAACATCAGGCGGTAGAACTTGGCCGTTAGGAATATATGGTGGATTAGCAATAACGACATCGCACTTAACGCCGGTAAGCGCAGTTGAAACATCTTCTTCGATAATGCGAATATCTTCAGAGATACGAGCTACATTTTTACGAAGCCATTGCGTCGCAACTGGATCGCGTTCTACAGCAATCAGATGAGTGTTGGGCGCCTCTGTCGCAATTGCGAGCGTCAGCGCTCCAGACCCGGCGCCTAAATCAATCACACTCACGGGGCCAGAGAGATTTTGAATATGAATCAAAGTTGCATCGACTAACAACTCGCTCTCAGGTCGTGGAACTAAGACTCCTGGACCAACTTCAACTTCAAGGTATCGAAAGTACGCGGTTCCTGTGAGGTACTGCAAAGGCTCATGAGCACATCTACGATCTAGCAAATTCCAGAAATTCTCTTCGATAAGTGTCGTATCGCCTATGGCGAGAATCGCGTTCTCAACCGCCAGCGGATTATGTAAATCCATTCGCGAAATACCTAAAACGTGTGCCAGTAAATGTTCTGCATCAACTTCTGGATATCCGGCTGCGCTTAATTGTTCTTTTCCACTGCGTAGGAATTCTTTAAAGGTAAGTTCCATGGTGATTAATAATCGTTGAGGATTAACTCGTTGCAGAGAGCTTTGCTGCCTTATCGGCATCAAGTAAGGCTTGAATTACATCATCAAGTTCGCCGTTTAGTACCGCATCAAGATTATTTGATTTGTAATTTACGCGGTGATCACTCAAGCGATTTTCAGGATAGTTATAGGTGCGAATTCGCTCAGAGCGATCTACTGTACGAACCTGGCTCTTGCGCTCTGCAGCCGCTGCAGCATCTGCCTGCTCTTGTGCATGTGCAAGTAGACGTGCACGCAAAATACGAAGTGCAGACTCTTTATTCTGCAGCTGTGATTTTTCATTCTGGCAAGAGACAACAATTCCGGTTGGGCCGTGAGTTAAGCGAACTGCCGAGTCAGTGGTGTTAACTGACTGTCCGCCAGGACCTGATGAGCGATAAACATCTACGCGCACATCGTTCATATTGAGCTCTACATCGACTTCTTCAGCTTCAGGCAAAATCAAGACACCAGCAGCAGAGGTATGAATTCGACCTTGGCTCTCTGTCTCAGGAACGCGTTGCACACGATGCACGCCGCCTTCAAATTTAAGTCGCGCATATGGAGATTGCCCTGGCTCTGGATTTCCCTTTGACTTAATTGCCATAGAAATATCTTTATACCCACCAAGATCCGCATCAGTGAGATCAATAATCTCAACTTTCCAATTGTGCTTCTCGGCATAACGTTGATACATACGAACCAAATCTCCAGCAAAGAGCGCAGACTCATCTCCACCTGCACCAGCTTTGACTTCCATAATCACATCACGGTCATCATTTGGATCCCGCGGCAATAAGAGTTCTTCTAACTTTTCTCCCGCGCGAGCTACGACCTCTTCCATCGCTGGAATCTCGGAAGCAAATTCTGGATCTTCGGCAGCCATTTCGCGTGCTGCAGATAAATCATCATTAGCGTTCTTCCAGGCATTAAAGCCCGCTACTACTGGACCAAGTTGGGCATAACGCCTACCTAATTGACGGGCGCGACCTTGATCTTCGTGAATCGAAGGGTCAGCCATTAGAGTTTCAAGCTCTTGATACTCACGAACCATCTCGTGCGCTGATGCAAAACGATCGTCGCTCATCTGACTTCTCCCTTCCTCACTTGAATTACTTTAATTACTTAGAGAAAATTAATAACGGAAATAAAAAAGACCGCCCGCAGCCGAGTCTCCTCTGGCTGCGTTGGCGGTCTTTTTAGAAAGCTACTTCTTTCCGAAACGCTCTTCGAACTTAGCGACGCGTCCACCGGTATCGAGAATGCGCTGCTTACCTGTGTAGAACGGGTGGCAGACTGAACACACTTCGACATAAACAGATCCGCTGGCAATTGTTGAGCGAGTTAGAAACTTCTCACCGCAACCACAGGTGACCTGAGTCTCTTTATATTCTGGGTGAATATCTGGCTTCATAATTCAATCCTTTTCTTTGCCTGGGTCCGACCTCCAATTAATCAGAGGATGTCGGTGAACCAGAAGGGCTAGGGGTAAATCATCTCTCAAAAGCACTCAACCGCAAAATCCACGCGGGAAATTTGCGGTTGAGGTGGTAAATCAGAGGGTGGGATTAACTATCCCGGAATTAACTATTGTCCTGGCCAGATGTTGTCTTCTGGATCTGCATGAGGAACTCAACGTTTGTCTTTGTTCCCTTCATCTTCTCGAGCAAGAGCTCGAGCGCTGCTTGCGGTTCAAGAGCATGAAGAACGCGACGTAGCTTCCAGACAATATTGAGCTCCTCTGATCCCATAAGAATTTCTTCCTTACGAGTTGAAGAGGAAACAACGTTAACTGCAGGGAAGATTCGCTTATCTGCAAGACGACGATCAAGGATGAGTTCCATATTTCCGGTTCCCTTGAACTCTTCGAAGATAACTTCATCCATACGGGAGCCAGTCTCAATCAAAGCGGTTGCAAGAATTGTGAGCGATCCACCATCTTCGATATTACGAGCTGCACCGAAGAACTTCTTTGGAGGATATAAAGCAGCTGAATCAACACCACCAGATAAAATACGACCTGAAGCTGGCGCAGCAATGTTGTAGGCACGGCCAAGACGTGTGATTGAATCGAGAAGAACAACGACATCGTGACCAAGCTCTACCAGGCGCTTCGCACGCTCGATAGCAAGCTCTGCAATCACTGTGTGATCTTCTGCTGGGCGATCGAATGTTGATGCAATAACTTCACCCTTTACTGAGCGAGTCATATCTGTAACTTCTTCGGGGCGCTCATCAACGAGAACAACCATGAGGTGAACCTCTGGGTTGTTTACTGAGATTGCATTTGCGATTGCCTGCAAGACCATTGTCTTACCAGCTTTAGGTGGCGCAACGATAAGACCACGCTGTCCCTTACCAATTGGTGCAATCAAATCGATAACACGAGTAGTCAGGATTCCTGGTTCTGTCTCGAGACGAAGACGCTCTTGCGGATAGAGAGGAACTAACTTTCCAAATTCAAGACGCGGCTTTGCTTCATCGATTGGAGTGCCGTTTACAGTTTCAAGAGTAATTAGTGGGTTGTACTTCTGACGTTGTTCACCCTCACGAGCTTGGCGTACTTGTCCTGTAACAACGTCGCCTTTACGAAGTCCATATTTACGAACTTGGCCTTGTGAAACATAAACATCGTTTGGTCCCGGCAAATAACCAGCGGTGCGAATAAATGAGTAGTTATCCATGATGTC
The DNA here is from genome assembly GCA_009705035.1 of Actinomycetota bacterium. Lineage (GTDB taxonomy): Bacteria > Actinomycetota > Actinomycetes > Nanopelagicales > Nanopelagicaceae > Planktophila. The sequence goes on along the minus strand of WLDB01000015.1, from coordinate 16,665 downwards.
TACTAAGCCACCAACGGGGACCAAGACATCATCTTCGCTTAAAACGGGTTCACGTTCTTCACGTTGGCGATCACGATTGCGGTCACGGCCACGATTGCGGTCACGGCCACGATTGCGGTCACGGCTATTTCGATCGCCACGATCATCACGAGAATTATCGCCGGAAGAGTTGCTGCCAGAGTAATTGTTATTTGATGAATCGTCTTCATCATCATCTGAGTTATTACCAGAGTTGTTGCTGGCGGAATCGTCAGACTTTTCGCTTCGCTTTGAATCGCGCTTTGCATTGCGTGCTTCGCGGCGCGCTTCTCGCTCAGCTTTGGCAGCTTCACGGTTGGCAGCTTGCAAATCTGAGATCGCGGTTACAAGTAGGTCTTTCTTAAGCTTGGCTGCGCCATCGATACCGAGTTGGGAGGCAACTTCCTTTAATTGCGGAAGTGTCATTGCGGCAAGCTCTGCGTTGCTAGAACGTACAGGTTCTGTTGTTGTCATTGATTTCTTTTCTTGGATGTCCCGTTACAGAAGTAACGAGTATGGAGTAAGGAGTTTTCTTGAATTTATTTCTTACCGATAATGCCCTATGTAACCGGGCGACCTTGGTGAGAAAACTATAGCAGGGTGGCTCCGCGTGAGGCAATTTCTAGCGGGTGGGCTACAAATGCGCTTCCACCAGCTAATTTCAGCTCTTCAACATCGCTCTGATTGCCGGTATGAAGTGCTAAAACTGTTGGACCAGCGCCTGAAATAAAGGCAGCAACACCTGCCCCGCGAAGTTTATTCATCAAAGCATAGGAGTCAGGCATCGCCTGTGCGCGATAACTCTGATGAAGAAAATCTTCGGTCGCGATAAATAAGAGATCAGGGCGCAGGGTTAAGGCATGGCTCAAAATAGCCGCATTAGATGTATTGCGAACTGCATCGGCAAATGGAATTGATTCAGGCAATAGTTTTCTAGCTTTAGAAGTTGCCAATGGTTGTGCTGGAATATAAGCAATGGCGCGAACACGTGTATCAACGTTTAACTGAATCGAATCTGCCTTCAACTTTCCTTTGACCATCTCTGACCACGAGATAGTCGCTCCTCCGTAAAGTGAAGCTGAAACGTTATCGGGGTGGCCTTCCATCTCTGTTGCGAGTGTGAGAAGTTGCTGATCATTTAATTTATCTTCGCCGTTAAGAACAAGTGCACGTGCTAGAACTAACCCACCAATAATTGCGCTAGCCGATGAACCTAAGCCGCGGCCGTGTGGATTGACATTAAGTGCACGGATAGCCAGACCTTTTGGCCGTCCACCTAAATAATCGAAGCCTTTATACATCGCTTTAACAAGAAGGTTCTTATCTGTGCGCGGCAGTTCTTTTGCACCTTCACCAGAGATATCAATATCGAGCATTACATCATCAAGAACTTGAGCTATATAACGATCATGCATGGCAAGGGCAAGACCAAATGAATCAAAGCCTGGGCCAAGGTTGGCAGAAGATGCAGGGACTTCAACCTGCATTGGCTTTGCTTTAAAAGTTGGTTTGCTCATGATGTCGCCTTAGTTAGCCAGCAACTTTACTGAGACCAAGTGCAGCAGCAGCTACATCAGCATTTACTGGGACAACAACAGGATCTTTCGCTCCTTCGAGCGCCCAAGGAATATCTTTCAGGCCATTTCCGGTGCAAGTGATGACAATCTTCTTGCCCTTAGGCAACTTTCCTGCTGCCTTGTATTTGATAAGGCCCGCTAATCCCGCAGCTGATGATGGCTCGCAGAAAACACCCTCTTTTGAAGAGAGAATTCGATAAGCACTGAGAATTTCTTCATCGGTGACAGAGTCAATAAGACCTAATGATTCATCTCGTGCTGCAATAGCTTGATCCCATGATGCAGGCTTTCCGATTCGAATTGCAGTTGCGATTGTCTCTGGATTATCAACGGGGTGACCTAAAACGAGAGGCGCTGCACCGGCGGCTTGGAAGCCCCACATTGCTGGTGCGTGTGTTGCGAGACCATCATTGAGATATTCGTTGTAGCCCTTCCAATATGCAGTGATATTGCCAGCATTGCCAACAGGAAGTGTGTGAATATCTGGAGCATCTCCCATTAAATCTACAACTTCGAAAGCTGCGGTTTTCTGTCCTTCGATGCGATATGGATTGATTGAGTTAACCAGCGAAACTGGGTACTTCTCAGAAAGTTCACGCGCCAGAACAAGACAGTCGTCAAAATTTCCATCAACTTGCAAAAGTGTTGCGCCGTGCGCAACTGCTTGCGCTAACTTTCCCATTGCAATCTTTCCTTGTGGAATTAGCACGGCAGGAACCATTCCAGCTTTGACAGCGTAGGCAGCTGCAGCGGCTGAAGTGTTTCCGGTTGAAGCACAGATAACTGCCTTTGCGCCATCTTCTGCAGCTTTTGAAATTGCCATGGTCATTCCGCGGTCTTTAAATGATCCAGTTGGGTTAACGCCCTCAAACTTTATCCAGACTTCGTTATCGAGCATCTCAGATAAATAGCATGCATAGATAAGAGGTGTTCCACCTTCGCGCAAAGAAACAATGGGGGTCTTGGCGCTCACAGGCAGGCGATGGCGATACTCCTCAATAACTCCGCGCCATTGATGAGCACCTTCGCGCTTTTTGCTAAAGATGCCCATTACGAAATTGCTCCCTCTACACGAATCACACTTGAAATATTTGAAACGATATCCATCTTCTTGAGAGCATCGACAGTTGCTTTGAGTTCTCCCTCAGTTGCAAGGTGAGTAACGATAATAAGTTCAGCATCTGCGCCACGGCCATTCTGATCGACAGTCTGGATCGAAACTCCTTGGGCAGCAAATACCTGCGCAATAGCAGCTAGAACACCTGATTTATCTTGTACTTCTAGGCGAATCAAAAACTTAGTCTTAGTTGTTTCGATAGGAGCGATATCGCGATCGGCATAATCGGTTTCGCGCTGTCCAACAGAGTTCAGCGCAATATGGCGTGAGACAGCCAGGACATCGCCCAGAATTGCAGATGCGGTCGGTGCACCGCCAGCTCCGCGACCGTAGAACATCAAAGGTCCCGCAGATTCGGCTTCGACAAATACAGCGTTAAAGGCATCACGAACAGATGCCAATGGGTGGGCAGCTTCTAACATCACTGGATGGACTCGAACTGAAATCTCATCTTTAGGAGTTAACTCAGCAATCGCAAGAAGCTTGATGACATAGCCAAGTGATTTTGCGAGCTGCACATCTTCAAGAGTGATATGTGAAATACCCTCACGATAGACATCTCCCACAGTTACACGAGTATGAAATGCGAGCCCCGAAAGAATTGCAGCCTTAGCCGCGGCATCAAAGCCTTCAATATCTGCTGTCGGATCTGCCTCTGCATAACCAAGATCCTGCGCCTCTTTGAGTGCAACGGCGAACTCTTTATTCTCTTCATGCATCTTGGTAAGAATGTAATTTGTTGTGCCGTTGACGATTCCCATAATTCGAACAACAAAGTCACCGACGAGTGAATCGCGAAGTGGGCGAATAATTGGGATTGCTCCGGCTACAGCTGCTTCGTAATAAATATCTTCGCCTTGTGCATATGCCGCAGTAAATAGTTCGGCTCCGTGGCTAGCCAGCAACGCTTTATTGGCAGTAACGATTGATTTACGATTTTTGATTGCGAGATGAGCTAGTTCGCGAGCTGGTTCAATGCCGCCCATTACTTCGACAATCAAATCAATCTCTGGGTCGTTAACAACTGAAAAAGGATCAGTAGTAAAGAGAGCTGGGTCGATTCCTGGGTAATCCTTTATAGTGCGAACTGCAATTTTTGCGAGTTCGATCTTTACGCCGGCGCGAGTAGAAAGCTCGGCTGAATCAGCGAGTAAAAGTCGGGCAACTTCGCTACCAACAACGCCGCAGCCGAGCATGCCGATACGAACGGGTTTATCTGCTGGGCTCATTTGCTAATTCTTTCACATCTTGGCGATATCAAGTGCGAGTAAATCATCCTCGGTCTCGCGACGGACAATTACGCGGGCTTTTCCTGCAATTACAGCGACAACAGGCGGTCTTGGAACGTGGTTGTAGTTGCTTGCCATTGATCTGCCATATGCACCGGTCGCTGGAGTTGCAATGAGATCTCCAGGCGCTACATCGGCTGGAAATTTGATATCTCTAATGATGATATCTCCGGTCTCGCAATGTTTTCCAACAATTCGAGATTGCACTAGCGGTGCGGATGAATTTCGAGAAGCGATGCATGCGAAGTATTCAGCGTCATAGAGAGCAGTGCGGGCGTTCTCGCTCATTCCGCCATCGACTGAGATGTATTTACGAACTGAGCCATCTTCGATAGTTACATCTTTTACAGTGCCTACTTCGTAGAGAGTAAACATTGTTGGCCCCACGATATTGCGACCAGGTTCAATTGAGATTGATGGCACTTCTAAAGAATATTTGGCGGCAGCTTCTCGAACCGCACGTCCAAGGGTTGGTATGACATCTGCTGGTTCGACCGTCACTTCATTGGGCATATATGCAATTCCGTAACCGCCGCCGAGATCGAGTTCGGGGAGTTCTCGCTTATATGAATCACGGTAGCGACCCATAAATTGCAGTAAACGATCTGCAGCAATCTCAAATGATTCGGTACCAAAAATCTGTGAACCGATGTGGCAATGAACTCCCTTGAGTTCGAGTTCGGGTAATTGAGCAATCTTTTCAACCGCCTCCCACGCTGCGCCAGATGCAATCGAAAATCCAAACTTCACATCTTCATGTGCTGTAGAAATTGACTCATGGGTGTGCGCTTGGATTCCTGGTGTCAGACGAATAAAGACTGCTTGGCGGGTTCCATATTTGCGGGCTGCTGCCGCAACGCGATCGATTTCATATAGTGAATCCATCACAATGGTCTTAACGCCTACTGAAACAGCCTTATCAATTTCAGCGACAGATTTATTATTGCCATGTAACTCAATTTTCTTAGGACTAATGCCTCCAGCAATTGCTACGGCTAACTCTCCCCCGGTGCAGACATCTATGCCAATTCCTATATCCGCAATCCAATGCGCTACAGCAGTTGATATAAATGATTTTGCTGCATAGAAAACTCCGCCAGCTTGTGTACCGAATTCAGCAGCAAGTGCCAAAGACCAAGCGGTTGCTCGTGCACGAAAAGCTTCTTCATCAAGGAAGAAGGTAGGTGTTCCAAATTCTTTTGCTAACTCAGTTGCACCAATGTTAGATAGGTGTAGCTGACCATCTACAAAAGAAATATTTTTAGACCACATACTCTGATTACTCATCACATACGCTCCGGTGCGCTCACGCCCAGTAAATCCAGGCCGTTAGAGATAACTTGCATCGTTGCAGCACAGAGACTTGCACGCGCTGAATGAATGGGCGCAGCAGGTTCATCGCCCATTGGTAGGACGCGGCAATCTGCATAAAAGCCATGATAAACCCCGGCAAGCTCTTCAAGATATCGAGCGATACGGTGTGGTTCGCGAAGTTCTGCAGCGCTAGCAACAATTCGTGGATATTCGGCTAGAGCGCCCAGCAACTCGTTCTCGCGATCATGGGTGAGCTGAGCTGGGTCGAAATTCTCAAGGGTGTAAATAATTTTGAGCTCTGCCACATTGCGTAGAACCGCAGCAATTCGGGCATGTGCGTACTGGACGTAGTAGACCGGATTCTCATTAGTATTTTTACGCAGAACATCGATATCCATCACCATCGGCGTATCAACTGGATATCTAATTAAGGTGTAACGAGCTGCATCTACGCCAACTTTTTCTACGAGCTCAGCCAAAGTAATAATTGTGCCAGCGCGCTTTGAAAGTTTGACCTCTTCGCCACCTTCCATGATTTTTACAAGCTGGCCAATCAAAATCTCAATGTTGTAGTCAGGATTATCGCCCGCACATGCTGCCACTGCACGCAACCGGTTTACATAACCGTGATGATCTGCACCTAACATATAGATGCAGATATCTGAACCTCGCTCGCGCTTATTAATGTAATAAGCTGTATCAGAGGCAAAGTAGGTCAGTTCGCCATTTTCTTTAACAAGTACGCGATCTTTATCATCCGAGAAATCGGTGGTGCGCAACCAGATTGCGCCTTCGCTTTCAAAGACATGACCTTGCTCGCGAAGTTTTAATAGCCCGTGTTCAACCGCCCCGCTATCGTGAAGTGAACGTTCGCTAAACCAAGTATCAAAATGAGTTTTGAAAGTATCGAGAACGCTTTTCTGCTCATCTAATTGGATGCGATAAGCAGCTTCACGAAAATCCTCTGAGGTTGAAATTGATGGATTTGTGGCAAGTACTTGCACTGCCAAGTCTTTAATGTATTCGCCTTGATATCCATCCTCTGGAATCGCTTGACCTGTAGCTGCCGCTTGCACAGATTGACCAAAGAGATCCATCTGGCGACCACGATCATTGATGTAAAACTCGCGCGATACTTTTGCACCTGAGGCACTGAGAACTCTGCCTAGTGCATCTCCAACAGCTGCCCAGCGAGTATGGCCTAGGTGTAGCGGACCGGTTGGATTAGCGCTAATAAATTCGAGGTTAATCGCTACGCCCTTAAGTGAAGATCCACTTCCGTAATTCTTTCCAGCACTGAGAATTGTGCGAACGAGTTCGGCCTGATTGCTTCGGTTAAGCGTGATGTTTATAAATCCAGGGCCGGCAATATCTACTGAAGAAACTCCTGGCAATTGTGAAATTGCGCCTTTCAGAATCTCGGCTACCTCGCGTGGCTGCTTTCCGGCGCTCTTAGCTAGCTGAAGCGCAATCGAAGTTGCATAATCCCCATGATCGCGATTCTTTGGGCGATCGAGTGTTATCAAATCTGGGGCAGTGCCTGTGATTTCACCTCTGGCTATCGCCGCGACGACGAGCTCAAGAATCTGAGCTGAGAGTTCATCGGCGAGAGAGGACATTTCGCAAGTCTATCGTGCTGGGTTTTTGGAGAGGCTCGAATTTCTAAGGGGCTCAATTTGGGCAAGAGTGCGAGTAAGCCGTACTCTTATGCCTCCACTTGCATGACGCGGGAGTGGTGAAATGGCAGACACGCCAGTCTTAGGAACTGGTGCTCCGGCGTGCGGGTTCAAGTCCCGCCTCCCGCACAATATTTTTACAATCTTTAGAGCGAATTGCTAGGAAGATAGTTATGGCGAAACCATCACGGGCCAAGGTCAAGAAACTCCAATCCGAGGCGATGGGCGCTGCGGCAGATCGAAAAGCCGAGAAAGCTGCATCAAGAATTGCGCAGATTCATGGGGCCGTTGATGAAGATGCCTATGCAGATGTTGATGGGGTTTGGCGTGAAATTGGCTTGGCAGCTCCTGCGCGACGCGCGCTCATCGATGACGGTCTCTATAAAATCTCAGATCTTCGCAAGGTCTCACTAGCTGCCCTGAAAGAGCTTCATGGCATGGGGCCAAATGCGATTCGAATCCTCGTTGCCGAGATGAAGAAGCAGGATATCCAGTTCCGCAATTGAGCCTGCCTGGTTGAAATGCTAGGCGGTTGAAATGCTAGGCGGTTGAAATGCGAAGAGGTCGCAAGAACGAGTACCTCTCGAGAACTATTTGGCAAAGATTGTTACTTTTCTCTCCTGCAATACCGACCCATAAACGTCCCTTCATTGGAGAGTTAACATGACAGAACCTTATTCTTTCGAAACGTTGCAAGTTCATGCAGGTCAACAACCTGATCCCACAACTGGTGCACGTGCGCTCCCGCTCTATCAGACAACTGCATATCAGTTTCGCGATACAGAGCACGCAGCAAATCTCTTCGGTCTTGCCGAAATGGGAAATATTTATACACGCATCATGAACCCCACTCAGGATGCCGTCGAACAACGACTTGCAGCTCTCGAAGGTGGAGTCGCTGCATTGTTATTGGCTTCAGGTTCGGCTGCAACAACCTTCGCAATTCTTAACGTTGCAGAAGCTGGCGATCATATTGTCTCAAGCCCAAGTCTTTACGGTGGCACATATAACCTCTTCCATTACACACTTCCAAAGTTTGGTATCGAAGTAACTTTCGTTGATGATGCTAATAACCCAGAATCATGGCGCAAGGCAGTCCGCCCAAATACCAAGGCTTTCTTCGGCGAAACAATCGCTAACCCAAAGAATGAGATTCTAGATATCCGTGCAGTTGCTGATGTTGCTCATGAAGTAGGGCTTCCATTGATTGTTGATAACACTGTCGCAACTCCATTCCTTATCAAGCCAATTGAATTTGGGGCAGATGTTGTAGTTCACTCTGCAACTAAATTCTTATCTGGACATGGAAATGCAGTCGTCGGAGCAATCATCGACTCTGGAAAATTTGATTACGCGCAGTACCCAGATCGTTTCCCAGGATTCAATAAGCCAGACCCTAGCTACCACGGCCTTGTCTTTGCGCAAGCACTTGGCGTTGGCTCTGCATTCGGTGCTAACTTGGCTTACATCTTCAAGATTCGCTTGCAACTTCTCCGTGACGTCGGAGCTGCAGTATCACCATTTAATGCATGGCTATTGGCGCAAGGACTTGAGACTCTCTCACTTCGTATGGAGCGCCATGTTCAGAATGCGAAAGAGATTGCTGCTTGGCTAGAAAAGCATCCAAGTGTTGAGAAGGTTAACTTTGCAGCACTTGCTTCATCACCTTGGCATGCGCTTGCAAATAAATATGCACCTAAGGGATCTGGAGCAGTTCTCTCATTCGAACTCAAGGGGGGCGTTGCAGCTGGTAGAAAGTTTGTGGAATCCCTCAAGCTCTTTAGCCATGTTGCCAACATTGGTGATGTTCGTTCGCTCGTAATCCACCCTGCGACAACTACACACTCACAACTTTCGCCTGAAGAGCAGTTGGCAGCGGGTGTGACACCAGGTTTAGTTCGTCTAAGCCTCGGTATAGAAAATGTTGCAGACCTTAAGGCCGATCTTCAGATTGGTTTTGACGCCGCTAAGTAATTATCTAAATACTTAAACAATAAAGCTGTAGAGCAGAAGCAGTACCCAAATCGCGGTTACTGCTTGTGCTGCTGCTTTTGTTGCAAGCCATTTCTTGCCTGCCTCTATAAATGAGATCGAAAGTAGAAGTGTGCCTGGAATAATCAGGGCGAGACTCTTTAAGAGATTCTGGTCTGCACCGGTTTGATAACGCAGATTGATAAGTCCAACTGCAAGGGCGCCATAGGCAGCCATCCGGTAATTGTTAAGACGGGAATAGTTCATATACAAATGGTAATGGCAAAGGGCGCCGGAATCCCGACGCCCTTGCCACTAACAACTCACTAATTAGTGATCTGCTGGCATTCCTTCTGCAATTGACTTCATGCGAGCGATCTTCAAAATTGTAAGACCGAATACGCACTTAGCCAAGATATCCGCGATTGTGTAACCAACCTGGATTGCAACGAATGACTCAGCTGTTGCATCTCCAACAATGTTAAAGATGTAAGCGATTGGGTATACACCCCATGTAGCGATAAGGAGAAGACGTAGACGTCCTACAGTCTCTGCTACGCCAGCTGGCTGACGATCCAATGACTTTGTGAGCTCTGCGAATAGTACGTAGAGGATGTAAAGGAATGGAATCGTTGAAAGAACACCGTAAAGAACCTGTGTGTTCTGATCTGATGAAATTTCTCCTGGGTATCCAAGAGCGATCATCGCTGCTGCTGCTGGTACGAGGCGTGTGATCAATGACTTAGCAACTGCTGCTGCAAGTGCAAGAACCGCGATTACCTCGACGAGAAGTAGTGGAACTGTGAGAAGCCAATCTACATAACGGTATGCCTCATTGAATGCACCCTGGCTACCTGAAACATTGACAACCTGGTTCTCTGATGACTCAGTGAATGAGTTGAAGATGCGGTAGTAGTGGTATGCAGCAATGAATGTAACCATTGATGACATGACAAGAGCATTGCGATACTTAGGAAGCACGCGATTCTGTGAAACAAGTGTGTACACAGTTGTTGCGAGCATTGAAATTAAACCGAATGAGAAAACCGCGTAAACGAGGTTCCACTGGTTGTTATCGAGTGTTACTGACATATCTCCTGAGCCTTTCCTGACTCTTTCATCAGTGCGGGCCGGTCGGCCCGTAAGATCTCAGGCCACAAGCGCTACCTAAACCTTTCGGCTAGGGCATCACTGACCTTTGATAGGAGAAAGTGTGACTGTTTCTGGGAGAAATTTCTCTATTACTTACCAGTAATTCGCATTAAATTTTAAGGAATTTAGATGAATTAACGCTCAAATCGGGGGTGAGGGCTAGAGAATCTCCGCCAAAAGGGCCTCAATGCGCCCCTTAATCTCATCGCGGATTACCCGCACCGGCTCAATGCCCTGGCCAGCGGGATCATCGAGCTTCCAATCTTCATAGCGCTTACCTGGGTAGTACGGGCAGGCATCCCCGCAGCCCATTGTGATAACAACATCTGAGGCCTGGACCGATTCTGGGGTCAAAATCTTTGGTTGTTGGTCTGCAATATCAATTCCGAGCTCAGCCATCGCTTCAACGGCAATTGGGTTAATTGAATCTTTTGGGGCTGAGCCAGCTGAAAGTACTTCGACTTTCTCTCCACCCAGTGTGCGCGCAAATCCTGCCGCCATCTGAGAACGCCCTGCATTGTGCACACAGACAAAAAGGATGGTCTTCTTATTCTCGTTAGTCATGTCAGCTCTTTCTACTTGGGGTTTGCTGGCTACTTGGGGTTTGCTGGCTACTTGGAGTTTGTTTGAGTAGGGGTTTGCTTGAGTAGATGGGCTAATCCATATCCTAGAAATGCACCCAGAATTTGGAAGGGGATGAAAACCAGCGCTGAATCAGGCGAGATTCCAGCAAAAGTCTTTGTGAAGATACGCCCGATAGTTATAGCCGGGTTTGCAAAAGATGTTGAAGATGTAAAGAAGTAGGCGGCGAAAATCCATAATCCAACTGCCGCTGGAATTAATTGAGATTTGGCTGAATTGATGAGATGGAAGATGAGGAAGATCAGTCCAGCAGTTGCGACAATTTCACTTAAATATATATTTGATCCTTCTCTCACTCGCTCTGAGATATCGAAGGCAGGGAAATCAAAGAGCAGATTTGCGAGAGCTGTTCCGGCCATTGCGCCGAGCACCTGTGCAAGCGCAAAAGAAAGCAGTTCTGTAACTTTTGCTTCTCGTCGAATTATCGTAAATAAAGTCACCAGCGGATTGAATTGTGCTCCAGAAATGTGACCAAAAAGATTAATAATTGTCCAAAGAACTGCGCCGGTTGCTGCGGCATTAATCAGCAGCTGCAAGCCCACATCGTCGGTAAGTGATTGCGCCATAGCGCCAGATCCCACAACAGCTAAAGCCAGGATTGCAGTACCCAAAAATTCAGAGAGCGCTTTGTGCATGGCGTGAGTTTAATGGGGGTAAATGAATAGCAGGTGAACGCATATCAACGTTTTACAAGTACTATCTCTTAATGCTCGCGCAATTGAAGAATCTCAGCTCTCATGAGGGATTCTCCATGCTCGTTACAGCGCGCCTCATATCAAATGTAGGTAACGGTCTATCTCCTATCGCCTTGGCATATGGCGTCCTAAGCCTTCCAGGTGCAGATGGAAGTGATCTCAGTATTGTGATGGGAGCGAGATACCTTCCTTTAATTATATTTATGCTATTTGGTGGCGTATTTGCCGATCGTTTTCAGCGAAATCGCATCGTGGGCGGCAGCGACATTATTGGAAGCGCCTTGGTTGCAGTTAGTGCAATCTCATTGATTGCGGGCTTTTCTTCAATCTTATTGCTCGCAATAATGGGCGCACTTTTTGGATTTCTGAATGCTCTCTGGTGGCCAGCAATGTCAGGTGTGCTTCCAGAGATTTTGCCGAAAGAGAAGTTGCAAGAGGGCAATGCGATTATCGGATTAATGAGCAATATTGGCGTTGTCTTTGGCACACTACTTGGTGGCGTAATTGTCACTCTTACTAGTCCCGGATGGGCTCTCTTAATAGATGGATTAACTTTTTTTATCGCTGGAATTATTGTCTGGAACCTCAAGCTAGATGCCAAAAGTCGTATCGAGAGCCCAGGGATACTTGATGACTTGCGCGTTGGCTGGCGCGAATTTATCTCTCGCTCTTGGCTTGTCACTATGGTGATTGCATTTGCATTTATCAATATGGCATTTGATTCGATGATTACGATTTTAGGACCCCTCAATTTTAGTGACCCCGAGACAGGTCCACGAGATTGGTCTTATAACTTAGCTGGCCTGACAATCGGAATGATGATTGGTGGAATCATTGTTTTGAAATTCAAGTTTAAGCATCCACTATTTGTCTCGATGATTCTTGTTGCTATCTCTGGTGTCTGGGACTTCGCTCTCGCTTTTGATCTTTCATTGGCTATCTCAATTGCGGCAGGTATCTTCTCGGGGATAGCGGTTGAGATTTTTATGGTCAATTGGAGTACTTCAATGCAAGCTCATATTCCTGAAGAATCCTTTTCGCGTGTTAATGCCTACGATTCGCTCGGTTCTTATGGCTTTGCCCCTCTTGGAATCATTATTGCTGGTCCACTTGCAGAGGCTTTCTCGGTTAATTCCATCTTATTTGCCACCGGATCTATCACCCTATTGGCCTCAGTGGTGGCGCTCTCGGTTAAATCAGTACGAACCTTAAGTAACGCGTAGTCTTATCGCTATGTCGGATACGAGCGCTGTGAGCGAAGAGAGCACGACCCCGGTAGCTCCACCAAAACTTCGCGGTTGGTTTCATCTCGCTGCAACCCCAGCAGTATTTATCGCATCACTTGTTCTCTTTATTCTCAGTAAAGAATCCCTCAAATTTGCTGTCGCTCTCTATTCCTTAACTGCCATCATGCTCTTTAGCGTCTCTGCTATTTACCATCGCGTTCCGTGGTCACCTGCTAAGAAGAAAATCTGGCGCCGCTGGGATCACGCAAACATCAATCTCCTTATCGCTGGTTCATATACTCCATTTGCTGTTGCTCTACTTGAACCCCGTGATCGAAATATTCTCCTTGTAATCATCTGGGTTGGTGCGCTTAGTGGTGTTGCTATGCGAATCTTCTGGATTGGTGCACCACGTTGGCTCTATGTTGCTAACTATCTTCTATTAGGTTGGGTTGCAGTTGTTTACACACCCCAGCTCTACGAACGTGGTGGGCTCTGGGTCTTAATCCCTATTGTTATTGGCGGACTTTTCTATTCGATTGGCGCAATCTTCTATGCGCTCAAGCGCCCTGGTCCGGCCGCTAAATACTTCGGTTTTCATGAGTTATTCCATATCTTCGTGCTGGCTGCTTGGATATCTCAATATCTAGCAGTCTGTTTTGCCATATATCGGGCGAGATAGAGCCTGTAAGCCCAATCAAGTAAGCCTGCAAATATGGGGCGATTTACCCACTGCACGGGATGCCCTAATCTTGCCCAGTAAGTAATACGTAAGGTGATGGGGTTTAACAATGGCAGAGAAGAAGGACTTCCTTAACTGGGTCGGTTTCCGCGAAGAATCTGAGCGCACCCCTGTCGGTAACCCGGCAGATCGAATCCGCGAACTCGAATCTCAACTCTCTGATCTACGTTCTCGACGCGATATCACCTCACTCAGTAAAGAAGAGTTTGAAATTTTGGCGACTGAAACCGCCATGATGATGATCAAATCCGCCCAAGCGCGCGAAGCCAAAGCATTCTCATCTGCCGAGCGTTTAATCAATGAATCCTCACGTAACGCCAAAGATGTCCTTGAAGGCGCCGAATCAAAGGCGAGAAGTATTCTCTCTGGCGCCGAAGCTCGCGGGCGCAAGTACATCTCTGCCGCTGAGAGCGAAGCCCAGGATGTTATCTCTGAGGCAACACGTGAAGCAGAATCTTTAATTGATACTAAGCGACGTGAGGCTGCAGCTTTCGCCTCTGCTGCTCGTCGTGAAGGTGAGCGCATCGTTGCAGATGCTGCAAATGAAGTTATTGAGTATCGTCGATGGCTTGCAGAAGTTATCGCTGAATCTGAAAAACTCTATCGCGTCCAATCGCAAGCTCTCGTAGCTGCAGAACAAGCTATTGCTCAATCTCGCCAACGTCTTGATGGTGCATTTGCACGACTTGCCAATATGCAAGCAGTTGTTAATGACTCTCTCAATGAAGATGGAACAGTTCGCCATAAAGAGCCTGTGCGAGTTGAAAGTCGTCGCAACGCACCAGCACTCGATGCGCCATCACGCCGCACTTCGAAGAAGAGCGTTGCAAAGAAGACTCCTTCTAAGCGTAAGTAATTTTGATGGCTACCAAGGGCGGTATCCAATACATCCCTGCCATTGATGGCCTCCGTGCTATCGCAGTAGTTGCGGTAATTCTTTATCACTTAGGTTTTGATTGGATCCCTGGTGGGTTCTTAGGCGTTGATCTCTTCTTTGTAATCTCAGGTTATGTAATCACCCGCCTCCTTCTAGATTCAATCGAAATTAGCGGTGGATTAAACCTCCGCGCCTTCTATCTCGCTCGCTTGCGACGCTTACTTCCCGCGCTGATTTTCATGGTCATTACAACCGCGATTACGGTTGGAATCTGGGCTCCAGATACAATTAAACGTTTCTTGAGCGATACCCCATTTGCATTGACAGGCACTATGAATTGGTGGCTGGTTGGTCGCGAACTCGATTACTTTGAAAGTATCGGGCGCCCACCTCTACTTCAACACACTTGGTCTCTAGCGGTAGAAGCGCAGTTCTATCTCATTTGGCCTCTGATATTGCTCTTGATCCTCAAATGGTTTGGTAAGAAGCGAGTTGCAATTGCATCGCTCTTCTTTGCAGCAATCTCTGGAATAACCCTGCTGATGGTTTCTCTCACTCTAGATGCCAGCAATGCAACGAGTGTGAGCCACGTTTACTTTGGCACTGACACCCACAGCATTGGCCTCTTTCTAGGAGCAGCCCTTGCAGTGAGCTGGGTACCTCAGAACTTTAAAGAGGTTGTCTCAAGAAAAGCGCAGGACTTTATTGATGGCATCGGTGTTGTTGGATTTATTGGAATCCTTGGAACATTTCTTCTGATCGATGCTGATAATCCCAATCTCTACAAGATTGCATTTCCGCTGGCAGGACTATTCGGCGCAGCGATAGTTACATCTATAGTCCACCCGGCATCGCGCTTTGCCCCAATTTTGCAAAATCGAGTTTTACTTTGGATTGGTGAGAGATCTTATGCAATCTATCTCTGGCATTGGATTATCTTTCAAGTAACTCGTCCTGATATTGATTTGGCTGGTCAGGATTGGGCCTTGTTCGCTCTTCGTATTTTGATTGTCTTAGCGTTAGCTGATATCTCCCTTCGCTACGTTGAGCTTCCTGTAAGGCGCGGGGTTGTCAAGAATTGGGTAAAGGGGCGTAAATACCGGACTCCTAAAGAGAAGAAGATTCAATCTCGACGGATTTTTACTGCATCTTTTCTGATAGTTGCTATTGCCGGTTTCATTAGCTTTAGAGCTGTAACGCTTTCGCAGGTTGAGCAGAACGCAGTACAAGAAGAGATACTTCAAGAAGATATTAACTCTGAAACTACAACTGCAATTATTGCCGATAACGGTATTTGGCTAACGGGAGATTCAGTAATTCTAGGAATTCGAAACTCACTGGCAGAGCAATTTCCAGTAGCCCTGGTTAATGCCCGCATTGGCCGTCAAGCAGATGAGTTACTTGAGGTAATTGAGAAAGATAGAGCCTCAGCCCCGGTAGGACCTGTAGTGCTCAATATGGGTAATAACGGGGCGCTTGATGAGGAGCAAGTGGTCGCTATCTTTGAAGCGTTACAGGATTCTGAGAAAGTAATCGTTGTTAACACGGCAGTTCCACGGGGTTGGCGTGATGATAACAATCGCTTAATAGCAGATGTCGCGCAGCGTTTTCCAAATATCTCAGTTGTTGATTGGAACTCAGTTTCAGCTGATCACCCTGAATACTTTGCCCCTGATGGTGTTCATTTAGTTCCAGAAGGTGTGGCTGTATACATAAGCGAGATTGCACGGTATCTATAAACAGAGTATCTATAAGCAGAATATTTATAAAAAAATGCCCCGACCAAAGCGGTCGGGGCATTTTTAATGAATTGAATTATTCGAATGTACCCTTAAATCCAAAAGCCTTTGCTGTTCCAACAGATCCATCGCTGTAGATTGCAGAGACTCTAAATGATGTGTACTTCTCATCAGATGACTTTGTAACTTCTTGAGCAAGTTGAGTTGCAGGAAGTTCTGCAAGCTCTGACCAAGCTCCACCGTTAAATGAAGTTTCGATCTTGTAGGCAGTGACATCGCCAGCCGGTGCACGCCATGTCAGGCGAAGAACCATCTGTGCATCACCATCTGCCCAGTTGCCAATAAAACGTGTTGGAGCTTCGCCACTTGCTGCAGCCTCTGTTGATTCTTCAGTTGCTTCAGGTGAAGCTTCTTCTGTTGCCTCGGCTGTTGCCTCTGGCGATGCTGATTCCGTTGCTTCAACTGTTGCAGTTGGAGCAGGGGCTGCATCATCAGAATCTTTTGATTGTCCTGAGAGAACTATTGCCGCAAGAATTGCAATACCAAGTAGGACTGCAACTAGTACGCCCTTCGAGCTTCCTTGACGTGGTGTAGCACTCGCCTTAGGAGCTGCAGCTTTTGGAGCTGCAG
>WLDB01000014.1 GCA_009705035.1 Actinomycetota bacterium | reverse complement strand
CCATCATCTTTGAGGAACTTCATCAAGTTAAGAGAAGCCAAGTTACAACTTGAGTTATCCAATGACATGTACTCAGAGCAAGGGTTAGATGCATTGATGCGACCTGACTCTGGGTTTGTGTGCCAATCATTGATGGTGTCGTCATACTGGATTCCAGGATCAGCACATGCCCATGCAGCTTCTGCCATCTTGCGGAAAAGCTTGCGAGCATCTGTTGTCTCGATTACTTCACCAGTTGAACGAGCCTTGAGGCCGAACTCGGTTCCGTTCTCGTATGCGCGCATGAACTCATCTGATACGCGAACAGAGTTGTTAGCGTTCTGATATTGCACAGAGATAATGTCCTTGCCACCAAGATCCATGTCGAATCCTGCGTCGCGGAGTGCGCGAATCTTCTCTTCCTCTGAAACCTTAGTCTCAATGAATTCTTCGATATCTGGGTGATCTACATCGAGAACAACCATCTTTGCAGCGCGACGGGTTGCGCCTCCAGATTTGATTGTTCCTGCAGATGCATCAGCACCGCGCATAAATGAAACAGGACCAGATGCTGTTCCACCTGACTTAAGAAGTTCCTTTGATGAGCGAATACGTGAAAGGTTAAGACCGGCACCAGAACCGCCCTTAAAGATCATTCCTTCTTCGCGGTACCAGTTAAGGATTGAATCCATTGTGTCATCCACTGAAAGGATGAAGCACGCTGATACTTGCTGTGGAGCAGCTGTTCCGACGTTGAACCAGACAGGTGAGTTAAATGAGAATGTCTGGTGCAAAAGCATATGTGTGAGCTCGTGTTCGAAGATTGTTGCATCCGCATCTGTTGCGAAGTAACCGTTCTCGCGGCCTGCCTTTGTATAGGTAAGAACTACGCGATCGATGACCTGCTTGAGTGACCACTCGCGGTTATCTGCACCGACTGCGCCACGGAAGTACTTTGTTGTAACGATTGTTGATGCATTAACTGACCAGAAATCTGGGTACTCGACGCCGCGTTGTTCAAAGACAACTTCGCCTGTCTTCCAGTTCTGCTGCACCACATCGCGGCGATCCCAGGTGACTTCGTCATATGGGTGAATGCCTTCGTTTGTGTAGATGCGTTCGATTGTTAAGCCCTTGCCGCCCTTAACCTTCGATGTTGGTCGATTGATGACCGTATCTGACATGTGTGTATTTCCCGTCTTCTCTTAAATGATGCTGGTGAATTTTTAGTTTTATTGCTGTAGTGCTGTTGTTACTTATTTAGTTTTAGAGCGCAAGAATCCAATTAACTCTTTGCAGAGTTATTGGTTAACTTGCTGGCGGAGGAAGGGGTGGTGCCTTTTTCTTGAATTGCATTGCCTTGAATTGCATTTGAAGGTAGAGCGCGTAATAACGCAATCTCTCCTTCAAAATCTTCGAGGGAGGCAAAGTTACGGTATACGGATGCATATCGCAGGTAAGCCACCTCATCGAGTTCGCGGAGTGGCGCAAGAATTGCCATTCCAACCTCGTTGGCTTCGATTTCGGCTTGACCAGTAGCGCGAAGAGTTTCTTCAACGCGTTGAGCAAGTAAGACCAAATCATCTTCGTTTACTGGACGTCCCTGGCATGCCTTACGGACACCTACAAGAACTTTCTCGCGGCTAAATGGTTCGGTAGCCCCTGATCGCTTAATGATGTTTAGAAGTGCGACCTCTTGGGTTGAAAAACGTTGTGAGCACTGTGGGCATTCGCGACGACGGCGAATTTGTGTGCCATCTTCGACTGGACGAGAGTCGATCACGCGCGAATCGTCGTGGCGGCAAAATGGGCAGATCATCCGGCGTGTCCTTTCTCTAAATCCATCACTTTTCATTCAACTACATATAGTGGGGAATTGGAGAAACTACACTAGAAACACTAGTAATGGAAGTTTTCGCCTCTTGGACCCCTATATATAGTAGGAACTCTAAAGCATTTCTAGAGAGTTTGCAGGATGAACCCCGCGACACGCCATAGATTGTTTTCTGGGCGTGAGCGAGCGCGACGCGCTTAAGAGTTGAGCGGAATACGGATCTCTTGGCCGGTTGAAACATCAGCTGAAGAGAGGCTATTGATTTCGATAATCTCTGAGACGAGAGCCTGTGTAGAGCCTCCATCTGAGAGCTGGCCAGCGAGGGACCAGAGGGTGTCTCCTGGGGCTACGGTGACTGTAATAAAGCGAGCGCTGGTGGCAGCTTGGCTGGAATCGCCAGCAGATGTGTTGGCGCCAGCATCGTAGCCTGCAACTGATGCCACCACGATAGCGAGAGAAAGAACCACGAGAGTGCGGGCTAGGCGGCCACGGCGATTGAGTCGCACGGACGGATTGGCCAAAAAGCCTTGATTTACACTGCTTTGAGAGATCGTTAAAGCGCTCATGGTCTTTACTCCTGCTATCTAACAACCTTGGGGAAGGTTTTCGAACATCTGTTCGATAAGAGAAAGATACCCCCAGCCACCGACAAGTGCAAGCTAAATTCGAACATATGTTTGATTTTATCCACAACCTGTGGAACCATCTGTGCATGGCCAAAAAGATATCCCCCGATAGCGAGCTCACCAGCCGCCAAGCACTCATCCTCGACTACCTCAAAGCGTCGGTCGAAAGCCAGGGCTACGCCCCCACCATGAGAGAGATCGGCGCCGCTGTCGGCCTGACCTCATCAGCATCTGTTAAATACCAACTCGATATTCTGGAAGAGAAAGGTTTGATTCGTCGCGGCGATAACTCTGGTCGCGCTATCGAACTCGTTATCCCCGACTCTGAACTCGGCAATACAACCCCTGTTGGTAAGACTCAATTTATTCCACTCGTAGGTTCTATTGCAGCCGGTGTACCGATCACTGCAGACCAAATGGTTGAAGAGACTATGCCACTTCCTGAAAGTCTGGTCGGAAGCGGTGATCTCTTTATGCTCAAGGTAAAGGGCGAATCAATGATTGATGCAGCAATCTGCGACGGCGACTTTGTTGTTATCCGTCAGCAGAAAGATGCCAACAATGGCGAGATCGTTGCAGCAATGATTGATGGCGAAGCAACTGTTAAGACTTTCTCTCGCAAGAGTGGCAAGGTCTGGTTATTACCTGCAAATGATGCTTTCGAACCTATCGATGGAACTCATTGCGAAATCTTAGGTAAGGTCACAGCAGTTCTGCGCTCTGTTCACTAAAGCCACAAGAAGCGCTGAAAGAGCTATTTGGCGCTACTTATCGGTGTAGTGTCCGCGAAGTGAAATAATAAAAACCTGACCATTTTCTACTGCATAGACGATGCGATGGCGGGTATCAATTCTGCGCGACCATGCACCGGAAAAGTGATGGCCTAATTGCTTTGGTTTGCCGATACCCTCATATGGGTTTTCTGCAATTGCTTCTAATAACTTTGCGATTCGAATGAGCGACTTTGGGTTGTGCTTTTCGAAGTGTTGATAATCATCTTGAGCCTTGAGCGAGAATATAAAGAGGTAGCGTTTCTTTGAAACACTCATCGAGTAGTTTTCTGCTTCTTGCTCGCAGATAGCACCTTCATTTCTTCGAAAATATTGCCCTTACTGAATTCAATTTGCAGAACCTCACCAGCTGCAATCTGAGCAATAGCTTCATCAAGGTTGCGCCGACTTTGGGCGTGGCCAAGTAAATAGAAAGTTTCTAGCATGTTCTCCCACTCGCTCTCAGAGACGAGCACGGCGTTGCCAGCATTAGATGTAATCAATACCGCTTCTTGATCATCATTTACTTGTTTGATGAGTGGGAAGAGATTTTGTCGTGCAGTTGATGCAGGGATAGACATGGGCAGCTCCTTTGGAATTTCCCAAAGAATAGCACTCCTGTACGACATCTTGTACAACTACTTTAGGTAGTGCAAGGCGGGCAGAAAAACTAGAGCGAGCGCTCGATTATTCGAGTAGCTAGCTTGATCAGCCATGAATTTCGGTGTCCTGCTACCCACTTATATCCAAAACGTCCCAGAGGCCCAGAGGCGCGAACAATGAATCCCAATACCCAGTTGCCACGACGACCCAGCAGAAATGCAATTGCTTCAGGGCCTACATAGACCTTTCCACTATGAAGAACATGCACCGCTTTTGAGCACTCTTCATAACTCAGTCCATAAAAATCCAAATCGGCTCGCTGAAATGCGATTGCATCAACAACTAATTTCTTTTCAACCCATGCCATCGTCGCTTCACAGAAACGGCATTCCCCATCAGTAAGAACGACAATCTCAGATGAGTATTCAGAGCTCACTTACACCGACCGTTGCTTCAAAGATTTGATGAGTTTCCAAGCTAAAAAGAATAGAAAGAACTGAAAAGGCAATCGCGCATACGCAATCAGAGGCTCTGGCATAGGCCGATCACTCCATTCGATTGCCATATTGATATTGGCAGGATAGACAGCGATAAAGAGCCCCAGTGCGCCATAAGCACCCCATAAACGAAGTGACTTGCCGAAAAGCTGTGCCGATAAAGGTGAAAGCAGCGCTAACCCAATTGCAATCTCAGCTATGCCACTGAGGTAGGTGTAAATACGAGGATCACCCGGTAGCGCCGTTGGCACAATCGCATCAAGGGGCGAAGGAAAAATGAAGTGCCCTACCCCTGCGCCAAGCAGGATGTAGCCCATGATGCGACGAAGTTTTTGATCTGCCATGGCTTATTTAAATGAAGTCGCGATCGAGTTCGACTGAACCCTTGTAAAGAACCAATGTAAATCCTTTGAGATTTTGGCCGGCCTTAAAGATGTGCTCGCCCTCGCTATTTGTCGTAAAGCGATAGGTGAACTTCTTCTTAGAACCCTTCTTTGTAGCGGTAACAGAGAGCTTGGTATTGACCCACTCTGTCGCAACCGCAATACGGGTTTTGCCGCTGATTACCTTGGCTTCAACGGTATTGCTGATCTCCTCTTCAGCCTCAATTTCAGGGAGTGAATCAATATCATCACCAGCCATATAGCTCACTGGAATCGCCAGAGCGATAGCTGTGACGGTTTCGATAATCGATGTTGGTGTATCTATTATTACTGTCGTTGTATCGCTTAAAACAGTACGCGTATCAGGTGTTCCGGCGGTGATTACTCGCCCGGTTCCGGTATCCCAGCTGCGGCCATTTGATTCGATTGCAACACCATTATTAATTGATGTTGATGAAGATCCATTGTTGATGACAAATTCGTTGCCGTTATAGATGACGTTAGGGCCATGCCAACCAGCAACATTTCCAGATTCTGAAGGCGTTGTTTGAAAGACAATACGTGAACCTGATGGGCATCCCATGTATTCCTGTGGCATATAGCCACCATTACCAAAAGGATCAGTCGATGTTGCAACAATGACACCGCAGACATGACCATCAGGATGAACCACCGCATATCCCCCAAGTCCTGATGTGATTCGAGCTGGTGCAGGAGTCGGTGTGACAATTGGAGTTGAGCTTTCGGAAACAACTGTTGGCGTATCTGAAGTTACAGTCGCTGAATCTGCTACATATCCGGCAGGTACCGGTACGGGGTTTGCGCACACTCCACCCGATGCAGTTGAAACACCATTTGCATGGACAACAGGTCCCCATTGAAAACATTTTTGCTGACCTGGGTGAGCTTCATTCCATTCACGTGAGAGGACCTCTGCCGCTGCTTGTCCATCGCGTTGTGCCTGAGAAAAAGCTGCATCTGCTTCGATCTCAGCAGCGGGGCGCCAAGTCTTTGTGCAAACAACATAATTTCCACCGCCGCCAGCGACGGCAGCTAAACCAGCGCCTGTAGGGCAAGTAATGATTGGAGATCCATCCAAAGGATTTCCGGTTGAAGAAGAAACGAGTTGTCTAGATCCAATCTCTGCTCCAAGCGCAACTCCTGGGAAAGGGTCGACTTCAGAACTCTGCGCCGCTGGGAGAAGTGCAAAAGATAAGGCAACAATCACGAGGGCTGTTACTCGAAATCTCAACTGATTCTTCTTGATGTTCATGTTGCCACTTTAGTCCTGTTGCCCGACAAACCCAATAACCCCTGTTTGCTGATTTCATGCTCCCTGGTTATCTACAGAACTAAAACTCTCTGACTATTCACAAATGAGATTCTCTATCCTGACAGGACGGCAATCATGACAGGCTGGTACTTTTCGAAAATGAAAGCTATCGCCGCCGTTATTGCAGCTATCGCAGGTCTCGTCTTTTTAGTCAGTCAAGGTTCAGCACTGTTAACTGATGTTCGCTCGCAAATCTCAGGTCTTACTTCCCAGGCAAAAGATTTACTGCCTTCAGGTGATGCTTACTCACTCGGTGTTACCGAAGGCAAGAAAATGCTTGAGAACTCTGATTATCTTGATCAGCTAAATATCTCGCTTATTCCAGGTGCCGCCGAACTGATAGCAAGCATTAAATCTGGGCAAATCACCGAAGAGCGTATCTCTGAGATAGCGAAGATTTACTTCCCTGTCGTGGCCGTGCAATCTGGGATATTTGATATCTCTGCTGAGAACCGAGCTGAATTTATTCGTGGCGTTATAGCCGGATACTTCCCGGTCCAATAACTCTCAACTACCCTTAAGCCATGAACCGTGTCATTGCCTTTACTCGCTTTGCTGTCTTTATCCCTGCAATGGCTTCGATCTTGGGGGCCGTATTGCTGATGATTCAAGGCTCAGTCGAAATGATTCGTACAATCATCAACGCGGCAGTCAACGGCACCAAGTTAAAGCTGACCATTGTTGAAGTTCTCACCGCTGTCGATGCGATTCTTCTCGGCACAGTCCTTCTAGTTATCGGATACGGCCTCTACGAACTCTTTATCGATGAAGATCTAGAAGTTCCAGTCTGGTTGCAGGTCCATGATCTTGATGACTTGAAGTCAAAGCTCATCGGCGTAGTTGTAGCCCTGATTGCAGTTATCTTCGTTGGTGTATTTGTTGATACAAATCGCGCCGAAGATGTGATTTCTTTCGGAGTTGGCGCCGGAGCGCTCGTGACAGGCCTTGCTCTCTTTAGCTATGCAACACGTAAAGAGAAGAGCAAGACCTTCCCACGAAATCCTTCAGTTTAATTTAGCTGAAAAGAAATTACTGCTACAGGCCCAACCTGTGGCTTGATATCGATTGTTATCGAATCACCATCTCGCTTGAGATCAACGCTCTCGCCGTTTAAGTACTTGGCGCTAGCATCCTTAACCAACTTGGCTGGTACGGCAAACTTTGTTGCACCAGCTGATTCGATATGGGCGAAGACTTCACCATCAACTGCTGTCCAGCGAACCCATGGTGACTCAGATGGTGCAAAACCCTCTGCAGGATGAGTTCCGTAGATTGCACGTGAATTTACTTTCATCCAATCACCTAATTGACGTAAGACTTTCTGTTGTAGCTCTGGAATCTCACCGGAAGCAGTTGGTCCAACGTTAAGCAAGAGATTGCCGCCGCGCGAAACGATATCGAGCAGGTGGTGCAGTAACTTAGAGATATCTAAGTAATGCTCTGCAGTTTCAACCTGGTTATATCCAAATGAATAACCGACACCGCGATTGTTCTCCCAGACTCCCCCATCTTCAACATGCAGGTTCATCTTGTATTCGCTGGTCTTATAGTCACTGTGAGGAACTCCCCAACGGTCATTAACTAAGCCAGTTGGGACTTTTTCATAGTAGTAATCAAAGAGGGCAGGAAGTGAGTATTCGCCTTCGCGCTTTGAGAAATCTGGCCAGTTAATATCGTTGAAGATTACCTCTGGCTTGTACTTATCAATCAGATCAACGACATGCTCATAGCAATACATTGAATACGCGGCATCTGATGGGCGCTCAAGTTCGTATTCGGCGCTATGCGGTGGTAAATCTGTGATTGACCAATCCAAACCACCTGAGTAATAAACACCGAAGCGCAAACCTGCGGCGCGTACCGCGCTAGAAATATCTGCAATCAAGTCTCGCTTAGGTCCTCTATTTACAGTGTTGCGAGTACCTGTTCCAGGTGCCTGCCAGAGGGCGATTCCGTCGTGGTGCTTCGTTGTTGGTATCACATACTGTGCACCGGCGTAAGCAAAAAGTTCTGCCCATGCTTTTGGATCAAACTTCTCTGCCTTCCACTGATCAAGGAAATCATCGTATGGAGCTCCACCGTGAACTTGCTGGTGGTGCTTCTGTGCAGGTGAGCCCTCAATCCGAATCGTGTTGAAATACCACTCGGCATATGGGTTATGCGGAAACCAATCCTTGGCATCAAGAGTTCCGAGTTCGCCGACTGGTTCTCCCCATGCAGGGACCGAATAGGCACCCCAGTGAATAAAGATTCCAAAGCGAGCGTTTGCAAACCATTCAGGCGCACTGCGCTCGAATCTTTCCCACTTCACTGCATCTGCCATTTTCTTCTCCCTTTGTTTGGTTTTACCAATTACGAATCTGTACCGATGCTGGATCGCCACCAAAATCTAAAACAATGACAGGCATAAGTCCTGAGACTTTGCCGTCGCGGACATCAATGATTATTTCGCCGTCAGGATCAGAATCGTGCGCATCATTGATGGCGGTCCTGCGGGTAAAGGAAAGCTCTTCGTTGCTACCTAAAACCTTTGCTGACTTCAACCGAGCAACTTTTACCCCACGAACAACCACACTTACTTGTGGTTCGGCAAAATTATGTAAGTAAACAATCTCACCGCGTCGAGTCGATGGTCCGTAATACTGCCAATCCTCTAACCCTGGAAGAACGTTTTCAATACTTTCAATATTGCTCTTCATCCATATAGCTAAATCTTCTAGAGTTTTCGCTTCTTCTTCTGCCAAAGAACCATCAGGCTTTGGACCAACATTGAGAAGTAAATTTCCACCGCGCGAGACAACTTCAATAAGTGTGCGCAAGATTTCATAGGTAGATTTATAAGTTTTGTCGGTTGGAACATATGCCCATGAGTAATTAATTGTCATACAACATTCCCAGGGCTCATTAAGTGGTTTTGGTGGAATCCACTGCTCAGGAGTTCGGTAGTCACCTTGAGTGAAGAGTCGGTCGTTAATTAGGGTATCTGGCGAAAGTTTACGTATGTGGTCGCCAAAATCTTTAGAGTTCCACGTTTCATCACTTCTCTCCCATGCACCGTCAAACCATAAGAGATCGACAGGACCGTATTCGGTCAGTAGCTCAGTCAGTTGATCTTTGGTGTATTGACGAAAGTTCTCCCATTGCTCGGCAGATCCCATAGGTGGGCTCTCACCGAAAATATAGGGGCGATACTCATCTTTCCATTCAAGATAATCGCTATGACCCCAGTCTGCCAATGAATAATATATTCCGACCTTTATTCCAACCTCACGCGCAGCATCTACATACTCACGCAAGATATCGCGACCGGTTGCATGAAAGACGGATGAAGAGATATTTCGATCGCCAAATTTAGATGGCCAAATAGCCCAGCCGCTATGGTGCTTTGCGGTAAAAACTGCATATTTACATCCGGCAGCTTTCGCCTGTTGCAGAAACTCTTTTGGATTCCACGAAATTGGATTGAATGTGGTTTCAGTCGAACGATATTGCTCAACGTTTACTAAAGCACCGAGAGGGAGAGCAAAATTGACATCCCCTAACATGGGCCAAGACATCTCGATTCCCTGCTGGCTGGCATGATCAAGACAAATAAATAGCCCTAGTCCAGCTCCGGTAAACCAATCTGCACAACGTTGTTGATGGCCACTGATGAGAGGGTGAAAATCATTTAACCTCGGCGCCAGCGCTTCCTTATCGAAAACAGTGGTCTCAGTGGCCATCACAACATCAATCTTCTATGACTAATTGAAAGCTACGACAGTTGGTCCTTCGACCTTAGGAGCAGCAATAGTCATTGAGATCTTGGAGCCGTTGCGCGTTACCGCAATTGCTCCGCCACCTAGAACTGTTGCACTCTTGATATCGATTGCACTCTCTGGAGCATCGAATTCAACTGAACCAGTTGCATCAATGATTGCAAAGCGCTTCTTACCATTAGCTGTCCAACGAACCCATGGTGAATCTGAAGGCTTTACATCAGTTGCAGGTCGTGAGGCATAGATAGCGCTCTTATTTACATCCATCCATGCGCCGATTCCTTCAAGTACCTTGCGCTGGAAAGCTGGGATCTCACCATCGGCTGTTGGGCCAACGTTAAGAAGGAGATTTCCACCGCGAGAGACAATGTCGATGAGGTGATGTTGAGCTGCATTGATGCTCATGTAGTGCTTTTCATCCTCAATCTGGTTATAACCAAATGAGAGACCAATACCGCGGCAGTTCTCCCAAGCAGCACCGCTCTCGTTATCGAGTGAATGTTGGTACTCACTTGTCTTGTAATCACTATGAGGAACGCCCCAACGGTCATTGACTACGCCCTGTGGCACGCTCTTGTAGTAATGATCAAAGATTTCAGCGAGTGAATAAGCACCTTCACGCTTTGCAAAATCTGGGTACTCAATATCATCCCAGAGCACATCTGGCTTATAACGATTAATCAAGTCCATGATGTGTGCATGGCAATACATTGCATATGCTGCATCGCTCGGACGGAAACCGCGAACATGATCTCCAATAGTCATTGGAGGGAAGTTATCTACACTCCAGTCCAGACCGCCTGAGTAATAAACACCAAATTTAATTCCTGCCTTGCGAACAGCATCTCCAATTGCACCAACGAGGTCACGCTTTGGACCGCGCGCTACCGTGTTTCGTGTACCTGTTCCTGGCGCATCCCACAAAGTGATTCCGTCGTGGTGTTTGGTCGTTGGAATTACATACTGCGCGCCTGCCTTGGCAAAGAGCGCTGCCCAATCATCTGGGTTGAACTTGCTTGCCTTCCATTGATCTAAGAAATCGTCATATGGCGCGCCGCCATGAACCTCTTTATGGTGCTTCTGCGCAGGAGAACCCTCAATACGAATTGTGTTGTAGTACCACTCTGCATATGGGTTATGTGCCATCCAAACGCTGTCATCGACTGTGCCCAGCTCGCCTGTTGGCTCTGCCCATGCAGGAACTGAGTAGGCACCCCAGTGAATGAAAATTCCAAACTTTGCATCGCTAAACCAAGTCGGAACCGGACGCTCGAAACGCTTAAATACTTCTTGATCCATTTTCTATTCTCCTTTATAGGTCTAGCTTGGTTTAATTTGAAAACTCAATAACAGTTGGTCCTGCCACCTTTGGTGTAGGAATAGTCATTGAAATCTTATTTCCGCTTCTCTTTACTTCGATTGAGCCTCCGCCGAGAATGCGAGTTGTGCTGAGGCTGGCGATTTTTTCAGATGCTTCAATCTCAACAGCTCCAACTGCATCAACGTAGGCAAAGATTCGATCGCCCTTCTTCACCCAACGAACCCATGGAGTATCTGATGGTGCAAGGCCAGCAACAGCGCGGGTTGCATAGACGCCTTCGCTATTGATTGCCATCCAATCACCAAGGCCCATCAAGACCTTCTTCTGAATCTCAGGAATTTCACCTGAAGCTGTTGGGCCAACATTGAGCAAGAAATTACCGCCACGAGAGACAATGTCTAAGAAGTGACGTAGAGCGCTCTCGGTGCTCAGTGAGTGAATCTCTGATTCAACTTGGTTGTAACCAAATGAAAGCCCAATACCGCGGCAATTCTCCCAAGCGCCTCCATCTTCATTGTCGGCCATAAATTGATACTCACTCGTCTTGTAATCAGCGTGAGTAGTCGAACCCCAACGATCATTTACTACTCCGTGAGGAACAACTTTGTAATAGTGATCAAAGAGTGCGGCAAGTGAATATTCGCCGTCATGCTTTGCAAAATCAGGCCACTCAATATCGTTCCATAGAACATCTGGCTTGTAGCGATCGATGAGGTCAATAACATGCTTGTAGGCATACATTGAATATGCAGCATCATTCGGCCTTGTTAGACCATTACCGTCATGGCCTACGTTATCTGTGATAGCAGGCATCGTCTTGGTAACTTCCCAATCCAAACCACCTGAATAATAAACTGCAGAACGTAAACCTGCTTTGCGCACCGCAACAGCCAGGTCGCCGATGATGTCGCGCTTTGGTCCGCGATGAACAGTGTTACGAGTTCCTGTACCCGGTGCATCCCAAAGAGTGATGCCATCGTGGTGCTTTGAAAGCGGAACGATGTATTGCGCGCCAGCATAGGCAAAGAGTTTCGCCCACTCATCAGGGTTAAATTTTTCTGCTTTCCATAAATCTAAAAGATCGTCATAGTCGCAATCATTAAAGTTCTTCTTGTGGAATTCGCGAGCTGGAGATCCTTCAATTCTGATGGTGTTGTAATACCACTCAGCATATGGATTGTGCTTAAACCAATGTTTCCAATCATCGATTGTGCCAAGCTCGCCGATAGGCTCGCCCCAAGCAGGCACTGAGAAAGCGCCCCACGAGACCATAAAACCTAGCTTTGCATCAAGGAACCACTCTGGAACTTCACGCTCGAATCGATCGAAAACGTTATTTACCAATTTCTTAACTCCACATCATTTGGGTTACCACTGAGGTCAATCACAATCACTGGAATAATGCTGGAAAGGTCGGCACCTCGTGTATCGATGATTACCTCTCCGAGAGGATCCTTCGATGTCACATCGTTAATTGCAGTTCTGCGTGTAAAAGGCAGCTCTTTATCTGTGCCAAGAATCTTGATTGATTTAATTCGCGCCAGCGGAATAGCGCGGGCTACTACAGATTCTTCGGGCTTTGCAAAGAGATGTAGATACAGCAGGTGATCGCGCTTTGTACTTGGACCATAGAACTGCCATGGCTCAAGTCCTGGTTCTGCCCCTACAACGCTCTCTTTATTTACCTTCATCCACTTAGCTATCGCAACCAGAAGATCACGTTCTTCTGGAACAAGTGAGCCATCTCCACGTGGGCCAATATTGAGCAACAAGTTTCCGCCGCGAGATACGACTTCGATAAGTGTTCGCAGAATCTCAAATGGGGTCTTAAATGCTTCATCTGATGGGACATATGCCCATGAGTAGTTCATAGTCATGCAGCATTCCCAAGGTTCTGCAATTGGCTGCGCCGGAATCCATTGTTCTGGTGTTCTGTAATCTCCTTGGGTAAAGAGGCGATCGTTAATTAAAGTGTTTGGAGATAATGAGCGAATATGGTCGCCGATATCTTTGGTATTCCAAACTTCTTCGCTTCTCTCCCATCCGCCATCGAACCAGAGCAAATCAATTGGTCCATACTCGGTAAGAATCTCTCCTAGTTGAGCCTTGAGGTACTCGCGATAGCGTGCCCATTGCTCTGGAGTACCAATTGGTGAGCTATCACCGAAAATATATGGACGATACTCATCTTTCCAAGGAAGATAATCTGGGTGACCCCAATCAGATAAAGAGTAGTAAACACCGACCTTAAGTCCTTCTGCGCGCACTGCGTCAACATATGAACGCAAGATATCTCCACCTTTGGCGCCGTATGGTGACGATGCAATTGTGCGATTTCCAAATTTTGATGGCCATGATGCCCAGCCGTTGTGATGCTTAGATGTAAAGACTACATATGCCATTCCGGCTTCTTTAGCTAAGCGCGCAATCTCTTTTGGATCCCACTTAGTTGGATTAAATGACTTTTCGGTTGAGTAATATTCATCGACGGTAACAACTTTTCCACCAGGCAATGAAAAAACACCGCCAACCATCGGCCAAGAGATTTCTATTCCTTGCTCGCTGGTGTGATCCCAGTGGATAAAGAGACCTAAACCCGCGCCCTTAAACCATTCTTGCGTGCGCTTTTCATGGTTAGCAATAAGCGGAAAATACTCATTCATTCGCGATTCAAGCTTTTCCATATCAAAAACTGTATCGCTCATGAGCACTCCCCTACTTAGAAATTCCACCAAGGGCGATTCCCTTGGTGACGTACTTACTTAAGATTATGTAAAGAATTACCGGTGGAATCGCCGCGATGCTAAGACCCGCAAATGTCGTACCCAGGTCAGTTGTAAAGTCACCTGCGAAAGAGAGCATGCCGACAGAGATCGGCTGTGACTCTTGGCTCTGCAGAAGCACAATCGCAATCTGGCTATCGCCCCACGCCCAAATCAAAGTAAGGATTCCTACTGAAACGATCTGGCCAACTGATAATGGAAGAACTAACCTTCTGAAAATTCTAAGGTTGGAAAGCCCATCGAGAAGTCCTGCCTCTAGAATTTCGCGAGGGAAGTCAACGAAGAAGCGGTTCATCAATAAGAAAGTCGTCGGAATCGCGAGGACTCCATATGCAACACCTGCGGCAATCGGTTTATTGAGCATTCCAAATTGGTTATAGGCCTTGAAGAAAGGGATAACCAAGAGAATAGCTGGCACAACAGTTCCAGCGAGCACTGTCACCATTACGCGGCGATTAGCCTTTGGCGGTAAGAAGATTGTGAAATAGGCTGCCGGGACAGCCACACCAAGAGATACAACCAGAGCCGTACCAACAAGAAGGAATGTATTTATAAACCAGACACCCATTGTCGAATCGCCGGCACCTGCATTCCAGGCATTACTGAAATTGCTCCACGCTGGGCTATAAATAACACCTAGTGGGTTGGCGTAAATCTGGCTTGTTGGCTTTGTGCCAAAGAGCATGATGAAGAAAAATGGGAGCAATACAAGAGCTGTCCAGCCAAGTACGCCCAGATTTGAGAAGAATTTTCCTAAAACTCTAGGCATTAGCGCTGTTCCGATCTGCTTAAGCGGATTCCGATACTGCCGATAATCATCAGGAAGATTCCTGCAATCACTGCCATCGCAGCAGCAGTTCCAAAACGACCAAATCTAAAGGCCTCTTTATAGGCAAGGATTGGCAAAATTGATGTTGAATCTGCTGGGCCACCTGTCGTCATCGCCCAGACAACGGTAAAGCCGTTAAAAGTCCAGATAATCTGCAACGTCAACATAATCAGCATAACTGGTCTAATAAGTGGCAGCGTTATTTTAAAAAATTGCTGACGAATATTTGCGCCATCGACGGTCGCAGCTTCGCGCACCGAAATTGGAATCTGTTCGATTGCGCCGAGGATTACCAGGAAGGCAAAACCTACCGCGCTCCAAATACCGACAAAGATAACTGGATATAAGGCAGTTTCAGAGCTCGCCAACCAAGCGTGATCGCCACCTAGTCCTATCTTTCCTAAAATTGTATTTACGATTCCGGTTTCTGGTTGGAAACCGCTGCTCCAGAAGATCGCCACTGCAGTTGGGGGTGCGATGCCCGGAAAGAACCAAATAACTTTATAAATCTTATGTCCTCGTACACTCGCGCTCACCGCAGCAGCTAATACAGTCGCTATAGCGACTACCCCGATTGCAACTGAGAACGCATAAAGAACAGTGATGCGCGATGAATACCGCATCTGCTCGTCAGCAAATAGATCTGTGTAATTCTGGAAACCAACTGGCTCTAGTGGGCCAAGGCCGCCCCAGCGAGAGAAGCTGAGCTGGATTGAGTTGATGACTGGTAGACCCAAGAAGAGGAAGAGAAGAACAAATACCGGTATCAGCGCAAACTTGGCGCTGCGAATATTCGTTCCGTCTAATCCGATTTTCTTCTTTTTAGAACGAAAAACCCGGCCCTGCTTAGGATGTTGTGACTCTTTTGATTGAACTTCCTTCAAACTAGTCACAACATCTCTCTTTCTAAGTCAGGGCCGGGCTTCGTATTCATTTCTTATTCGTCTTACAAGATGTTCAAAGAACTAACCTTTATAGGCCGTTCTTTCGAACCTTGAGCAATTCAGCCTGAAGATCTTTTCCGATCTGTGCAGCTGTTGTCTTGCCCTCTTGCAACTTCTGGATCAGTGGATTGAGGAACGCTTGTCCGTATGCACCTGGAACTTCTGAGGTCCATCCTGACTTTGCTCCGTACTCCTCAACGTGTGAAAGCACATCGAGAACAATCTTTGGGATCTTTGTGTAAGCAGACTTTGGAACTGTGTTGACTGCAGGGAAGTTACCTGAAGCCTCAAGTACACCAATGCGCTGACCTTCATCACTTACTGAGTAACGAAGGAGCTCAAGTGCCCACTCTTGATTCTTTGACTTGGTTGGAACACCAAAAGCATCGCCGTAGTAAGGAGTAAATGTTGATCTATTTCCTGTTACGACTGAAGGTAGAACAGCGAAGCCCGGTGTGAACTTCATTGTGCCAGCCTTTGTATCTGCTTCAAATGCGCCGCCTGGCATCCATGTTCCGCCAAGGAGCATGCATGACTTGCCTGATGTGAAGTAAGCAGTTGCTTGATCGAGGTCCATACCTAGGTAACCCTTTTGGTATACGCCGCCCTTTGCAATCTGCTCAAGTGCCTTGAGAGACTTAAGGATTCCGACATCAGTCCACTTTGCAGTGATCTTCTCATCTTCCTTATAGCTATTGATGTAGTTGTTTAGCGCTGCATCAGAAACTGCTGATGGCATCATCGCATCGAACATCCAAGAAGCTTGGAAGTTTGTCTTTCCACCCATTGCTAGACCGGCATAACCAGCCTTCTCGCACTTCTTTGAGATCTGAATGAGCTGAGTAACGTTTGTAAGGTGCTTATCTGCTGGAAGAGTAACGCCAGCCTTCTTCAAAGCAACTGGGTTTGTCCAAAGGACGTTATAGAACACAACGCTGTGTGGTGCTGCGTAATAGTTACCGTCAGCCTGCTTCAAAGTATCTGCAGGAGGACCAATACGCTTTACAGTGTTATCTGCTGCGAAAATTCCGTTTAGTGGAACAAGCGCCTTGTTCTTTACCAACTGTGTATAAACGTTTGAGTTCAGTGGAATCAATCCAATATCTGGAGCACCCGCTGATGAGAGGACCTGAAGATTTGGACCACCCTTGGCTTCGTTAGTAATCGCTGAGAATTCAATCTTTACATTTGGATACTTCTTTGTGAATTCCTTAGCGATTGCTTTCCATTTTTCTTCTGGTGCAGCAGTTGTTTCATACTGCACTGTAAGAGTTACTGGAGCAGTTCCCAACGCAGCAGAAGCTGGCGCTGAAGTTAGCACTCCCAACAAAAGCGCTGCAGAACCCAATACAGCCGCAGTGGCTGTGACTGGAGTGCTCAGCGGCAAATTATTCTTTTTCATATTTACCCTTCTTTGCTCGCCTCTGATCGAGGGTGATCTTCGGTGACCAAATTGTGCATAGAAAAGCGGGTAAAGTAAATAGGATTCTATAGGATATTCGATAATGGACCTTAGGTAGGTCACCCGTTTGAGCGTGAAATGGGGGTGATTATCACGAAAAGTTATAGGGATTTAGCCCTTTGCGAAAGAGAACCAATCGAGATCTATCAGGCTTTTACCCGCCCCACGGAAGACCAGATAGAGATCTAGCTCCCCTGCCGCATTTTCTAGCTGGGTAGTAAAAGATTTGTAGCCCTTCCACGCCATAAATCCTGGGGCTAACTCAGCTGTACCGAGCAGCGCACCGTCAACAGCGCCACTGCGAATCTCAATTTTTGTTTCAACTTTTGGCGATGCGTAAAAATGTATCAACGCATTCTTTGGCACATTACGAATCTTTGGATAGTAAAGATAAGAACCATCTTGGATATCTGTCATGTCAAAACCAAGTCGTGGATTCTCGCGCTTTACGCAATTGTGCGCAGCCATAAACCATTCAGCTTCAATCTTGTTCCATTGTGCGTCGTATTGCCCTACACCCATCTCGACAATCAAACCATCGGTGGCGATTTCACCATTGTCGCGATAATGAATGTATGTGATTCCGGTAGCGCGATGAACAAAGTGCGGATCAAAGATTGTAAAGGCGTTGAAGTCTTGTCCGTTAAACGAAAAGAAAGATCCGTGATCTGGGGAAGCACCAAAGTTTCCTCTCAATGTATATGGGCCATACAGATTGGTAGATGTGGCATAAAATGAAGCCCACGTTAGATAGTAAGTGCCATTATGTTTATGTAGTGAAGCTTTATCATCGGCATCATGATTGACTTCGATTAGACGCGGTGCGCTTTTTATCGATGTCATATCATCACCGAGTTCGGCCATGTAATAACCAGCTCCAGGTCCATATGCCCATGCCGGACCACCGAAGAGAATATGCGCTGAACCATCATCATCAATAAAAATTGCAGGGTCGTATTCCGTTGTTGTAGTCAGAGTTCCATCGAGAAGCGGCTTGCCTAAAGCATCAGTAAATGGCCCCCCTGGCGCATCGGATACCGCAACCCCGGTTCGTTGATTGCCATCAGAGAAGTAGAGAAAGTATTTACCGTTGCGCGTTGCGGCATCAACTGCCCAACATTGGTGTGATGGACCCATATATAAATCTTCCGGGCGCAGCGTTGATTCGAGCTTCCAATTAACTAAATCCGGCGAAGACCAGATCTGCCAATCTTCCATATGCCACAACTCATTCTGCGGCGACAAGTCATGCGATGCATAGAGATAGGCGCGATTATTGAAGATGTGAATATGTGGATCGCAGACTCCGCGCCCAGGAATTATCGGATTCTTTAGCGCTTTATTGGAGAGCTCCATAAATCTAAATTCTAGACATCAAGACTGAGCGCAGCTAGAGCTCCATTAACAATTGAACCGCTATCGAGATCATGAATTCGATAAAGGTCTGCAATTGTTCCGGATTGCCCAAAGGTATCTACGCCCATCGCCACTTGTGGCATACCGAGCGCTGAACCCAGCCACGACATAGCATGTGATGCGCCATCATGAATTGAAACAATCGGAGCGCGCTCTGTAAAGATTGGACGAAGTGCACCAGGAAAAGATGGAGTGCTTGCAGTGCGAATTCCTTGCTTTAAGGTGCGCTGCCAGCTTCCGTAAAGGCGGCCCGGAGAAGTTACTTCTACAACGTGAGCAACTACGCCTTCACTGGCAAGTTCGCGCGCCGCCTCAAGAACTTCAGGCATCACAGCACCAGTTGCAACAAGATGCACTACCGGAGCATGTTCATCTTCAATTGTTAAACCAGCAACGTTGCGACCATCAACTAAACGATATGCACCGGCTAGAACCTGTGAACGCAATAGCGCATCACCTAAACGCTCGCGCGCTGCTGTAAATGGAGCTTGATCAATTGGACGAGTTGTCAGGCGGAAATAGAAAGCAAGTTCGCTTGGTCGCAGATCTGGAGTTGTATCGCTCTTGCTTCCTGCAACGTGGGCAATGGCATCACAGAGCAACCAATCGAGTGCTTGCGCATAGGCAGGTTCCATCAAGACAACGCCCGGAAGTTCCATACCAACAGATGGTGTGATTGTTGATTGGTGCGCACCACCTTCTGGCGCAAGAGTCACACCAGATGGAGTACCAGCGATAATGAACTTTGCGCCTGAATACACGCTATAGATAAAGGCATCTAAACCACGTAGAACAAATGGGTCATAGACAGTACCGATAGGAATCAGCGGTTGATCTGAGTGATCGTATGAAAGCCCCAACATTCCCAGCAACATAAAGAGGTTCATCTCGCTGATACCGAGTTCGATATGTTGACCAGTTGGTCCCTCTGCCCACTTGAGCATCGGATCTTCGTTCCAGCGACGTAGCTCTTGTGGATGAAAAACTCCGGTGCGGTTAATGAAGCCACCGAGGTTTGTTGATGTTGCAACATCCGGCGCAGTCGTTACAAGGTATGGGCGAATCGCTTCATCGCGACTGACCTCTGTAAGAACGCGACCAAAGACCTCTTGCGTTGAGATCATGCCGGTGCTCTTTGGATTGGTAGTCGTCGGAATAACCGCTTTAATCTCAGAACTTGCACTTGCTCGCTTGAGCGCCGCGCTACGAAGAGCTAGAAACTTTCCGGGCGCTGTATCTAGTGCGAAAGCATCAAACTCATTTTCAACTGTAAGACCCATCTTGCCACGCAGTACATTGATTTGTTCAGTGCTCATCTGGGCAGAGTGGTTACGTGGGTCTCCTGCCATGGGCAGACCCCAACCCTTTACAGTGTAAGCAAAAACAACGCTCGGACGATCAGTGACAGCGTCGCACGCCTCAAAAGTTTCAACCAAGCTCTCGATATTGTGCCCACCAAGATCGCTCAGAATCTCAAAGAGTTCGGAATCTGAATATTGCTTTAAATGTTCAGCTACACCACTAGGTGCTCCGTCTAGAAAACGCGCACGGAGATCTTCTTGCTTCTGGCCAAAGAGTGATTGATATTGCTCATTTGGAATATCGTCAAACCATTGCTTAAAGGTTTCGCTACCAGATTGCGCAAATGCTTTCTTCAGTTTTGAACCATATTTAACTTCTGCAACATGCCAACCGGCGGCTTCGAATTGAGCTCGCCACTGTGCGATACGAATACCTGGGATAACACGATCGAGTGATTGACGATTGAAGTCAACAACCCACATCACATTGCCAATCCCATCGGTAGCAGGGTCGGCAACAGCCTCCCAGATATTTCCTTCGTCGAGTTCGGCATCGCCAATCAGAGCGATAAAACGTGAATGTGGTCGCGCCCCAAAGTGGGCATCAACATAGCGACGGGTAACACCAGCAAATAAAGGTGCGGCTGCACCTAAACCAACAGAACCAGTTGAAAAATCGACGATATCAGGA
The DNA here is from genome assembly GCA_009705035.1 of Actinomycetota bacterium. Classification (GTDB taxonomy): domain Bacteria; phylum Actinomycetota; class Actinomycetes; order Nanopelagicales; family Nanopelagicaceae; genus Planktophila. The sequence continues at coordinate 877 of WLDB01000014.1, read as the reverse complement.
TCTTTTGTGCGTGATGGATAGCTCTGCAAACCACCTGCGCTGCGCAACATGGTGAGGTACTTCTTATCGAGATTACCCAATAGATATTGAATCGAGTGAAAGACGGGAGATGAGTGCGGCTTAACGCTGACGCGATCATGCGGGCTTAAATGGTGCATATAGAGCGAGGTAAGAATAGAAATCATTGATGCGCTAGATGCCTGGTGGCCACCGACTTTGATTCCTTCATTATTTTCGCGGTCGTGGTTTGCATAATCAACCATGCGCACTGCAAGCCAGAGCGTGCGCATCTGGATTTCTTCAAGTATTGCAAGTTCTTCTGGTGAAATCTTTGACATTACTTAAGTTCCTTACGAACTGCGAGAACGAGAGCTTCATAATCACTTGGGGTGTTATAGAGCTGACCAGAGATACGCATGAAATATTGATCGCATGCAGTGGTGATCGGAACTTCGATCTTGTAGACCTCAGCGAATTTGCGCTGCAGTGCGATGCAACCTTCGCGGCCGCCCTCCATCTTGTGCAGGCGCACAACACCTAGTGGTAGCTCTTCTTCACGCAGTTCATCAACGCCAACTCCGAGTTCGGCCATTACTAGATCGCGACCGTAACGCATTCGCGCCGTGTTAGCTGCACGGACTCTGTGCCAGCCAATCTTCTCGTAAAACTCGATTGATGTCGGAGCTGCTAGCCATGGGCTGAGATCAACTGTTCCCAACATGTCCCACTGCAATGGGTATTCCTCGTGATCCTGCCAAGAAACAATCAAAGGACGCATGATTGAGTGCCAACGTGGCGCTACGCGATAGACGCCACAACCAAGAGGCGCTGAGGCCCACTTATGTAGGTTGCCGAACCAGAAATCAGCATCTAGCTT
>WLDB01000013.1 GCA_009705035.1 Actinomycetota bacterium | reverse complement strand
GAAAGATTCACGCATCCACGAGTGAATCTAAGATTCCAGTTGCACAAAGCGGTATTCGCGATCAGCTCTTGGCAGCGCTGACTGGCCTAGGTTTTTCACCTAAGGACTCAGATGTTGCAATCACATCGACCTTTGCGCACCTATCTGAAACATCAACTGATCCTTCACAGATTGAGATTTCTGAGTTATTGCGTCTAGCTCTACAGAGCGGACGACGATGAGCGAAAGAATCGTAGATCCTTCGCTCTCGGGAAGTAATGGGGAAGAAAGTGCTGCAGAGCTAGCGCTACGTCCCAAATCACTCGACGAATTCATCGGTCAACATAGAGTTCGCGAACAGCTGACCGTTTTACTTCAAGCAGCAAAATCACGGGGTGCGAGCGCTGATCACATATTGCTCTCCGGCCCGCCGGGACTTGGTAAGACTACATTGGCCATGATTTTGGCTGCTGAGATGGGTGCACCGATTCGGATAACAAGTGGCCCTGCAATTACACATGCAGGAGACCTGGCAGCAATTCTCTCTTCCTTAGTAGAAGGTGAGATTCTCTTCCTCGATGAGATTCATCGTCTATCTCGCCCTGCAGAAGAGTTGCTCTATTTAGCGATGGAAGATTTCCGGGTTGACGTGATTGTAGGAAAAGGACCAGGAGCGACTTCAATTCCGCTGCAGCTACCGCACTTCACCTTGGTCGGTGCAACAACTCGAGCCGGTCTGCTTCCATCTCCACTTCGTGACCGTTTTGGATTCACTGCGCATTTAGATTTCTATGAAAGTTCTGAACTCGAAAAAGTCCTCGAACGTAGTTCTTCTCTATTGGGGCTGAGTATGGATAAGAATGCGGTCGCAGAAGTTGCAGGGCGTTCCCGTGGAACACCCCGAATTGCAAATCGTCTCTTACGTAGAGTTCGAGATTTTGCCCAGGTAAATGGTTCCTCCGCACTTACTCATAAACATGCATTAGCAGCCTTGACTATGTATGAAGTTGATGAACTTGGGCTAGATCGTTTAGATCGCGCTGTTCTAACCGCACTTATCGATCGCTTCGGTGGTGGACCAGTCGGGCTCTCAACTCTTGCAATCGCGGTGGGAGAAGAGAGCGAAACTGTTGAATCAGTGGCAGAACCGTTCTTAGTCAGGAATGGGCTGATGGCCCGTACTCCACGCGGGCGAGTGGCGACCGAGGCTGGTTATCGCCATATTGGCCGAAAGCCGCCTACGGGGACCGCTTCTCTTTTCGACACACAGGCGGAGTAGCACGTAGACTCCGCTCTTATGTCCACTCCATCTAAAACTGTAAAGAGCTCTGGACGCCCAGCTCGCGCACTCGCATTATTGGCCGTACTCATCCTTGGCCTTCTTGCGACAGCGCTAGTTCAAGGCGCCACCTCCCTCCGCCTGGGCCTTGATCTACGTGGCGGAACAAGTGTCACGCTTCAGCCTCGCGCCTCAAATGATTCAAATAAAATCACCGCAGAGGCTATCGACCAGGCGGTCTCAATTATTCGCCAGCGCGTCAACTCATTAGGTGTTGCAGAGTCAGAAGTTTCCTCACAAGGAAGTGGAACGAACCGTCAGATTTTGATTTCGGTTCCGGGCGACTCAGGTCGTCGAGTTGTAGATTTGGTAGGTCAGACCGCCGAACTTCGTTTCCGCCAAGTCTTAGCTACGGCGGTTGGATTGCCTGGAACAGGCACAGAGACCGCGACACCAGTTGCCGGAGTTTCAGCTGAAGTGAATGCAGCATTTGCAGCACTAGATTGCACCAACCCAGAGAATCTTCAAGGTACGGGAGCTGATGCACCATCTGAACTAGTAGTCGCTTGCGATCGACAAGGCTCCTCAAAATTTATTCTTGCTCCAGCTGAAGTTCTTGGTCAACAAGTTTCTAAGGCTGAGTACGGTGTTGATCAGCAGACCGGTACTCAGTACATCGTTTCGCTTACCTTTAACGGTGAAGGCACAAAGGCATTTGGAGCTCTGACTGCCCGTGTTACATCTTTACCATCACCTGCTAATCAGGTTGCAATCGTTCTAGATGGATTAGTTGTTTCTGCTCCATCAATTAACGAAGCGATTCCATCAGGAAGTGCACAAATCACCGGAAGCTTCACAAAGGTCGAAGCTGAAGATCTTGCTAATGTGCTCAAGTACGGTGCGTTGCCACTCGCCTTCGATCGCGGAGAAGTTCAGCAAGTATCACCAACACTCGGTGCAGATCAGCTTAATGCCGGTCTCTTGGCCGGTCTCCTAGGATTAATCCTGGTATTTCTCTTCTCAATTTTCTACTACAGAGCACTCGGTTTCGTAACCGTTGGCTCGCTCTTTATCGCGGGTGGACTTCTTTATCTCACCTATGCAGTACTCGGAGCATGGATTGGATTCACCCTGACTTTGGCCGGTATCGCTGGAACTATTGTTTCAATCGGAACAACGGCAGATTCATTTATCGTCTACTTCGAACGTATTCGAGACGAAGTTCGTGAGGGCAGAACCCTTCGTTCAGCTGTCGAATCAGGTTGGGCACGCGCGCGTCGCACAATCATCGTCGCCGATATGGTTGGACTTATTTGCGCAGTCCTCCTCTACTTCTTTGCTGTCGGTGGAGTTCGCGGATTCGCATTTGCGCTCGGCGTTACCACAGTAATCGACTTGATTGTTATCTTCTTCTTTACCAAGCCAATGCTTACTTTGATCGCTAAATCAAAGTTCTTCTCTTCAGGACACCGTTTCTCTGGTTTCTCTGCGAAGAGCATCGGACTTAAAGATTCTGCAGATGGCAATACGAAGATTGCCCAAACTAACGATGTTAAGAGCGAAAGCGTGGAGGCAAACTAATGTCAACAAAAACTGGCAACCGTCGTCTTGGAGCACGTCTTTACTCAGGCGAGAAATCTTTCAATATCATTGGTCGCCGCAAGACCTGGTATTCAGTCTCAGCAATCTTCATTCTGGTATCTATGGGCGCCTTACTGTTTTCAGGTCTCTCACTTGGCATTGAGTTCAAGGGTGGATCTTCTTACACGGTAAATAAGAGTGGGATCTCTGTTGAAGAGGCTCGCTCGGCAGTTGAATCAACCGGTATTCCTGGAGAAGTAATTGTTCAGAAAATTGGTGACGATAAGATCAGAATCCAGACGGGTACTTTGACAACAGCACAGTCAAACGGTGTTGAAGATGCTCTTGTTAAAGCCTTTAGCGTCCAGATTGAAAGCATTGATACTCAAATCATTGGGCCGTCGTGGGGTAAAGAAATTACTAAGAAGGCGCTCTATGGTCTCTTTGGATTCTTGCTTGTGGTCATTATCTTCCTGGCGATGACATTTGAACCCAAGATGGCGCTAGCTGCAATCCTCGCCGTTATTCACGATGTTTTTATCACCGTTGGTATTTATGCATTGGTTGGCTTCGATGTCACACCAGCAACCATCATCGGCTTCCTAACTATTATGGGTTACTCTCTCTATGACACAGTTGTCGTCTTTGATAAAGTGCGTGAGAATACAAAATCGATTGCAGCGACAGGCAAGTCAACATATTCGGATGCGGCTAACCTTGCCGTAAACCAGACAATTGTTCGCTCAATCAATACATCAATTATCGCGCTTCTTCCTGTGGCATCTATCCTCTTTGTTGGAGCCGGATTACTTGGTGCGGGAACGCTGAAAGACCTTTCACTATCCCTCTTTATCGGTCTAGCGGTTGGCACTTACTCTTCGATCTTTATCGCGCCACCATTCTTGGCATCACTCCGTGAAAAAGAGCCAGCAATGATTGCGCTTCGTAAGAGAGTGGAAGCTCGTGGTGCAACACCTGCTGCCGTAGCTACTGTTACCTCGGCTCGACCAGTGCAAACTCGTGGTCCTCGCAATCAACCAAAACGTAAGGGCCGCAAGTAAAACCGAGCCCCTCATGGCAGATCACACCCTTCTCGATCCACTCCTAGCTTCACTTAAGGAGCACTACGATGAGGTGGATGAGTCGTTGCTGCTTCGAGCCTTCGACGTAGCAAATCAGGCGCACAAAGGCCAGTTAAGAAAATCTGGCGAGGAGTACATCACTCACCCGGTTGCGGTCTCTGCCATCTTGGCCGACCTTGGCCTAAATATCACAACAGTTGTCGCATCGCTTCTGCACGACACAATCGAAGATACGCCATATTCAATCGAAGAGATGCGTAAAGACTTCGGAGATGAGGTAGCTAATCTTGTCGACGGTGTGACCAAACTCGACAAGCTTACCTATGGCCCGACAGCAGAATCTGAAACCGTTCGCAAAATGGTTATTGCTATGTCACGGGATATAAGGGTTCTGGTGATTAAGCTGGCTGATCGACTTCATAACGCTCGAACTTGGAGTTATGTCTCTTCAGAGAATGCAACTCGCAAGGCACGAGAGACCCTCGATATTTATGCCCCTCTTGCACACAGATTAGGTATGAACGCAATCAAGTGGGAGCTTGAAGACTTAAGTTTCGCAGTTCTCGAGCCAAAGAAACATGAAGAAATTGCAAGGCTTGTTGCTGAACGTTCACCTTCACGTGATTCCTTGACCGCAGAAGTGATCGCAACAGTTGAGGCCGATCTCCTCAAAGACGCAATCAATGCAACCGTGACAGGAAGAAAGAAGCATTATTACTCTGTTTATCAGAAGATGGTGGTCAGAGGGCGCGAATTTAACGATATCTATGATTTAGTAGGTATTAGAGTCCTCGTAAATGATGTTAAAGATTGCTACAGCGTATTGGGATCAATCCACGCGAGATGGAGTCCGGTTCCCGGCCGATTCAAAGATTATATTGCAATGCCGAAGTTCAACCTTTACCAGTCTTTGCATACCACTGTAATTGGACCCAATGGAAAAGCTATTGAAATCCAGATTCGGACCTATGAGATGCATAGTCGAGCTGAGTTTGGTATCGCAGCGCATTGGAAGTACAAAGAGGGCGCAGAGAGTAAATCGCCAGAGATGCTCTGGTTGCGTCAACTTCACGAATGGCAGAAGGAGACTGAAGATCCTTCTGAATTCCTCGAGGCGTTGCGTTTTGATTTGGGCTCTCCTGAGGTTTTTGTCTTCACGCCAAAGGGGAGCGTGGTTGCACTTCCTGGCGGAAGTACTCCTGTCGATTTTGCTTTCTCTGTTCATACCGATGTAGGGCTACGTTGTGCGGGAGCGAAGGTCAACGGTCGCTTGGTACCACTTGAATCAAAGCTCTCTAACGGTGATGTCGTAGAGATTGTGACCAATAAATCTGACTTAGCAGGACCAAGTCGCGATTGGCTCAACTTCGTTAAAAGCCCGCGTGCTCGCTCAAAGATCAAGGCATGGTTTAGCAAAGAACGTCGCGAAGAAGCTATTGATGCTGGACGTGAATCTATTGCTCGCCAAATGCGCAAGGCAGGTCTGCCCTTGCAGAAAATTTTTGCGGGTCACTCTCTTCTCGAACTAGCGCATGAACTCCATTATGCAGATATTGATTCGCTTTACAGCTCAGTTGGTGACGGACATATCTCAGCGGCCTCTGTCATCGAAAAACTCGTACACTCCCTTGGAGTTGAAGATTCACATCCTGAGCAATCAATCGAAATTATTCCAACTTCAAATTCGGCATCAAAGAGAACGAGTAGCGCAATTAAGGTTGAAGGTGTTGATGATGTTCTCGTAAAGCTCGCTCGCTGCTGTACACCAGTTCCCGGAGATCCGATTATTGGCTTTATTACAAAGGGCTCTGGTATTTCAGTCCATCGGGAAGATTGCATTAATGGCGCGGACTTAGTGCTGCACCAACCTGAGCGATTAGTGAAAGTCTCCTGGTTGGCGGGTGCGGCAAGTATCTTCCTAGTTAATATTCAAGTAGAAGCGCTCGATCGCGCGCGGTTATTGGCAGATGTTACGCGAACACTCTCAGAGCAACACGTAAATATCTTGAGCGCAGCTGTGAGCACCTCGAAAGATCGCGTAGCCATTTCAAAGTTCACATTTGAAATGGCGGATGCAAAGCACCTAGATTCTGTTCTCGTTGCAGTTCGAAATGTTGAGGGTGTCTACGACGTTTATCGAACCTAATTAAGGGGAGTTACTGAAACTCGGCGAGAGATTTTTCGGCTTCGGCAAGCCAGATACGACGCGCTGCCGCTGATTCGCTCGCTTCTTTAGCCTTCTTAGCGTTTCCTGCGGCAGTAGCCTTAGTAGCTGCTTTCTCATAGCTCTCAATCGAATCTGAAAGTTGCTTCACGACATCGGCTGCCCGTGCTTTAGCGGCAGGATCACTCTTGCGCCACAGCTCTGCTTCAGCGCTCTTGATTGCATCTTCTACGACAGCTACTCGAGCATCGAGGGCGGCACGCTTGTCGCGATTAGTTATTCCAATTTTGCTCCACTCGTTCATAAGTTCACGAAGTGATGCCTTGGCTGCTTTTACGTCGGTAAAGGGAAGGAGAGCTTCGATTTTAGGCAAGAGCTCTTCACGTTTAATGAGGTTAGCAGCCATGCTTACTTCGCGTTTTTCAAGGTCAGCGCTCTTTGCTGTGAAGAATTGATCTTGCGCAGCTTTAAAACGTGCCCACTGCTTAGTGTCATCAGAGCGCTTTCCGCGACCTGCTGCCTTCCAAAGATCCATCAACGCCTTGAAGCGGCGAGCAGTGCTCACCCAATCGCTGCTTGTAGCAAGCTTCTCTGCCTCTAATACGAGCGCCTCTTTTTCGCCAGAAACTTTCTCGGTGATACTTTCAAGTTGTGCAAAGTGCGCGCGACGTCGCTTATCAAATTTATTTCGTGATGCTGAGAATCGCTTCCAGAAATCTGCATCCACCTTCTTATCTAAGCGAGGTGCCGCTTTCCATTCGTCGAGAAGAACTTTGAGGCGATCTCCAGTCGCCTTCCAAGATTCAGAGAGAGCTAAAGACTCAGCTTCAGCAACAATCTTCTCTTTTTCGATAATTATCTGATCGCGTCGCGCGGCCTTAGCAGCGGCCTCTTCAGCCTTCTTCGCTTCGTAGGCTTCGCGGTGACCTTCAATGAGCGGTTCGATTTGTTCGACAGATGCGGCGAGGGCTGCAAGATCACCGACGCCATTTAACTCAGACACTTGGGCACGTAATTTTTTCACTGCTTCGTAAGCATCTTGTGGAACCATGGCACCGCTGGTAATTCGAGCGGCAGTGAGTGCAACCTCTGATGCGAGCGCCTCAAATTTACGTACGAAATATGAAAGGGCTTCTTCAGCGCTCTTTCCAGGGTAAGAGCCAACAGCCTTATCTCCCTGTGGGGTTTTAACAAAGACTGTTCCATCATCTGCTACATAACCAAAGCGAGAAGGATCGCCAATAAGTGCTGATGCAGCGCTAAGGGCTGGAGTTCCAATTTTTGCTACTTCAGATGGATTGGCTAACTCTGATGGATTGATAGGCGTTGTCATGATGGTCCCTTTCAGCGCGTCGGCATTCAGCCTTCGTTGTTATCGATATGGTGCTCAAAGATGAGCGGTAATCAGCTCAATTCGAGTGAGTAAAAGGTACCCTGTCCCTACTCACCACGAAAATCACCTCAATTCTGGGGTCAGAGAGGGGCAAAAGAGGTGCTCGTACGCTCATTTGTAGCCCCTATGTTCGCTACCAATTGTTGGGTAATAGCCAACGAGGCTCGGGGTGAATGCATCATCGTCGATCCTGGCGCATCTGATATCTCGTCTATTTCTAGCAGTGGAATATCGTCGGAGATCGAACTTATTGTTTCAGAAGAAGGCTTTAAGCCAGTCGCCGCTTTTCTCACACATGGACATCTCGATCACACATTCTCCATCAAGGCCCTGGCAGATGGTTATGAGATTCCAACATATATACATTCAGAGGATCGTCGTTTTATAGCAGAACCAGCTGGGATTCTCAGCCCAGAATTTGCAAGCCACCTAAGTGCGATGCAATTTGATGAACCAGAAGATGTGCAGGCGCTGCGCGATGGTGCTAGCTTAGAATTCATTGGCCTTAACATTCGCGCCATTCATGCCCCAGGACATACCAAAGGTTCATTGATGTTTATGATTAACGAGGAGCTCCTGATTAGTGGGGATGTTCTTTTTGCGGGTTCGATAGGCAGGACCGATCTTCCATCGGGCAGTGCGAGCGAGATGCGCAAGACTCTCACGAGCAAAATTCTTCCGCTAAGCGACGATATTCGTGTCTTACCGGGACACGGGCAAGAGACAACAATCAAATTAGAGCGCATGAACAATCCGTATTTGAAAGAATTGGCATAAGGGAGAGCATTATGAAGAATGAGAAAATACAAGCGCCAAAGGGCGTCCGAGAATATCTCCCGCCCGAATCTCGTGGCTTCGAATGGGTGCGAAATCAACTCATTGCTCCGGCAAAATTAGCAGGGTCTCAATTGATGGAGCTACCTGTCTTTGAAGATACCTCGCTCTTTAATCGGGGTGTGGGTGAATCAACCGACGTAGTTTCTAAAGAGATGTATACATTTGAAGATCGTGGTGGACGTTCAATCACATTGCGCCCTGAGGGCACTGCAGGAGTGATGCGCGCTGTAATTGAATCGAATCTTGACCGTGGACAATTGCCCGTAAAAGTCTGGTACTCGGGACAATTCTTCCGTGCTGAAAGACCTCAAGCTGGTCGTTATCGTCAGTTCTATCAAGTTGGAATTGAAGCGATAGGTGTTGATGATCCAGCTCTCGATGCTGAGGTAATTGCAATAGCAGATCGAGGATTTAAGAATCTTGGGCTAAAGAACTATCGTCTTGAAATCACATCTCTTGGTGATAATGAATCAAGAGCAGCGCATCGCGTGGATTTACTTAATTACATCAAATCTCTCTCATTGGATGAAGCGACAACAGCAAGGGCAGCGTTGAATCCGTTGCGTCTCTTTGACGATAAGAGAGCAGAAGTTGTTGAAGTCATGTCTAAAGCTCCGCTATTACTAGATTACCTCTCTGATTATTCTCGTAACCATTTTGCTAAAGTTCAGGAATACCTGAATGCGCTAGGAGTTGCATTCGTAATCAATCCAAGAATGGTGCGTGGTCTTGATTATTACACCGGTACTACTTTTGAATTTATCCACGATGGACTTGGTGCGCAGAGCGGTATTGGTGGTGGCGGTCGCTATGACGGGTTGATGGAGACACTTGGTGGACAACCACTTTCTGGAATTGGTTTTGGACTAGGTGTCGATAGAGCACTTCTTGCTGCCATCGCTGAAGCTAGCTTGCCTGAGCAAAGCTTCAATGCTGATCTCTTTCTAATTGCACTCGATGAATCGGCGAAAATCTCTGTACTCAAACTTGCTGCAGATTTGAGAATTGAAGGGGTAACTGTCGAGGTTTCCTTCGGAGATAAATCGTTGAAGGGCGCTGTAAAAGGAGCAGATAAGAGCGGTGCTCAGTATCTGGTCGTAATTGGTAGTGCAGAGCTAGAAAGTGGGCTAGTAACCCTTAAACGGATGAATGATGGAACATCAATATCGGTTAAGATGAGCGAATTGAAAGGTGCTTTGGCGTAAAACCCCCGGCATCTATAGGGCTTGTTTTGAGCCTGCAACGAGATATAGGACGAGAGAACCATGTTACGAAAGAATGATGCCGGAACTTTACGCGCTGCTCACGCAGGTAGTGAAGTCACCCTAGCGGGATGGGTTTCGCGTCGTCGCGATCACGGGGGAGTCGCCTTCATCGACCTCCGAGATGGAACAGGCTCTGTTCAAGTTGTCATCAGTGATGAAGCCCTCGCCGGCTCACTACGCGCGGAGTGGTGTCTACAGGTAAAAGGTTTAGTACGTGTTCGACCTGAAGGAAATGAGAATTCGAATATCGCTACGGGCGAGATTGAAGTTCTCGCATCTGAAATTGTGGTTCTTAGCGAATCTGCTCCGCTTCCATTTCCTATCGACTCTGGAAACGATGTTGAAATTAGCGAAGAAGTTCGTCTTCGCTACCGTTACCTCGACCTACGTCGCGAACGTCCAGCTGCCAATCTACGTTTACGTTCAAAAGTTACATCAGCTATTCGCAGAGTTATGGAAGATCTTGATTTCCACGAGATTGAGACACCGTACCTGACACGTTCGACTCCTGAAGGTGCACGCGACTTTCTCGTTCCCGTGCGTTTACAACCAGGCAGCTGGTATGCCCTTCCGCAGTCGCCGCAATTATTTAAACAGCTCCTTATGGTTGCCGGTATGGAACGTTATTATCAAATAGCGCGTTGTTTCCGTGATGAAGATTTTCGGGCCGATCGTCAACCTGAATTTACCCAGCTTGATATCGAAATGTCCTTTGTAGATCAAGAAGATGTTTTAGCTGTCGCTGAAAAGATTCTGGTGAAGGTTTGGCGCGAAGCTGTTGGTTATGAAATTCCTACCCCAATAAAGCACATGACTTATGCCGATGCGATGCGTGATTATGGTTCTGACAAACCGGATCTTCGTTTTGATCTCAAGTTAGTCGAAGTAACTGATTTCTTTAGCCAGACCCCATTTAGAGTCTTCCAAGCACCATATGTCGGCGCAGTTGTAATGCCAGGGGGAGCTGATACTCCTCGTCGCGAGCTCGATGCGTGGCAAGATTGGGCAAAGGCCCGTGGCGCAAAAGGTATTGCTTATATTCTTATAAATACTGATGGCACTCTTGGAGGACCAGTATCAAAGAATATTTCTGAAACTGAACAAGCCGGAATCGCTGCACTCGTTGGCGCTAAACCAGGAGATGCGATTTTCTTCGCAGCTGGAGATCGCGCCGCGTCTCAACAACTTCTCGGTGCAGCGCGCCTTGAAATTGGAAAACGCGGTGGATTGATTGCTGAAGGAAAATGGGAATTTCTTTGGGTTGTAGATGCGCCGATGTTCGAACCTACTGATAACGGTGGCTGGACAGCAGTTCACCACCCATTTACAGGACCAAAGCCAGAGTTTGCTTCAACATTTAAGGGTGACCCTGCATCAGCTCTCGCCTATGCCTATGACATCGTTCTTAACGGAACCGAGTTAGGGGGAGGCTCAATCCGAATCCATGACAGAAACATTCAGAAAGATGTCTTCTCTGTTATTGGTCTCAGTGACGAGGAAGCGATAAGCAAGTTTGGATTTCTTCTAGAAGCTTTCAATTACGGACCGCCACCGCATGGCGGGATTGCGCTTGGCCTTGATCGCGTCTGTGCGCTACTTACCGGCTCTGATTCGATTCGCGAAGTAATCGCATTCCCTAAGACTGCTAGCGGTGGAGATCCATTAACCGGAGCTCCTACGCCAATCACGCCCGCGCAACGAAGAGAGGCAGCCATCGATTGGACTCCTCCTAAAGAAGAGGTCAGGTAGGCTAGAAACATGGGCCCAGGTGGAATTGCAACAATCATCGCTTCAATCTCTCTCCTTGTCATCGCTGTAGCAATCGCCTACGCCGTTGTCCGACTAGGCAAGTTGATTGACGAAGCTTCAACTTCGCTCAAAGCTTTCACCACAGATACGACACCCCTGCTTGAAGAATCGACGAGAACGCTCGAGCTAATCAACAGCCCACTGGAAAGCTTCGCTCGCATTACAAAGAATGTAGAAGATGTGAGCAATCGAGTGACAGATGCGGCAACTGGTTTTATGGATAAGAATGGCGCGGCTGTAAAGGTCGCTGGTGCGCTGATCTCAGCAGCCCAAGTAAGCAAAGGTCGAAAAAATAAGAAGAAGTCGGAGTAGTTATCTCTCGTGTTATCTGCAGATATTCGATCGCGCTGGCTTAACTTCTTCGAAAGTGGCAACTCACTAGGTCTTACCCATACCGTTGTCCCATCGGCCTCATTGATTGCCGACGATCCCAACCTTCTTCTAGTAAACGCGGGTATGGTTCCCTTTAAACCTTATTTCCTTGGAGAGATAACCCCGCCATATGTACGGGCAACGTCGGTACAAAAATGCGTACGCACACTTGATATCGATGAAGTGGGAAAGACAACACGACATGCTTCTTTCTTTCAAATGTGCGGAAATTTCTCTTTTGGCGATTACTTTAAAGAAGGAGCGATCACCCTGGCATGGGAGCTCCTTACTAAGTCGATTGCCGATGGTGGTTATGGTTTTCCAGAAGATCGTTTATGGGTAACGGTTTATCTCGACGATGACGAAGCCGAAGAGATTTGGCATAAAAAAATCGGTATCCCGCGCGAGCGAATTCAGCGAAGAGATATGGCCGATAACTTCTGGTCGATGGGCGTTCCTGGACCGTGTGGTCCTTGCTCGGAAATCTACTTCGACCGTGGGCCTGCCTACGGTGCCGATGGTGGACCGATCGCTGACGAAAACCGTTACCTTGAAATTTGGAACCTCGTATTTATGCAGAATGAACGAGGCGCTGGTGGAGGTAAAGATGGTTATCCAATTCTCGGTGAACTTCCTGCTAAGAGCATCGATACTGGTCTCGGACTAGAGCGCGTAGCGGCTCTCCTGCAAGGAGTTGAAAATATCTACGAGATAGATACAACTATGCAGATTCTTTCGGTAGCGACCGCACTCACCGGGGTCAAATATGGAGCGAACGAAAAGAGTGATATTTCACTCCGCGTAATTGCAGATCATGCGCGTACAGCGGCGATGCTTATCGGTGATGGCGTTACTCCCGGAAACGAAGGTAGAGGTTATGTTCTTAGACGGATGATGCGACGCACAATTCGTAACATGCGCCTACTAGGAACTAACGATCCGGTAATTTCACAATTAACTGAGGCTGCTATCGGGGCTATGGGTGCTCAATATCCTGAACTGATAAGTGATAAGAAGAGAATTCTCTCGGTCTCTACCTCGGAGGAAGAGAGTTTCCTTCAGACTCTCAAAAGTGGTACTCAAATATTTGATCTTGCTTCAGCGGCATTGAAGTCGGAGAGGAAGAGCGTTCTCTCCGGTGATGAAGTTTTCAAGCTTCATGACACTTATGGTTTTCCGTTCGATTTGACCTTGGAGATGGCTCGTGAAGATGGCCTAGAAGTTGATGAAGATGGTTTCAGACGTTTAATGAAGGAACAGCGCGTACGCGCTCAGACAGATGCAAAGTTAAAGAAGAGCGGCCATACTGATTTATCTGAGTATAAGAAGATTGCTGATGAGAAAGGTTCGACGCTCTTCATTGGATATACACATGTAAAGAGCGAAGCAAAGATCTCCGGAATCTTGCTTGACGGAGTTTCGGTAAATAGCGCTAGTGCAAATGATGAGGTTGAAATCATCTTGGATACGACGCCTTTCTACGCTGAAGGTGGGGGACAGCTTGCAGATGGTGGAACAATTACTATGGCCAATGGCGCGGTAATTGAGATTTCAGATGTTCAGTCACCCATAAAAGGGCTATCAACTCATAGAGGTCGTGTAATTTCAGGCGATATTTCGCTCGGCGAAAGTGGTTTCGCAGAGATTGATAATGAACGACGCAATGCCATTTCCCGTGCTCATACTGCGACCCATATGGTTCATAAAGCTTTCCGCGAAATCCTGGGAGAAACTGCCACTCAGGCTGGTTCTGAGAACTCACCTGGTCGTTTCCGCTTTGATTTCCCAGCAACTGGAGCTGTCTCTGATTTGATATTAAGTGATGTAGAAGGTCGCGTAAATTCACTTCTGCTAGAAAATCTCTCGGTAACTTCCGAAGTTATGTCCCAAGAATCTGCGAAGAAAATTGGCGCGATGGCGCTTTTCGGTGAGAAGTATGGCGATGAAGTGCGAGTTGTCAGCGTTGGTGATTGGGCTCGCGAGCTCTGCGGTGGAACACATGTCGGTTCATCAGGACAACTCGGTGTTGTTAAGTTACTGGGTGAATCTTCCATCGGCGCGGGTGTGCGTCGCGTAGAGGCTCTTGTGGGAGCCGATGCATATCAATTCCTGACTCGCGAACATATTCTCCTTAATTCGCTGACTTCGCTCATTAAGGGAAGTCGAAGCGAAGAACTACCAGAGAAGATTCAAGGTTTGCTCGATAAGTTACGTGATGTAGAGAAAGAACTCGCAGCGCTACGTTCGGCTCAAGCAATGGCAAGTATCTCTTCGATTTCAGATCAAGCTAAGCAGATAGGCAACTTCTCATTTATCGGTTCTGTTCTTGCAGATGGCATTTCTGGCGAAGATCTTCGCTCCATTGCCCTTGAACTCCGTCAGCGTTCACCATTGGCGATTGTTGCTCTCATAAGCAGCACTGGTGGTCGACCCGTGCTCGTATCTGCCGTCGGCGATGAAGCTAGAAAACTTGGAATCAAAGCTGGTGCTCTGGTGAAAATCGGTTCCACCGTTCTTGGCGGTGGCGGTGGCGGTAAAGATGATTTTGCTCAAGGCGGCGGCAGCGATTCAAAGAAGTCTCCCGAGGCTATTTCTGCAATCGCTTCATCTATCTCAGGTATTTAATTCTCATGAGCACTCGTGGGCGAAGATTAGCTTTCGACTATGGCTCAGTCCGAATAGGTGTCGCTATCTGTGATCCAGATGGAATTCTTGCAACGCCGCTACCGTTCTTATCGACGGCTCATCCAAAGCTCAACCAGCAGATTTCAAAGCTCATTGACGAGTATGAGCCAATAGAGATTTTTATTGGTAACCCAAAACATCTATCTGGGGCTGACGGCGAATCGGCAGCATTTGTGGAAGTGTTTAAAGCTAACCTCGCTCTTTTAACAGAAGTTCCTCTCACATTGGTTGACGAAAGATTAAGTACAGTGAGTGCAGCGAGATTACTTCAAGACTCCGGCAAGAACTCCAAAGAGTCAAAATTACTCATTGATTCAATGAGCGCAGTTGCGATACTCGAACAAGGACTTCGCATTGAAAAGAGATAATCTTCGCGGGTTACTAGGTGTTCTCATTGCGATTTCAATTATCGGATTCCTAGATTTCGTAAAGCCAGGAACTACTCGTGCACCTGATTTTGAATGCGCTTCAAGTGATTTAGGATCCGCCAGTATTAGCGTTCTCGCAGGCGAAACGGGAGCATCAATAGCGACTAAACTCGAAGAGCAAGGTGTCGTCAAATCCTCCGAATCATTCTTCAGAGTTGCTGTTGCTGACCCTCGAGCTGCCTCCATTGCTCCTGGTCTGCACCAGATTGATCGCCAAATCTGCGCTCTTGATGCGCTCAATCAATTGCTGGATTCAAAGCGAATAGCAAATCTCATTGCAATTAATGAAGGTGCATGGGTTTCAGAGATCAAGGGTAGGCTGCTCGAGATTGGTTATACAAAAAAAGAAATCGAAGAAAGTTTCTCGTTAGTAAAGGCTCCCGTAGGATTCAAATCTCTTGAAGGCTTACTCTACCCATCACAATACAGTTTTGCATCTAAAACTCCTTTAACGGAAGTCATTGCAACTATCGTCGCGCGTGGACTGTCAGAGATGAAGAGTGCTGGAATTTCGCAGCCGTTAGGCAAGTTCTCTCCGGTGGAGCTATTGACGATTGCTTCACTTGTTGAGGCGGAAGCCGATCCGATTGATTATCGGAAAGTCTCCCAAGTAGTTAGAAATCGCTTACGAATTGGTATGCCATTGCAATTCGATTCGACGGTTCATTACATAATGGGCGTAAGGGGTTCGATTTTCCTCTCGACCAAATCCACTTTTCTTAAATCTCCATACAACACATATAGAAACTACGGTCTTCCGCCAACTCCGATTAATAACCCGGGCAAGCCAGCAATGGAGGCAGCAGCTAACCCTGAATCGGGGGATTGGCTTTACTTTATTACGGTAGCTCCTGGCGATACCAGGTTCACAGCAAGTTTCTCTCAATTCAATGAATGGAAAGTCCTATACAAGAAGAACCTTCGTTCAGGTAAGTTTGAGTAATGAGTAACTTGGCGTGTAAGGGCGCGGTTTTAGGCTCTCCTGTTTCTCACTCACTCTCACCGCTGCTTCATCGATCTATTTTTTCGCAGTTGAATATTCCTGTCAGTTATCAGGCGATAGAAGTCTCCAGCGGAGGTTTGCAATCATTCCTTGAAAAAAACCAGAATGATTATGATTATTTCTCGCTGACCATGCCGCTTAAAGAGGAAGCGCTCTCACTTGATGTCGATATTGATCCCTTGGTTCATCGAATCCAATCTGCAAATACCTTGATTAAGCGGACTCAGAAATGGTCTCTCCACTCAACAGATGGAATTGGTTTTCTTAAGGCGCTTGAATCATCAGGGCATAGAAAATTCAACTCCGTCCTTGTCTTGGGTGCAGGTGGAACAGCGCGTGCGGTGGTCGGAGCACTCGATGATGTTGCGGAGAAAATCTCGGTACTGGGAAGAACGAGTACGCGTAGCGCAGTACTGGAATCGGCAGTCACACGTGCAGAATTTTCGTATCTTCGCTGGAGTGATACACCAGATTTCACTCCTTACGATCTAATTGTAAATACAACTCCAGCGGGTGCGGCAGATGTACTTGCCAATTCAGTTGCTGGAAGTCTCATGCAAAGTTCAAAATCAGATAACCATAATCGCGCCGTACTTTTCGATGTGATTTATATGCCATGGCCAACAGTCCTAGCTTCACGATGGCTAGATTCAGGCGGAACGGTTATCAATGGAAGCGAGATGTTGCTCTATCAAGGCATCGCCCAAGCTGAGCTTGTTTCAGGGCAAAATCTCGATTATGAGGCGTTGGCAAATGACATTCGCCCGATTTTGATTTCTGCTCTCAAGTAATCCACAGGGATAAAAACCACGTGGAGTGAACTCTCTACAATCCTTAAATGCTTCACATCGTTTTGGATCTTCTTCTTATTGGTATCACGCTCTATATCTCGTTTAGCGACATTAGATTTCATCGGATTCCAAATATCTCTTTACTATTTCTAATAATCGCCTTGTTGTACCCCGTGCATCAGATCTCTCAAGTCAAGATCGTGCTTATCCTGATCTTCATCTGGATTCTGGGGATACTATCGAAGGTAGGCATGGGCGATTTGAAACTGCTGACGATTCTCATTGTTCTGCAAGGCGAAGTGGTTATTGATTCTCGTACATGGATTCTTTTCTCGGTCTGCACTGTTTTATCAATTATTTTCCATCGATTGGTCGAAAGGTCGTTGAAGGGCGAGATACCTTTGGCTCCAGCCATCCTGGTTCCATTCGTCTCTGTTTATCTAACTTTTTGAGCTGAAGCCGAGCAAAATTCGACTCACCATCACCATTTATCTGAGAGAATATCCCTATGCGTTGGATAACAGCTGGTGAATCCCATGGTCCCGCCCTTTCGGCAATTATCGAAGGGTTACCAGCCCATATCGAAATAACTACAGCTGATATCGACTTCCATCTGTCGCGTCGTCGCCTTGGTACAGGACGAGGAGCGAGACAGAATTTTGAGGCGGATAAGGTTTCAATTCTCGGTGGTGTGAGATTAGGAATCTCGCAAGGCGGCCCTATCTCGCTCACGGTGGGAAATAGCGAATGGCCAAAGTGGGAGAAAGTTATGTCTGCCGATCCCGTACCACTCGATGAAATTTCAAATCTTGCGCGCAATGCGCCACTTACACGGCCACGCCCTGGCCACGCAGATCTAGTTGGAATGCAAAAGTACGATTTTGATGATGCGCGACCAATCTTAGAAAGAGCCAGTGCGCGCGAGACCGCCGCACGCGTTGCTATGGGAGCAATAGCTCGTGCTTTTCTCAAGCAAGCCGTAGGGATTGAAATTTTAAGTCACGTAACAGCTATCGGTTCAGTAGCTATTCCAGAGGGAGCGCCTCTTCCGGATATTTCGGAGGTGCAGCGAATTGATAATGATCCTGTTCGTTGCGCTGATCCGAAAACTTCAGCGGATATGGTTAAAGAGATTGAGTCAGCACATGCCGACGGCGATACTCTCGGAGGAGTCTGCGAAATACTTGCATACAACTTACCGCCGGGTCTTGGTTCACATGTTCATTGGGATCGTCGCCTTGATTCACGTTTAGCTGGTGCGATGATGGGAATTCAAGCAATTAAGGGCGTAGAGATCGGCGATGGATTTAAGAGCGCGGCACGGAGAGGCTCGATTGCTCATGATGAAATCGAAAGATCTAAAACGGGGTCGATAGTTCGACGCACGGATCGAGCAGGCGGAACCGAGGGCGGTATGTCTAACGGTGAGATTCTCCGAGTCTCTATCGCTATGAAACCAATCTCTACTGTTCCAAAAGCGCTAGATACGATTGATGTTAAAACAGGTGAGGCTGCAAAGGCAATCAACCAACGTTCTGACGTCTGTGCTGTCCCTGCCTCAGGTGTTGTTGGAGAAGCGATGGCAGCTCTTGTTTTAGCTGAAGCGGTCCTTGAAAAATTTGGCGGAGATTCTGTACAAGAGGTGCGACGAAACTATCTTGCCTACCTCGATAATTTGATAATCAAGTAACAATCATGGCGCCACGCATCATCGTTATTGGTCCCATGGGGGCGGGGAAATCTACTGTAGCTCTGGCAATAAGTCAGCGCCTCTCACTTTCTCATCGAGATACAGACGAGATTGTTGTTGGTGAAAGTGGACGCTCGATCTCAGAAATATTTGTTGAAGATGGCGAGGATGCATTCCGCGCTCTCGAGAAAATAGCGTTACGCGTAGCTTTATTGGAGGATGAAACGATTCTCTCACTTGGTGGGGGTGCCTGCATGAATAAAGATGCAGAGAGCGCCCTTCGTGCATCGGGGTCATTTATTGTTTATCTAAAAATTTCTCTCTCTGAAGTTTCATCCCGGGTCGGTTTTAACAGAGATCGGCCATTACTGCTCGGGAGCCCACGTGCTCAATGGCAGACACTCATGAATGAGAGAGCGCCTATCTACGAATCTTTATCCAGCTACACAGTTGAAGTTGACGGTAAGTCCGCCGAGAAGATCGTGGATGAAATTCTTATTGCCTACGAATTGAGAGGTTAATGAGATGACAAGAGAGATATCAATTACTGCCGATCGAAAATATTCGGTCTTCATCGATACCAACTGGCTTTCCAATTTGCAAGAGCTTTCAAAAGACCGTCAAAAAATTGGCGTTGTTGTTTCTTCAAATATGAGAGAGCAACTGAGTGCAATAGATTTAAGTTCAGGAAAGCTTGATATTTTCGAAATTCCAGATGGCGAGGCAGGCAAAAGCTCAGATGTTCTCTTTGCTCTTTGGAATAAGCTTAATCTTTCCGGTTTTACTCGTGGAGATTTACTTGTCGGCGTAGGTGGCGGAGCCGTAACTGACCTCACTGGTTTTCTAGCCGCTACTTGGTTGCGCGGGGTTGATTGGGTTGCAGTTCCAACAACGCTAGCCGGTATGGTCGATGCGGCTGTAGGCGGAAAAACAGGAATCAATACCGAGCTGGGTAAGAACTTAGTAGGAGCTTTTCATTCACCAATATCTGTTCTTGTAGACCTCAATTGGCTTGAGACTTTGTCGAATAGAGATTTTGCCGCAGGTCTCGCAGAAGTAATCAAATGTGGTTTTATTGCGGATGAGGAAATTCTCAGATCTATAGACGGTATGGGTATTGATGAAATACGAGCGAAGAGGGAATTAGTTCAATCTCTTATTGAGCGAGCGGTAGCTGTAAAGGCTCATGTAGTAAGCGAAGACTTTAAGGAAGGCTCACTCCGTGAAATCCTGAATTACGGACATACCTTTGGGCATGCAATTGAAACTCACTCTCAATACGCGTTGCGACATGGGGAAGCGGTCTCAATTGGAATGGTTTTTGTAGCTGAGATTGCCTACGCGCGCGGGCTCATCTCTGGGGAACTCTTCAATCGACACCGTCAGATACTTTCTCAAGTGGGACTTCCGACGCTATTGCCAGATTCCTTCACATTGTCAGATCTGCCTACCTTAACGGCTTCGATGCAGAGGGATAAGAAAGTAAAGGGCGGTAAAGTCCGCTTTGTTGTTCTCCATGAAGGCAATCAACTCGCTCGCCTAGATGATGTAAATAGCAGCGAGATAACGCTTGCGTATGAGAAAATTCTTTCATGAAGGTTTTAGTAATCAATGGTCCAAACATTGCGCGCCTCGATATTCGTGATTCTGCCGTCTATGGCGATCTTAACTACCAACAATTGAAAGATTTTGTCATCAGCGCAGGTAAAGAATTAGGGATTGATGTAGATATGCGTCAAAGTGATGAAGAGGCTGAGATTATCCATTGGCTTCATGAAGCGGCAGATTCGGCGCTTCCGGTAATTATCAATCCTGCAGCATTTACACATTATTCATATGCGATTCGCGACGCCGCCGAGCTAGTGAAATCTCCGCTGATTGAGGTCCATCTCTCCAACCCCTTAAGCCGTGAAGAGTTTCGCCATACATCGGTAATCTCTGGCGTTGCAAATGGAACTATCGGTGGATTCGGTCCTGATTCATACCGGCTTGCTCTGATTGCCCTTGCCTCACGAATCAAAGGTTAAGCTCTGCGCATAGGGTAAACTCTCCCACTATTGCGCGGCGATTTTCGTCGCTTATGAAGTGGAGCGGGCATGGCAACGACTAACGACCTTAAGAACGGTATGACCTTGGATATTGAAGGTCAGCTATGGACTGTCGTCGAATTTCAGCACGTTAAGCCTGGTAAAGGCCCTGCATTTGTTCGCACCAAGTTGAAGCAAGTTATGACTGGCAAAGTTGTAGATAAGACTTACAACGCCGGAGTTAAAGTAGACGTTGCGATACTTGAGAAGAGAGAGATGAGCTTTCTCTATAAAGAAGGGAACGACTTCGTCTTTATGGATGATGTTAACTTCGATCAGATGACAATTTCAGAAGCAACCGTTGGAGATGCTGCTCAATATATGCTCGAAAATACAGGCGCAATTGTGGCGATCCACGACAACAACCCGCTCTTCATTGAACTACCTGCCTCGGTTGCTCTCAAGATTACCTATACAGAGCCAGGTCTACAGGGTGACCGCTCTTCAGGCGGAACGAAGCCAGCAACTGTTGAGACAGGTATCCAAATTCAGGTCCCGCTCTTCATCAAACAAGATGAGGTAGTTCTTGTTGATACACGAGATGGCTCTTATCTCGGTCGCGCTAACTAGTGTCAGCACGCAGTAAGGCGCGCAAGCACGCCCTAGATATCCTTTATGAATCTGATATCCGGGGAGCAACACCTGAGTCAATCTTAGAGAGCCGCGCTATTCCTGAAGAGGGTCCTGATGCAAGACCACTCCGCGACTTCACCAAAGAGTTGGTGCTGGGGGTTGTAGCTAATAAGCGAAAGATCGATGAACTCATCACTACTTACGCGCAAGGCTGGGATATGGATCGATTAGCTGCGGTAGATAGAAATATTCTGAGAATCGGAATCTTTGAAATCATCTGGAGTGATGATTTGGAAGATGGCATTGCGATTGATGAGGCCCTTACATTAGCCCGTGATATCTCAACAGATGATTCATCAACATTTATTCACGGTCTATTGGGAAAGATCTCTTCAATTAAAGATTCTGTGGCTCGCTAGTCCTATCCACAATTATTTGCATCGCCTTCAATCGGGCGATCTGCTCTTCTCGCTCGCTTCCAAGAACAATCTCAAAAGAAATTCTGTCACTCTCTCTTATCGAGAGAATTTCTCCTTCCCAATCTGAGCGTAGTTCAGCTATTCGAGCCAGTGCATTTGCGATAAAGTTAAGCGGAAAATTTCCGTCATTCCTCTCTTTTAATCGTCTTAAGTCAAAGATCCATCTTCCTTCAAGGG
>WLDB01000122.1 GCA_009705035.1 Actinomycetota bacterium | reverse complement strand
CATCATCCATTAATAATCTGCGGATGATACGAATATGGTCGGGGCCGAATGCGGTTCCGCATGTTGCTACCGCTGTTGTAATGCCAGCTAAATGACATGCCATTACATCGGTATAACCTTCTACAACAACTACTTGGCGCTTCTTGGCGATCTCTTTCTTGGCAATATCAAGGCCATATAAGACCTGACTCTTCTTATAAATCGGAGTCTCTGAGGTATTTAAGTATTTAGGACCTTGATCTTCTTCATCGCTAGCAAGTTTTCTGGCACCGAAACCGACAACATCACCCGAGATATCTCTGATTGGCCACATCAAGCGATTGCGGAACTTATCAATCGGGCCTCGCTCACCCATCTTTGAAAGACCAGCAAGCTCTAGCTCTTCAATAGTAAAGTCTTGAGAACGAAGTTCTTTAGTCAGCCCATCCCAAGAGTTTGGTGCATAACCAACGCCGAAGGCCTCACAAGCAGCGCGATCAAAGCCGCGTTTTGTTAATAGCTCGCGACCAAAGGCCGCATCAGGTGAAGTATTGAGAAGATTCTGATAGAACTTGGCAGCGGCTGCATGCGCCGCAATTAAGCGAGAGCGATTACCAACAGGTGCTTTGCTGCCGCTAAATGATTCGTCATATCTGAGGGTGTAGCCCATGCGATCTGCAAGACGTTCGATTGTTTCGGTAAATGAGAGATGGTCGATTTTCATTAAGAATGTAATGGCATCTCCACCGGTCTGACAACCGAAGCAGTGAAAATAACCTTTGCTCGGTGTTACGTGAAAGGAAGGAGATTTCTCATCATGGAAAGGGCAGAGACCTTTTTTCTGTCCGCCACCAGCATTTTTAAGTTGCACGTAATCAGCAACGACTTCATCGATGGGTGCGCGTTCACGGATGTACTGCACATCCTCATCTCTAATGCGGCCGCTCATGTTGCTACCTTAGCCACGCTTTCGTAATTGTGCAGTCAGGTGAGCATGTAAGGCATATGCGCCAGGGTCGGTCAGGCTGGCAATTTGGTCGATGACAACGCGTAGCTTCTCGCCATCAGATGAGGCGAGCTTCCAGTCATCTTCAAAAATTGGGTCGAGCTCGGCTGGAGCAGATTGAAAGAGCATTTCGACGAGCTCTTGGATTAGAACTTGTTGCTTTTCATATCGATCTTGCGAAGCTGCAGCGCTAATTAAGTAGTGTCCAGCAACTGCTTTTAAGAAATCAACTTCAATAACCGCTTCGCGAGGAATTTCGAGATTTGCTGAATATCGAGTCAATGGACCGTCGCCATGAATGCGACGTGTTTCGCTCTCTGCAGCCAATACAAAACGCCCAATCAACTGTGAGGTTGAATCCTTAAGTCGCGCAAGCGATCTATGAGTGCGATCAAAGTAAACCGGCCAACAAGAAAGTTCCTGAAGTCTGAGAAGCGCCGCTGCTGCCTCATCTTTGGTGGCGTCGCTCTTATATCCCGTAACCATCTCTTTATGTAACGTATCAAAATCGTTCTCAAAGTTTTTTACGGTGACTTGTCCGGCAAAAATGGCATCTTCTAAATCGTGCACTGAGTATGCGCAATCGTCAGACCAATCCATGATTTGCGCTTCGATACATTTCTTACCTTCGGGTGCTCCTTGGCGCATCCAATTAAAAATTGGTTCATCATCGCTATAGACGCCAAACTTCTTTGGATTTATTTGATTGCTCCATGGATATTTAGTGGCAGCATCTAAAGATGCACGGGTGAGATTAAGACCCACGCTCTTGCCGCTTTCGCTAACTGTTTTAGCTTCAATGCGAGTCAATAATCTAAAACTCTGTGCATTACCTTCAAAGCCACCACATGATTGCGCAAGATCGGCTAGAGCTTCTTCGCCGTTGTGACCAAAAGGTGGATGGCCTAAATCGTGTGAGAGGCAGGCTGTTTCTAGTAAGTCTGGATCTGCGCCTAGAGATTCGCCAAGTTCGCGACCAATCTGTGCACATTCGAGTGAATGCGAAAGTCGAGTGCGTTGAAAGTCATTCTCCCAAGGGACTGCAACTTGAGTCTTTGCAGCAAGGCGACGAAGTGCAGCTGAGTGAATTACTCGCGCACGATCGCGCATGAACTCGGTGCGGCCAGCGCGCTTAGCGGGCTCATCAATAAAGCGCTCTTGGTCAGTATCGGTGTAACCGCGCACGTTCATGGCCATACCTTATAAGCACTGTTGTTGAGGTGGTCACTGATATTGATTCCGCGACGTCCCAGCGTGATGTAAGCCAAATATGCCCCTGATTCACGCACGAGGTAACGAAGGCTAGAGCCATCTAACGAGTTCGGACCCGTGGTTACTGGCGAACATGATGCAATGGCATCGAGATCTTCAGCCATCGTGATGGTGCGTTGGCAGTGATACGGGTCAGTTGCAATGATGACATTTTTGATTTTACGCTTCTTCATCTCGGCAAGATAAGTTTTTGTCTGCGTGCGAGTATCGCGCCCGACCGGAAGTGAGACAATATCGCTGCGCTTCACTCCATTTGAACGTAACCAGGCTGCACCTGATGCAGCTTCAGTTGTTCTATCTCCCGGAGCACCTTCGCCAACGGTAATAATCAGCGGAGCAAGTCCTAAATCATAGATTCGCTTCGCCTCTTGCAAGCGGGCTAATAAAACATCACCGGGGCGACCATCGAGTTGGGCAGCACCAGGTACGACAATTACTTCAGCATTTCGAATCGTTGGATTATGTGCAGCATTCCAAGTAACAACTAAGGCATATCCCGGGATTGCCAGAATTACAGTGAAAAAAATAGTGATTGTTCTTCTGATTAATTTAAACATTAGCCACCCGAGAACATATCTTCGGCCTCGAGATGAATCATCTCATCGGGATCTTTCAACCACCCATCGGGCAGCGTTGGTGGGCGACCATGGCTGGTGCGTCCGCGCGGCAACGCAGCTACTTCAACTGGATAAGGCTGATTATCTAATTGATCAAGAAGCGCGCGCAGTTCATTGAGCGATGAAACCATTCCGAATTGGCGACGGAGTTCGCTCGGCACTCTAAAGCCTTT
>WLDB01000121.1 GCA_009705035.1 Actinomycetota bacterium | reverse complement strand
TTGTGGTGCAGCAGCTGCGCTGATCCAGAAGTCTTTGTCTAAAGTATAGCTAGTGCCGTTTACTTTTAAACTTGACATTGTTACTTTATCTTGAAACAAACTAAATGGCATTCTGTAAGACCCAGCGTTGCCAGGTGTTAGATCCATCTGCTTATATTGGCTCACTAAATAGCTTGCCGCTTTTCTTTCTCCTTCTGTTCCTGTTTCTCTACCTTGCATTTCCTCGCCAGCAATGATGCTAAGGTGTTTTTTTAAACCCGCTGCTGTGATGGTTTTAGCTGCAGTGTTGGCATCCATGGTTTGTGCATTCACAAATCCGATACTTAAACTTAGCAGTACAATAAAAATTTTACGCATGTTGATTAATTTTAAAATGTGCATTGTTGATTATAAATGTAGTTATTTTTTTAGGATCTTGTAAGATTAACAACTGATCTTATCTACTCTTCCTTGATGTCTTCCGCCTTCAAATGTCGTTGTCATAAATACATTGATCATTTCAA
Organism: Actinomycetota bacterium; assembly: GCA_009705035.1. Classification (GTDB taxonomy): domain Bacteria; phylum Actinomycetota; class Actinomycetes; order Nanopelagicales; family Nanopelagicaceae; genus Planktophila. The sequence continues at coordinate 2,560 of WLDB01000121.1, read as the reverse complement.
TAGCAGATTCGATACTCACAAACCTTGCAGGTACACAGATCATGTTTGCATCATTGTGCAGTCTTGTTAATTCGGCAATCTCTGGCAACCAACATAAACCTGCTCTAATAGCTGCATGTTTATTGGCTGTAATAGCCACACCATTGGCAGAACCACAAAATAAAATACCAAAAGCTGCTTCTCCTGATGCAACACTTGATGCAGTGGGATGTGCAAAATCTGGGTAATCCACAGAGTCAGTAGAGTAGGTACCAAAATCTTTGACTTGGTAGCCTTTTTTTTCGAGCCACTCTTTTACTTCTTGTTTGTAACCTACACCAGCGTGATCTGCACCCAATGCGATTGGTTTAGAAGGATCAAAAACATATGCCATATGAGTCGATTTTAATTTGTTGCTATCTTAATTTACTCCCATTCTGCTTCTGCCTTCTGCACGGATTTATATGCCCATCTAGATACCAATATGCTTAATTCAAATAGGGAGTATAAAGGGATAAAAACCAATAATTGACTATACCAATCTGGGCTTGGTGTAATGAACGCAGCAACAATCAAAATCACCACTGCTGCATATTTACGTGCACCACTCAAAAACTTAGGAGTGACCATACCAATTTTAGTCAATAAAAAAGCCAATACGGGTAATTCAAAAGCAATACCACAACCCAATATAAGATTGGTTAAATTATCTAAATAGTCTGCAAAAGTGGGCATGGTGGTGATCACATTCTTGGTACCTAATTGGAAACTTGCCAAGAAATTAAATGTGAATGGGCCAAGTATGAAAAATCCAAAAGCAGCACCTAAGAAGAAAAAGAAAGAAACCCAAAAAATCATGAATCTTGTATTTCTTAATTCATTCTCTTTTAAAGCAGGTTTAATAAAAGACCAAAATTGATAAAAAATAAATGGAAAAGCAGTGATGATACCACCCACAATCGCCATGCTGATACTACTCAAAAACTGGCCTCCAAATGTGGTGCTTTGCATAGTTACTTTTACCGCAGGCATACACAATGCATCTCCTAACCCTGCCCAATGACTGAAGTCGCAAAATAAACGATAGGTAATAAAATCTGGTTGGATGGGTCCTGTGATCACATTGTCCATGATCCAGTCACGCTTTATAAAAATCACCAATGCCATCACTAAAATGGCTGCCGCAGATCGAACTATGGTACCTCTTAATACCTCAAGATGATCAATGAAAGACATCTCGGAGCCATCTTTTGGATTTAAACGATTAAATAGTGCCATGTATTAAAAGAATGAGGCCTAAAGTTAAGGCTTATAGGGCAAAATGAGGGCGGAAACGCTAAAAATAGTACTAGTGAATAGTGAGCTTTACTTTCTCAATTCGGGTATCACTCACTAAAAGTATTTCAGCATCAAAATGGCTTAAATGGATCACTTCACGCACTTTAGGAATGGCCTCGTGCTTATGGATGAGGTAGCCGCTCAAAGTCTCTGCACTGTCGACTGCAAAGTCGATACCATATTTTTCATATAAGTAGTCTAGTTCTAATCTACCACTAAAAAGGTATTCATTCGCAGAAAGCTTCTTTTCTAAAAACTCTTGTTCATCATATTCGTCATTGATTTCACCAAAGATTTCTTCTAACACATCTTCCATGGTTACAATCCCTGCTGTGCCACCAAATTCATCCACCACCCATGCAATACTTTTTCTTTTTTTAGAAAATAAATTAATCAAGTCTGCTGCATTCATACTTTCAGTGACTAATAAAATGGGATGGATGATTGCTTTGATATCTTTTGGCTTTTTAAATAAGTCCAGCTGATGGATATAACCTACAATATTATCGAGGGTATCATTATAGACAATGAGTTTGCTTAATTTGGTTTCTATAAATAAAGCCTTCACTTCTTCTAATGGTGTTTGAATTTCTACTCCTACGATTTCTGTTCTTGGAACCAAACATTTACGCACTTTGATATCTGGCAAACTCAATGCATTTTCAAATAAATCTGTATTGAGTTCTTGCTGTTCCTGATGTGTATTCGTTTGTTGAATAAAATGGGCTAGGTCTACTTTCGTAAAAGCTTCTTTTTTATACACCATTTTCACTTGGAATAAATTACTTAAAACCCATTGAGCTGTATTCACTAATAATACAGTCAGTGGTTTGAATAAGATATGAAAAAATTGTGCTAATGGTGCAAAAGTATTGATCAATGAAGCGGCCCTTGCTTTAAACATGGCTTTAGGAACAAGTTCTCCTATGAATAGAATAACAAAGGTAGACACAATCGTATTGCCTACTAATATTGCACCTTCTCCTAAACCAAATCGACTCCAGATATGAGTATGCAATAGTTCTTCAAATAAAATACCAAACACCACCAATGATATATTGAGTCCTATTAAACAAGTGCCAATAAATTGTGTTGGGGCTTCAAGAAAACCTGCTATGATTTTTCCTGACCTGCTGCCTTGTTTTTTCTTTAATTCCAAACTAAGGCGATTGGCACTTACAAAGCCAATCTCATAGCCAGAGAAAAAACCAATTAAAATTACAGAAGCAACAATAGCAAAAAT
>WLDB01000120.1 GCA_009705035.1 Actinomycetota bacterium | reverse complement strand
TATCGTACAGCGTGTTGTTTCTTTAACCGATAAAGTATTGATTCAGCAACAAGCCAATACGGCAGATATCTTAACTGCCTCTGGTCAGGTCTTTGTTCAAAAAAGTCAAGCCGGTGGTGGAAGCCCTGTTGTGAGAGGATTTGAGGCGAGTAGGGTTTTGTTAATGGTAGATGGTATTCGTATGAATAGTGCCATTTTTCGAGCTGGTCATTTACAAAATATCATTACGGTGGACAATATGATTTTGGACAGGGTTGAGATTTTGTATGGTCCAAGTTCTACCATGTACGGCAGTGATGCATTGGGTGGGGTGGTTAATTTATATACTAAACAGCCACAATTATTTATTTCTAATGTTGCTTCTAAAAAAGCCCCTTGGAGAGTCAATGGTAATCTAGTGTATCGATACGGCAATGGGCAAAATGAAAACCGCCAACATATAGATGTCAATCTCGCCAATAACAAATGGGCTTATTTGACTTCCTTTACCAATAGTAGTTTTGGTGATATGCGTCAGGGTAATAAAAGATTAGCTGCTTACCCAGATTTTGGCAAAAGACTTTTTTATGTAGCACGGGAGAACAATACAGATGTGGTGAAAGACAATAGTGCTAAAGTAAATATTCAAAAATTTAGTGGGTATACACAAACCGATTTGTTACAAAAAATATTATTCAAGCCGAATGAAAATACAGAACATGTATTGAACATACAATTTTCTAATTCTTCTGATATTAACAGATATGATCGTTTAACAGAAACAAGCAATGGCTTACCTGTATTTGCAGAATGGTATTATGGGCCACAGGTGCGTAATATGGTTGGTTATAAATTAAGTAAAGAAAAATTAAATGGTTTTTTCCAAGATCTTACTTTGAATGCCAATTACCAACATTTAGAGGAAAGCAGAATGACCAGAAGATTTAGATCCAATAATAAGGATTACAGATTTGAAGAAGTGGATATGTTTGGGTTCAATGTAGACCTCTTACATCAGGATGCCTCTGGTGATTTGCATATTGGGGTGGAGTCTTATTATAATAATGTTTTTTCGACGGCCTATCGTAATAATATTGCTACGAATCTGCGCAGCGCTATCACAACTAGGTATAGTGATGGTCCTACTAATATGGCCAATTATGCGATGTATGCGCAACATACTCAATTTTTAAAAGGGAATTGGGTATTGAATAGTGGTTTACGTTTAAACAATGTACAATTGAATGCCAATTTCAAAGACACTGCTCTTATGCGTTTCCCATTCACAGATGCCAATCAAAACAATACTGCTTTGACGGGTAATCTAGGTATGGCTTATAATGGAGCTGATGGATTCAGAATTGCTTTTGGTTTTAGTAGTGGATTTAGGGCGCCGAATGTGGATGATTTGACAAAAGTATTTGATACTAGAACGGGTTATGTCGTTGTTCCAAATAAGGATGTAAAACCTGAGTACACCTACAATACAGAATTGAATATTTCTAAAAATTCAGAGAAATATACCCTCGGTGCATCTATTTTCTTTACTAGATTCAAGAATGCCTTAGTGGTAGACAAATTTAAATGGAATAATGCAAGTGCTATTTTATATCAAGGTATAATGAGTGATGTGTATGCGATGCAGAATAAAGCAATTGCAAATGTATATGGCTTTAACATCAATGGATCTGCTAATTTAACACCTAATACAATTGTAGCTGCCACCTATTCTTATACCAAGGGTAGGTATATCAATAAAGACATGAATGGCGTTAATGCTGAAAAACCTTTAGACCATATCCCTCCAACCTATGGTAGAGTTGGTTTAAAGCAGGATATAAAAAAGTTTTCTGCCGAATTGTTTACCGTATTTAATGGGTGGAAGCGCATCAAAGACTATAACTTGAATGGAGAAGACAATGAGATTTATGCCACTAAGGATGGTATGCCCGCTTGGCAAATTTGGAATATTAATACCAGCTATCAGCCAACTAAAAAACTGAATCTAAGTTTTCAAATCGAAAATATCGCCGACCTAAATTATAGATACTTCGCGAGTGGGATATCTGCTTTGGGTAGAAATTATGTAGTGCAAGCTAGATATAGTTTCTAAAACCTTTGAGTTTAAATAAAAAAAGGGTTAGTCCAATTTGGGCTAACCCTTTTTTTATTAGGTTATAAAGTAGCTATAATTTTATCTTTTTAATGCACTTATATTGCTAGAGAAAATCTTTACAGCAATTGCTAACAAGATTACTCCAAAAAACTTACGAACTGCTAGAAGGCCCCCAGGCCCTAGCATGCGTTCGATAAAATTGAGTGATTTTAAAACAATATAGACAATAATTAAGTTGACTAAAATGCCTCCAAGAATGTAAGCTTCTTCAAAGTTGGCTTTAAGTGACATAATTGTTGTAAGTGTTCCACTTCCTGCAATAATTGGAAATGCAATGGGCACCACGGCACCAGATTGTGCGTTTTTATCCCCCTTAAAAATTTCATGCCCTAATACCATTTCTAATCCTAATAAAAATATTACAATCGATCCACCTACTGCAAATGATTTTACGTCTAAGCCCAATAATTGTAAAAAAGGTTTACCTAGGAATAAAAACAAGATCATAAGCGCACCTGAAATAAGGGTCACTTTAAGCGATTTTATGGCGCCCGACTTTTCTTTCATCGCAATTAATAGTGGTATAGAGCCCACGATATCAATTACGGCGAATAATGTAAAAACAATCGTAAGTAGTTCATCTATTTTAAATCCCATAAAAAAGCTTTGTATGAAGATACAAAGCTTTTTTAGATTTACTAACCCTTTAAAATGACCATATTGACAATTTTTTAAAATTCAAAATGGAATCGTTTAATTCAAACGTATCCCAAATTGAACCATTCTACCAATGGCATTGTATCCATTGACTTCACTAAAATTATCGTTCAAAAGATTTTGCCCATTTGCAAATACAACAACTCTTTTACTCCACTTGTATTGAATATTCGCGTTTAATAATGTATAGTAACCTAAAGTCACATCTGGACTTGCATATCCGCCTACATCTTTTCGTTCACTAATGAATCTTCCAGTTAAACTTGCATTCCATTTACTGTT
>WLDB01000012.1 GCA_009705035.1 Actinomycetota bacterium | reverse complement strand
CAGATTTCAGAGTCGAAGAGCAACTTGCTAAGGCATTTGATCGCAAGGTCTATCTCCCTTCAGGCGGTTCACTCGTTATCGACCGTACAGAAGCGATGGTTGTTATCGATGTAAACACCGGAAAATTTGTTGGCAAGGGTGGAAACCTCGAAGAGACTGTTACCAAAAATAACCTTGAAGCCGCTGAAGAGATTGCTCGCCAACTTCGCTTACGCGACCTTGGTGGAATCGTTGTAATCGACTTTATCGATATGGTCCTCGAATCAAACCGTGATGCAGTTCTACGCAGATTGGTTGAATCTCTAGGCCGCGATCGCACCAAGCACCAAGTTGCTGAAGTAACCTCACTTGGTCTCGTTCAAATGACACGTAAGCGCGTTGGACAAGGACTCATCGAAGCGTTCTCAACAACATGTGATTCTTGTAATGGTCGTGGCATCCACATCCATATGGATCCAGTAAAGATGAAAGCGCCTATGCCTCAGATGAGTTCACAGAGCGCCAATCATCCTGATGTCGATGAAGATGAAGCCACCGAGCATGAATTTTCTGAGATCCTCAACTCTGATGAGAAGAGCGATGAAAATCCATCTGATTCAGCATCTGATTCAGCGCCAGCTCCTAAGGCAAAGCGTCGCCGTCGCGCCGCTAGCTCAGGAGTAATTACCGCCTGATATCGGCCAATTTGACCCTATGGGGTCCAAATCCGTATCCTTACACCCTGCTCGGAGCTTGGCTCCAGGCTTAATTTGAAAAAGAACTCGAGGTAACACGCGTGTACGCAATCGTAAAAGCTGGCGGTCGTCAGGAGAAGGTAACAGTGGGGGAGACCATCACTGTTGATCGTATCGATGCCAAAATTGGTTCATCAGTAAACTTCCCGACCCTCCTCGTAGTTGATGGCGCAAATGTCACAACAGATCCAAAGGCGCTCGCAGCAGTAACCGTTACAGGTGAAATTGTTGATGAAGCTAAGGGTCCAAAGATCGACATCCTTCGCTACAAGAACAAGACAGGCCACCGCCGTCGTCAAGGTTTTCGTGCACAACACACACTCGTAAAGATCACCGCTATCAGCGGTGGCAAGTAAGCGTCTAGGTAAAGGGGCCCATAAATGGCAAGTAAGAAGGGTGTCTCCTCGACACGTAACGGTCGCGATTCAAATCCACAGTACCTTGGTATCAAGCGTTTTGGTGGACAGGTTGTAAACGCAGGCGAGATTCTTGTTCGTCAGCGCGGAACTCACTTTCACCCAGGCGCAAACGTTGGCCGCGGTAAGGATGACACTCTCTTCGCACTCGCAGCAGGCGCTGTTGAGTTCGGTCGCGCTCGCGGTCGTCGCGTAGTGAATGTAGTCCCTGCAGTTTAATTTAGGTTTCTCTAAAGAGAGCGGGCCGCACATTACGCGGTCCGCTTTTTTTATTTACATCCCACCAATCAGTTCAAGAATTACATTAAAAGCAAAGGAGCAGTTAGATGACAACTTTCATTGATCGCGTACAGCTCTTTGCATCTGGCGGCAAGGGTGGAGATGGTTGCGTCTCTGTTAAGCGTGAAAAATTTAAGCCACTCGGTGGTCCTGATGGTGGCAATGGTGGACGCGGTGGAGATGTAATCCTCGTCGTTGATTCATCGGTGACAACTCTTCTTGATTTTCACCACTCACCACATCGCAAAGCAACATCCGGTCACCAAGGTTATGGCGATCGCAAAGATGGTGTTTCAGGCGAAGACATTATTTTGCCTGTCCCTAACGGAACAGTGATCTACGAGAACGGCGAAGAAATTGCTGACCTTGTCGGAATCGGTACAACATTCTTAGCTGCACGCGGAGGAATGGGCGGACTCGGTAACAACTCACTCGCATCATCTAAGCGTCGTGCACCAGGTTTTGCTCTGCTCGGCGAACCGGGTGAAGATCGTATCCTCACACTTGAACTTAAGTCTGTTGCAGATATAGCTCTCGTTGGCTTTCCATCCGCAGGTAAATCATCACTGATTGCTGCGATCTCTGCAGCGCGCCCAAAGATTGCCGATTATCCATTTACAACATTGGTTCCAAACCTCGGAGTCGTACAGGCCGGAGATACGCGATTTACAGTTGCTGACGTACCAGGTCTTATTCCAGGTGCTTCACAAGGTAAAGGTCTCGGCTTGCAATTCTTGCGCCACGTCGAACGTTGTGTTGCGCTAGTCCACGTTTTGGATTGCGGCACTCTAGAGACAGAAAGAAACCCAGTTGATGATCTTGATGCAATCGAAAATGAGCTTGCACTATATGGTGGACTTGAGGGTCGTAAGCGCATTGTTGCGCTCAACAAAATCGATCTTCCAGATGGTTCTGCGATGGCAGATATGGTTGAAGATCAATTAAAGGCACGTGGCTACGATGTCTATAAAGTTTCTGCAGCATCACGCGAGGGTCTGCAAGATTTGCTCTATGCAATGGCGCGACTTGTTCAAGCAGAACGTATTGCAGCTAAAGCAGATGAACGCACCCGCATTATTTTGCGCCCAACCGCAGTCGATGACTCTGGATTTACAGTTCAAGTAAATGGCGATGGTTCATTCTCTGTTCGTGGTGCCAAGGTCTATCGCTGGGTATTGCAGACAAACTTTAAGAATGCTGAAGCAATCGGATACTTGGCTGATCGCCTTGCACAACTCGGAGTCGAGAAGGCACTCTTTAAAGCTGGGGCAGTTGCCGGCTCTGAAGTTCGTATCGGTTCAGGCATCAACGAAGTTGTATTCGATTGGGAGCCAACTATCGAAGCTGGTGCAGAACAACTTGCAGGATTCTTGCATCGCCGCGGTGAAGATTCACGACTCGAAGGATCTTGGAACGCTCCTGAGCGGGTAGAAGATATTCTTAGCGAAGAAGAAATTGCAGAACAGTGGGAGTACAAGGTCGCAGACCCGCATACTCCACGCATTATTGAAGAAGTTATTGAAGAAGTTAATGAAGCCACCAGAGAAGAGAGCGAGAGAGAGTAATGAACCGTCAGGCAATTACCTCTGCCAAGCGCATCGTCCTTAAGGTCGGTTCTTCTTCGCTTACAGGTTCTGCCGGTTCCGCACTCGATGCCGCAGCTGTAGGAAAAGTTGTAGATCTAGCAGCGACTCTGCGATCTCGTGGTGCTGAAGTTCTCATCGTTTCATCCGGAGCCATTGCAGCAGGTCTAGCTCCGCTCAAGTTAACTTCACGTCCAAAAGATTTGCCTACCCAACAAGCTGCTGCATCTGTCGGTCAAGGGCTTCTTATTGCAAAGTACAACGAACTGCTGAGCAAGCATTCAATCGTTTCTTCACAGGTATTGCTGACAACTGAAGATGTTGTGCGCCGCTCTCATTACAACACTGCACAACAGACTTTATCTCGCCTTCTCGCACTAGGTGTAACTCCCATCATTAACGAGAACGACTCTGTAGGCACTGCTGAGATTCGTTTTGGCGATAATGATCGCCTGGCTGCTCTCGTCGCATTACTAGTTCAAGCAGATTTACTTGTTCTGATCTCTGATGTCGATGCTCTCTATAGCGCACACCCATCACATCCAGGTTCACATGCAATCCGCGAAGTCACAAATTTCAGCGAGATTGATGGCGTTGAAATCGGGGGAGCAGGTTCTGCTGGCGTTGGTAGCGGCGGAATGGTGACTAAGATTGAAGCTGCTCGTATTTCAACATCTGCAGGCACTCCGATGCTTCTCACATCACTTGCTGAATCCGATAAAGCACTTGCAGGAGAAGATGTCGGAACGATCTTTCACGCCCAAGGCTCTCGCACTAACTCACGCTTGCTCTGGCTCGCACATGCATCTTCTGCCCATGGACGATTGATATTAGATGACGGCGCTATCAAAGCAATTCTCGAACGCGGAGTTTCACTTCTCCCTGCTGGTGTTACTGCTGTTGAAGGATCATTTATCTCTGGCGACACCGTAGAACTCGCATCCAAAGATGGGCGCGTTATCGCTCGAGGACTTGTTGCCTTTGATTCACATGAGATTCCCCAAATGCTAGGGCGATCTACTAAGGAGCTGGCAGCATCTTTAGGTGCAGAGTATGAGCGCGAGCTCGTGCACCGTGACGATTTAGTTCTCCTTTAGTAAAATAAGCCCATGCGAGTTCGTGCATTACTCATCACCTCGCTCTTTCTCTCACTTTTTGTCCAGCAACCACAGAGTGCAATTGCTCTGGGTGGTTTTGCATCTGCGCCTCTTGGTGTAACTGCCACAGCAATTGCAGGCGGTGTTCGTGTTACTTGGACTACGCCAATTGATGTCGATAGTGGCATTACAGGTTTTCGAGTAGAGAGTTCATCATCAGGAAATTCAGGTACCTGGACCCTAGCGACTACCGTTGCATCGGGTATACGCACATATGACATTTTAGGTTTAAGCCAAGTTGCAACATATGTTCGAGTTGCGGCTACTACAAGCGCAGGTACCGGAACTTACGGCTATCCGTGGACAAAGTTATATAGAACTCTCACAAAAACTCGTAGCGGAAACAACATTGTTTATGAAACTGGATTTGGCGTGACTGCGGGGGATTATGCAGTCGTTAATTCTGCGCTGTCTTTCTCTCGAATCCGATATCGGATGGAGGATAGTTTCACTGTGGGCAATCTCAATTATGCTGACGTTGATTTCTACAAGTGGGCGGCCTCTGGTGCCCCGGCGGAGACAACAACGAGCAGCACTCTCGCACCTACCATTAGTAATCTACAAGTACTTTCACCCGCCTCTGGCGGAATGATCCAAACAAACGTTGCAGATATGAACGTGATATCTAGTATTGCAACTACAGCCGAATACCCCAATCCAATTTCTAACGGTTCGGGAAAAGTTGGAAGGCTTGAGATCTGGCCTTGGAACTATGCTCCCTCTGCTTCGGGATTAACTCCTTCCGGTGATATCAATAATTACGATTTTGACGATACTTCAGCTGGTACTTCTGGGTTCGGATCTTTTCAGGTGCACGACATAACAGCTTCTTTAAGTAGAAGGACAGTCTTTGCCTGGAACGATCACTCAAACACAAATGCCGATATAGGTTTCGGAAGCGGAGTGACCCCAACAGTAACGACCGATATGGAAGACTGGACATTCTGTGGTGGTCGCGGTCAATGTACACAACCCACATATTTCTCGCTGACTATTTTTATCAACGTGCCTGTAACTCCCTTAGCAGATGCAACTCCTCCGACAGTCTCGCGGATAGATTCTCGTGCTCTGGGTAAGAACGGTGACACAATCACGATTAGTTCTACAGAGGTTGGTACTGCTTATCTCGTAAACCAATCAGTGACAGTAACTAACTTAGCAAGCATCACTGGAGCAGCGTCGGCAAATAGAAACTCAGTCAGCGTCTCGGCGGCTAATACCAATACAACACTGACTCTCTCATCTCTCAATGACGGAATCTATAACCTCTATGCCATCGATTCCGGAAACAATCTGTCTACAGCCGTATTAGCAACTATCAGGGTTGATAACACTTTACCTACGGCTAGCTCAATAGTGGTGAATTCCTCGGGTACCGCAATATTGCTCACGGCAAGTGAAACAATCACGAATTCGCTACAAGTGACTGGGATTTACACAATCTCCGATAGTGGTAGTGCGCTCTCTGTTTCTTCGACATCGTTTTCTGTAAACATTGTCACACTCAATCTTTCGCGGGCAATCCCTGCAGGAGCGACTGTTTACTTTACTTATGCGCCAAGTACGGGAGCCGCTGGTGGGCGTTGGATAGATCAAGCCGGCAATGAAATGGCAGCCATATCGACACGAACGATTACGAACAATTCTGCGGCTGCAATCTCAGTAGCGCTTACCGTCCCATCGACAGTTGCTAAGGGTGCCTCGATAACCACAAGTGTTCTTCTCTCTGTGGCAGGTCGTGTCACCTTCACCATTGCCGGAAAAAGAATCCCAGGTTGCATAAATAGAATTGCAACAGGTACCACTCCGATAACCGTTACTTGTGTATTTAAGCCAGCACTGTCTGGGCGTCAAATAATCAGGGCAACGCTAGTGCCAACAATCGGCGCCTACCCAGTAACAATAGCTTCTGAAGAGCGCTTTATTCTTAGGAGAACGAGTACTCGCTAGCGCTTTTCAGAGATCTCTTTTAGGACAGCTGCTACTTCAGGCGAGTTTTCAACATCAGTTGGTTCATCACTGAGCTTGACGATGACAGTCTCATTTGGAATATCGATGTAGACATATTGCCCATGTAATCCAAGCATCAGAGTCACGCCAGGGTATGGGTGCCAGAAGAAGGCACCATAGCCCCATCCATAATCAAGGCGTGTGGCAGGAGTCGTGATGCGCTTCATCCACGAACTACTGATTACTTGCTGTTTATCAAATGGCACCACACCATCATCGAGAATCAATTGACCGATGCGTGCATAATCGCGCGCTACTGCGTTAAAGCAGCAGAATGTTTTCTCGTATCCACCGACTTTATCGACGTTCCATGTTGCATCGAAGTCAGCGCCAACGCGCTGCCAGATATTTGCTGTGAAGTAATCAGAGACGCTTTGATTAGTGACCTTTTGAATAATCATGCCAATCATCTGGGTGTCAACGCTTCGATAAACGGATTCGGTACCTGGCTCAAAATCCATTTTGCGGTTATTGCCGATAAACCAAGGAATGTCGGTGCTGGCATACATCTGTGCAATAGCTACGCCCCAACCCGATGGACCAGATGGATAGTTATCGGATACTCCTACGCCTGATTGCATATCGAGAAGCTGTTGAACAGTTACTTTGTCGAAACTTCCACCCGTTTTGTATTCAGGAAAATACGAAACGAAGGTATCTGATTCAGTGATTTTCCCCTGATCAATGAGTTGCCCAACAACAAGTGCTGTCATTGCTTTGCCTACAGAGTAGGAGGGCAGGCGAGAATTCTTAAATTTATCTTCCTTGTAATACTCGTAACTAATCTCTCCGTCACGAATAACAAGGAGCGCATTTGTATTTGTAGCGTCAAGAAATTCCTGTAGCCCCAATGGTTGGCCATCGAAGGTAACTCCACCAATTTGCTCGGCGGCGACGGTTTTCCATGGTGCAAAAGTTGATGGAGCAGCGACTATCCAGTGGCTCGGCATGAGATCCGGTGTCTGCGATGCAGGGGCAAGTCCCAACCTGATTGATGCTATGGGTTCCGGATATCTAATCGCCTTGGTCAATCCAAAGAGCGCGAGATAGAGAGCAATCAGGACTATGGCGGTATTACGCAGGACCTTCACAAATGTAGACACATCTGCAGGGTAGTCCCAGATAGACTTAACTTTATGGATTCACAGGCGCTTATTGCAGAACTTGCGAGCACTGCACGCCTAGCAGCTCGTTCGCTTTCGACCGCAACCGGCGACGAACGCAAAGGTGCACTTGAGGCGATTGCCCAAGCGCTTAATGCGCGCACCCCTGAGATTCTGGCAGCCAATGAGATTGATATGGCCAATGCTCGCAAAGATGATATGCATCCTCAGATGCAAGACCGATTACTTCTCACTAAAGAACGTATCGCGGGCATGGCAGAAGGTGCTCGACTCGTTGCCAGCCTTGAAGATCCATTGGGCCGCGTCCTAAAAGATTCTGTACTTCCCAATGGACTTTTGCTCAAGCAGATCACAGTTCCGTTTGGTGTGATTGGAATGGTTTACGAAGCGCGCCCTAACGTGACAGTTGATGCGGCTGTAATTTTGCTGATGTCTGGTAACGCGGCTTTATTGCGCGGTTCTTCAACTGCCAAGAATAGTAATGAAATCCTCTTGACCGTAATGCGTGATGCCTTATCGACGACATCGATTAATCCTGATGTATTGCAGTTGGTTCCTTCAGATGACCGATCAACGGTTAAGGCACTACTTACCGCCCGCGGAAAAGTTGATCTGGTAATTCCACGCGGAAGTGCTGCGCTGATTCGTATGGTCGTTGATGAATCAACTGTTCCTACTATCGAAACCGGTGCAGGCGTCTGTCACGTATACGTTGATGAGCATGCCGATATTGCAAAGGCGCTGCCAATTTTACTTAATTCAAAGACACATCGCCCATCAGTCTGTAATGCAGCCGAGACTTTGTTAGTCCATAGAGCAATCGCGCCGACTTTCTTACCTCTTGCTCTTAAAGCACTTTCTGATGCAGGTGTAGCTCTTCACTCTGATAGCACAGCCCAGAAGGTTGCCGAGAAGTTTTCGATTGCGTCGACTTTGGCAACTGAAGAAAATTGGTGCACCGAATACGGAATTCTCGAGATGAACGTTGCAGTTGTTGATTCAGTAGATGGCGCAGCAGACCATATTGCTAAGTACGGCACCAATCACACCGAAGCAATCGTCACCGAAGACAAGGCTGCGGCTGATCGCTTTGTTGCTCTAGCTGATTGTGCTGCTGTGATGATCAATGCATCCACTCGCTTTACCGATGGCGAGCAGATGGGATTCGGTGCTGAAATCGGTATCTCAAATCAGAAACTCCATGCGCGTGGCCCTATGGGTCTTGAGGCGATGACTACAACCACCTGGATAGTTACAGGTACTGGCCAAATCCGTAGCTGATTACGCGAAATAGCCTTATTTTTATAGACTGCACCTATGAGTTCACTCTCCCGCGATGATGTCGCAAAGCTTGCTGGGCTAGCCCGAATCGAAATGACAGAGGCCGAGCTAGTAGAGCTCGCATCACAGTTCGGCGTAATCCTCGATGCTGTAGCTCGCGTACAAGAGGTAAACCTAGAAGGCGTTAAGGCAACTTCACATCCACAGCCCATCGAAAACATCACACGTCCCGATGTAGTGCTACCAAGTCTCTCTCCAGCAGATGCGCTTTCGGGTGCACCGGCGCAAGAAGAACAGAGATTCCGCGTTCCTCAGATTTTGGGAGAGGAGTAAGCGATGATTTATCAAAACGCTGCCGAGATGGCGAAAGCATTAGCCTCAAAAGAGATCTCTTCCGTAGAACTCACACAGGCACACCTTGATCGCATCGATTCAGTTGATTCAGATGTGAAAGCTTTCTTACATGTTGATAAAGAGGGCGCACTTGCTCAAGCAGCAGCAGTTGATGCAGACCGCGCCGCAGGCAAGAACCTATCGGCAATTGCTGGAGTTCCGTTGGCTCTAAAGGATGTATTAGCGCAACGCGGCGTACCGACAACTGCTGGTTCAAAGATTTTGCAAGGTTGGAAACCACCGTATGACTCAACCGTTGTTTCTAAGCTAAAGGATTCAGGCGTTGTGATCTTAGGTAAAACCAATATGGATGAATTCGCAATGGGTTCATCAACTGAAAACAGTGGTTATGGCCCGACCTTTAATCCTTGGGATCTAACGCGCACACCAGGTGGTTCATCAGGTGGATCAGCGGCAGCAGTTTCATCTTTTGAAGCACCACTAGCAATTGGTTCAGATACCGGTGGTTCTATTCGCCAACCAGCAGCCCTGACCGGAATCGTCGGTGTTCGTCCAACTTATGGCGCAGTATCGCGCTACGGACTTATCGCTTATTCATCTTCTCTTGATCAGGCTGGACCATTTGGTCGCACAGTTCTTGATACCGCGCTCTTGCACGAAGTAATTGCTGGCCACGATGTGAAAGATGCGACAAGCATCAACGCAAAGATGCCAGATGTTGTAAGTGCTGCAAAGAACGGTGACGTTAAAGGTTTGAAGATTGGTGTCATCAAGCAATTACAAGGCGAGGGTTATCAAGCAGGAGTTCTATCTCGCTTTAACGAATCACTTGATACCTTGGCATCACTCGGTGCTGAAATTGTTGAAGTTGATTGCCCTAGCTTTGACTATGCCCTTGCTGCTTATTACTTAATCGCACCTTCTGAATGTTCATCTAACCTCGCACGTTTTGATGCGATGCGTTATGGACTTCGTACCGGCGACAGTGATGGTGCTTCTGCAGAGGCTGTCATGGCGGCAACTCGCGATGCTGGTTTTGGCCGCGAAGTAAAGCGCCGCATTATCTTGGGAACATACGCGCTCTCATCCGGTTATTACGATGCATATTACGGAAGCGCGCAGAAGATTCGTACCCTCATCATTCAAGATTATGCCAAGGCATTTGGATTGGCAGATGTATTGGTCTCACCAACAGCACCAACAACGGCTTACAAAATCGGTGAAAAAGTTGATGACCCAATGGCTATGTATCTCGGTGACGTTGCAACAATCCCGGTAAACCTTGCCGGCATCTGCGGAATGTCACTACCTGCAGGTCTTGCAGATGAAGATAACTTGCCTGTTGGTTTCCAGATCATGGCACCTGCCATGCAAGATCAACGCCTCTATCAAGTTGGTGCGGCTCTCGAAGCAGCGCTGACTTCGAAGTGGGGTGGCGCTCTTATTACAAAGGCTCCAGCTCTTGCAGGAGGTGCGCGCTAATGGCACTTACATACGATGAAGTAATTGCAAGATATGATCCAGTATTAGGTCTTGAAGTTCACGTCGAACTCAATACCGAATCAAAGATGTTCTGTTCTTGCTCAACAATTTTCGGAGCAGAACCAAATACTCAGACTTGTCCAGTCTGCCTGGCACTTCCTGGGGCTCTGCCTGTTGTAAATGAGAAAGCAATCGAATCAACTATAAAAATTGGTCTTGCACTCAATTGTTCAATTGCGCCATATAGCCGCTTTGCTCGCAAGAACTACTTCTATCCAGATATGCCGAAAAACTTCCAGATCTCACAGTATGACGAGCCAATCTGTTTCGATGGCTACGTTGATGTTGAAATTGATACCGATGAAGGTCCAAAGCAATTTCGTATCGAAGTAGAACGCGTTCATATGGAAGAAGACACCGGAAAGTCGCTGCACGTCGGCGGTGCCACCGGTCGTATCCATGGCGCCGATTACTCTTTGCTCGATTACAACCGCGCCGGTATCCCACTCGTAGAAATCGTTACCAAGATTGTGCCGGGCACTGGTAAGTACGCACCAGAAGTTGCCAAGGCATACGTTGCAGAACTTCGCGATATTTTGCGCGGTCTTAAAGTCTCTGATGTGAAGATGGAACAAGGATCATTGCGCTGCGATGCCAACGTTTCACTGATGCCAAAGGGTTCAGATGTTCTCGGTACTCGCTCTGAAACCAAAAACGTAAACTCACTTCGCTCTGTCGAGCGTGCTATCCGTGGCGAAATGTTGCGTCACTCAGAGATTCTCGAAACCGGTGGCAAAGTTAAGCAAGAGACCCGCCACTTCCAAGAAGATACTGGTCTTACTCGTTCAGGTCGTTCTAAGGAACAAGCAGAGGATTACCGTTACTTCCCAGATCCAGATTTAGTACCAGTAACACCACCAGCAACCTGGATCGAAGAACTTCGCGCAACTTTGCCAGAACGACCATCTCTTCGCCGCAAGCGCATCAAAGAAGAGTGGAACGTTCCTGATAAAGAGATGGCAGCGATGATTAACGCTGACGTACTTGATATCGTCGAAGCAACAGTTCTGTTAGGCGCAGACCCAACCAAGGCGCGCACTTGGTGGCTCGGTGAGATCTCACGTATTGCAAACGACACCTCAGTTGCCATCGCAGATCTCGCGATTACTCCTGCTCATGTTGCTGAGCTAATCAACCTTGTTGCATCTGGCGAGCTCACAGATAAGTTAGCGCGCCAGGTAGTTGAAGGTGTCATCGGAGGAGAAGGAACTCCTTCTGAGGTTGTGGCAAAGCGCGGAATCAAAGTTGTTAATGATGATGGCGCACTTATGGCGGCAATCGAGAAGGTTTGTGCTGAGCAGGCAGAGACTGCTGAGAAAGTACGCAGCGGACATCTACCTGCAGCTGGTGCACTGATTGGCGCAGTCATGAAAGAGACTAAGGGCCAAGCAGATGCGGCTAAGGTGCGCGAGCTTCTACTTAAACATCTCGGTCAGTAATAGTTTTAAATAAAAAACCCGCCGATTAGTTATCGGCGGGTTTTTTAATAAGGTATTGATTAGTGCATTCCTGCGCCTTCAGTTTCAACAAGGGATTCTTTTCCAACATTGATAAAGAAGAAGAGGACGATTGCTCCGATAAAGAGAAACGCTGCACTGAAACGGAATGCAACTGTAAATCCATGAGTTAGCGCGAAAGCTCGGCCGACGGCATCACCTTCGGCTACTTTGTTAGCCACTGAATAGCTCGTCGATGCCGTCACTGCAATAGTGCTAAGCAGCGCTGTTCCTAGTGATCCACCAATCTGCTGTGATGTATTAACCATGGCACTTGCCACACCTGTATCGCGCCCTGAAATGCCGTGAAGCGAAGTTGATGTCAGCGGAATGAATACAAGCGCCATACCAAAGGACATAATGATCAGTGATGGAACTACGTGGGTCAGATACGCAGTTTCTGGTGTGATTCTTGTGAGAAACAAGAGACCAATACTTGCTGAGAGCAGACCGGGGACCATTAATCGTCTCGGTCCAAATTTAGGCAAGAGCTGTGATGCAACTCCGGCTCCAGAGATGATTCCTGCGGTAAATGGCAAGAATGCAAAACCTGATTTAAGCGGTGAGAAGCCCAAAACATTCTGAAGATACAGTCCAAGGAATAGGAACATAGAGAAAAGTCCAGCTCCAACAATGAGAGATCCGAGGTATGAACCACCACGGTTGCGCTCTGTGAGGACGCGAAGTGGCATCAATGGATTTGCAACCTTAGTTTCGATGATTACAAAAGCAACCAATAGCAGGATTGCAACGATAAAGAAGGAGATTGTTATCGATGATGACCATCCCTTTGTTGCCGCCTCGTTAAATCCATAGGTGAGAGAGAAGAGGCCGGCTGTCGCGGTGAAGACGCCAGGAATATCGTAGGTGTGATCGCCTTCAGCTTTTGATTCGTGAACAAATTTGAAGGCAAGTATTGCTGCAATAATCGCGATTGGCGTATTTACGCCGAGGCACCAGCGCCATGAAAAGAACTCAGTCAGAGATCCACCAACAATCAAACCAATTGCTGCGCCACCACCAGAGATTGCGCCGAAGACTCCAAAAGCCTTTGCGCGCTCTGCGGGGACAGTAAAAGTCTCAGAGATGATTGCTAGCGCAGCGGGTGCAAGCAAAGCACCAAAGACACCTTGCAAAGCACGTGAGCCATAGAGCATTCCCTGGTTGGCAGCGATACCACCAATAGCCGAAGCACCAGCGAAACCAATGAGACCAATGATGAAGATCTTTTTTCGACCCACATAATCACCAATACGACCACCGAGAAGAAGGAGTGAACCAAAAGCCAATGTGTAAGCCGTAATAATCCACTGTCTATTCGCATCTGAAATCATGAGATCTGCTTGCGCTCTAGGAATGGCAATATTCATAATTGAGCTATCGAGAACGAGCATAAGTTGTGAGATAGCTACAACGAGCAGCGTTCTCCAGCGATCAGGGGCCTGGCCTTTGACGTGGCCTTGGGCATCGCGGTTTTGATTTGGCACGGATGTATCTCCAATGAGGTAAATGGAAAGTTGATTTGCAATGGTGAGATTTGGGACTCACATCACCTTCTAAGAGTGCCGATTCTACCTGAGTAAGGACAAAGGGGCTCATCGCGGGTTAAACTTAAGCATGTCGACAATGAAGCCCCGTTCTGGTCTTGTAACTGATGGTTTAGAGCGCTCACCCGCTCGCGGAATGCTCCGTGCAGTTGGTATGGGTGATGAAGATTGGGTTAAGCCACAAATCGGCGTTGCATCTTCATGGAATGAAATCACACCATGCAATCTCTCTCTCGATCGTTTAGCAAAAGCATCACGCAAGGGAATTCTTGATGCTGGTGGTTTCCCAATGCAATTCGGAACCATTTCTGTATCTGACGGAATCTCAATGGGCCATGAAGGAATGCACTTTTCATTAGTTTCTCGCGAAGTAATTGCAGATTCAGTTGAAACTGTAATGCAAGCAGAGCGCCTTGATGGAATGGTGATGTTTGCCGGTTGCGATAAATCCTTGCCAGGAATGATGATGGCAGCAGCTCGTATCGATGTTGCGGCAGTCTTTGTTTATGCGGGCTCGACACTTCCTGGCCAAGTAGATGGCAAAGATGTAACAATTATTGATGCATTTGAAGCTGTGGGCGCTTGTGCGCGTGGATTGATTACACGCGATCGCGTTGATGAAATTGAGCGAGCAATCTGTCCAGGTGAGGCGCTTGTGGTGGCATGTACACCGCAAACACAATGGCAACAGTCGGAGAAGCAATTGGGCTCTCATTGCCTGGATCGGCTGCGCCTCCAGCTGTAGATCGCCGCCGCGATACCTATGCCGAAGCCTCAGGTGCTGCTGTTGTAAACCTCATTGCAAAAGGAATTACTACACGCGATATCTTGACTAAGAAAGCTTTTGAAAACGCTATTACCGCAGTCATGGCTCTCGGTGGGTCAACAAATGCAGTTCTGCACTTACTTGCAATCGCACACGAGGCTGATGTTGATCTGACTCTCGAAGATTTCCATCGCATCGGCTCTAAAGTTCCTTTGCTCGGAGATCTCAAGCCATTTGGTAAGTACGTCATGACCGATGTTGATCGTGTTGGCGGAATCCCAGTTGTACTTCGCATGTTGCTCGATGCTGGTTATTTACATGGCGATTGCATGACTGTTACTGGTAAGACGATGGCTGAAAACCTAGCTGATATTAATCCTCCACTTGCTGATGGTGATGTGCTCCATCCAATTGCTAAGCCGCTTTCAACCGATGTCGGAATCACAATTCTCGGTGGCTCTCTCGCCTCAGATGGCGCAGTCTGCAAAACAGCCGGAATCGGAATCGAAACTTTCGAAGGTCCAGCACGTGTCTTTGAACGTGAACAAGCTGCGATGGAAGCACTAGAAAATGGCACCATTCAAGCTGGTGACGTAGTTGTGATTCGTTATGAAGGTCCAAAGGGTGGGCCAGGTATGCGTGAGATGTTAATGATTACCGGCGCAATCAAAGGCGCAGGTCTCGGAAAATCAACGCTACTTCTGACCGATGGTCGATTCTCAGGTGGTTCTACTGGTCTCTGCGTTGGCCATGTTTCTCCTGAGGCTGTCGATGGTGGACCAATTGCATTTATAAAAGATGGAGACATTGTCCGCATCGATATTCCTAATCGACGATTGGATCTCTTAGTTGACGCGGCAGAACTCGAACTCCGCAAGGTGGGCTGGAAGCCACTGCCTCATAAATACACACGAGGGGTGCTCAGCAAATACTCGAAGCTGGTCGGTTCGGCTTCCCAAGGAGCGGTCTGCGACTAATTCGCCTTAGGAGCATTCCATTTATTGAGATGTGCATCTCATCTTTTGGCTTCTACCTTGACTCAACACGCCTCTAGGCGGGAGAATAGGCCTATGCAATCAAGCACACAGTCCGGCTCACAGAGCGTCTCAGTGGTGGTGATTCGATAGCGCATGCCTTTTAAGTCATGCGCGCCCTCAGATATCTGAGGGTTTTTTCATTTACTTTGGGAAGAATTTCAGAAAGGAGCAAGAAGATGACTACACACGTTCCAACAGTGAACGGCACCGCAATGACCGGAGCAACTTCATTGGTGAAGAGCCTTGAAGCTGCAGGCGTCGATGTGATGTTTGGTATTCCTGGCGGCGCGATTCTTCCTGCTTACGATCCAATCTTCGATTCAACAATCCGCCATATCTTGGTTCGCCATGAACAAGGTGCAGGACATGCTGCAACTGGTTATGCCCAAGTCACTGGTCGCGCTGGCGTTTGTATTGCCACATCTGGCCCAGGCGCAACCAACTTAGTTACACCTTTGATGGATGCCGCAATGGATTCAGTTCCGCTCGTTGCAATCACCGGTCAGGTCCCATCAGCTGCTATCGGTACTGATGCTTTCCAAGAGGCAGATATCCGTGGAATCACGATGCCTTTTACAAAGCACAATTATCTTGTTACCGATCCAAACGATATTCCGCGTGCAATCGCTGAAGCATTTCATATTGCAACATCAGGTCGTCCTGGCCCGGTACTTGTAGATATCGCAAAAGATGCTCTGCAGAAGCAGACAACCTTTACCTGGCCGGGCAAAATCGAACTTGCTGGATATCAGCCAAAGTTCACACCGGATAACTCAGCCATTCTTGATGCAGCAAAGTTGATTGCCCAATCAAAGAAGCCTGTCTTCTACATAGGTGGGGGAGTCATTAAGGCGAATGCATCTAAGGAGCTAGCTCAGCTTGTTGAGATTCTTGGTGCACCAGTTGTCACGACTCTAATGGCACGCGGTGCTTTCCCAGATTCTCATCCGCTGCACCTTGGTATGCCAGGTATGCACGGAACAGTCGCTGCCGTAACAGCTTTGCAGAAGGCAGATTTGCTCATCACTTTGGGCGCTCGCTTTGATGATCGCGTTACTGGCAAGCTCTCGACATTTGCAGTTAATGCCAAGGTTATCCACGCAGATATTGATCCTGCAGAGATTAATAAAAACAAGTTTGCAGACGTTCCAGTTGTCGGAGACCTGCGCGAAACCATTACCGCGCTTATTCCAGCGCTTAAGGCAGAACTTTCTAAGAACCGTGCAG
This sequence comes from Actinomycetota bacterium, assembly GCA_009705035.1. Taxonomy (GTDB): domain Bacteria; phylum Actinomycetota; class Actinomycetes; order Nanopelagicales; family Nanopelagicaceae; genus Planktophila. Next base: position 5,951 of record WLDB01000012.1, on the reverse strand, counting down.
ATTTAACTCCATGGCTTGCCTCAATGAATAACTTGAGAGCTACGTATCCGTTGGGATACGCACTCCCTGATGACGGTTCACTTTCACCACAGTTAGTTATCGAGCGAATCGGAAAGATTTCTGGCACAGATACGATCTTTACATCTGGCGTTGGTCAACATCAGATGTGGGCTTCACAATTTATCTCTTACGAAAAGCCACGCACTTGGCTTAACTCAGGTGGCGCAGGAACTATGGGATATGGCGTTCCTGCTGCAATGGGCGCAAAAGTTGGCGCTCCTGATACGACGGTCTGGGCTATTGATGGAGACGGTTGTTTCCAGATGACAAACCAAGAATTAGTCACCTGTGCACTTAATAATATTCCAATCAAGGTTGCAATCATTAATAACGAATCACTTGGCATGGTTCGTCAGTGGCAGACACTTTTCTACGATGGTCGATATTCAAATACCAACTTAGATTCAAAGCGTGTTCCTAACTTCCCGCTATTGGCTGAAGCGATGGGTTGCGTTGGACTTGCCTGCGATAACCCAGGTGATCTCGATGCGACAATCGAAAAAGCGATGTCAATCAACGATCAACCAGTTGTTATCGACTTCCGTGTTCATCGCGATGCAATGGTCTGGCCAATGGTCGCTGCCGGAACATCAAATGATGAAATCATGATCGCTCGCGCTACTGCGCCTGACTGGGATTCACAGGAGCTCTAATGTCTATTCATACACTCGAAGTTCTTGTAGAAAACGAACCAGGTGTTCTTGCTCGCGTTGCTGGCCTTTTTGCGCGTCGCGCCTACAACATCGACACATTGGTTGTCGGACCAACTGAAAACTCAGAGATTTCGAAGATGGTCATTCAAGTCAACCTTGAAGGCCACTCTCTCGAACAAGTAATGGCTCAATTAGATAAGTTGATTACCGTTATTAGTATCAAAGAACTTATCGATGGGGCAGTAAAGAGCAGTAAGCACGACACACAACCCGACTATCAGAACTAAGCAAGAAACTACTAAAGGAGAAATACCGTGGCAACGATGTATCACGAGCAGGATGCAGATCTATCAATCATTCAGGGTCGCAAGGTCGCGATTATCGGTTACGGCTCACAGGGCCATGCCCACGCACTCAGCCTTCGTGATTCTGGCGTTGATGTTCGCGTCGGTCTCAAAGAAGGTTCTCCTTCACGTGCCAAGGCAGAGGCTGAAGGCCTTCGCGTAGTTTCAGTTGCTGAGGCAACAAAGGAAGCAAGCGTCATCATGATCTTGGCTCCTGATCACTTGCAGCGTCATATCTACACCGAATCAATCTTGCCTAACCTCGAAAAGGGCGATGCACTCTTCTTCGGCCACGGATTCAATATTCGTTTTGGTTACATCAAGCCAACTGCTGATGTTGATGTCTGCATGGTTGCGCCTAAGGGCCCAGGACACCTGGTTCGTCGCGAATTCGCAGCTGGTCGTGGAGTCCCAGTAATCGTTGCTGTCGAACAAGATGCAACAGGTGGCGCATGGCCATTAACACTTTCTTATGCCAAGGCAATCGGTGGACTTCGCGCGGGTGGAATCCTCACAACATTTACCGAAGAGACAGAGACAGATTTGTTCGGTGAGCAGTCAGTACTTTGTGGCGGTGCCTCACAGCTCGTCATGTATGGCTTTGAAACTCTTGTAGAAGCCGGATATCAGCCAGAGGTTGCATACTTCGAGTGCCTTCACGAACTCAAGCTCATTGTTGACTTGATGTACGAAGGTGGAATCGCAAAGCAGCGTTGGTCAGTTTCAGATACAGCTGAATTCGGAGATTACGTATCAGGTCCACGCGTTATTGATCCACACGTAAAAGAGAATATGAAGGCAGTCCTTGCTGATATTCAATCTGGTGCATTTGCTAAGCGCTTCATCGATGACCTCGAGAGCGGAGCAAAAGAGTTCACAGCACTTCGCGCAAAGGGTGAATCACACCCAATCGAGACCGTTGGTCGCGAACTCCGCAAGATGTTTAGCTGGATGAAGAAGAACGACAACGATGATTACAAAGAAGGAAGTGCTGCGCGTGGCTAAACCTGTAGTTCTAATCGCTGAAGAACTCAGCGCTGCAACACTCGATGCACTCGGTCCAGACTTTGAGGTTCGCAATTGCGATGGCGCAAACCGCGCAGAGCTCCTCGAAGCTCTAGGTAAAGGCGTCGATGCGGTGCTTATCCGTTCTGCAACGAAGATGGATGCTGAGGCAATCGCTGCAGCAAAAGGCCTTAAAGTAATTGCACGTGCAGGCGTTGGTCTTGATAACGTCGATATTCCAGCAGCAACAGCTGCTGGTGTCATGGTTGTTAATGCACCAACTTCAAATATCGTCTCAGCTGCCGAACTAGCAATCTCATTGTTGCTCGCATCTGCCCGCTTTATCTCTCCAGCACATGCTGCACTTCGTAATGGTAAGTGGGCACGCTCTAAGTACACCGGTGCTGAACTTTTCGAGAAGACTCTCGGAATCGTTGGCTTTGGTCGTATCGGTCAGCTTGTTGCCGCTCGTATGCAGGCATTCGGTATGAATATCGTTGCCTACGATCCATACCTACAACCAGCACGTGCAGCTCAGTTGGGTGTCGAACTCATTGAGCTAGATGAGCTACTAAAGCGTTCTGACTTCATCACAATTCACCTTCCAAAGACAAAAGAGACAGCTAATTTAATTGGCGTCGAAGCTCTAAAGAAGGTTAAGAAAGAGGTTCGCATCATCAACGCCGCACGTGGTGGTGTTCTTGATGAGGCAGCTCTCTATGACGCAATCACTGAAGGTCGCGTTGCAGGTGCAGGACTCGATGTTTATGTCACCGAGCCATGCACAGATTCACCTCTATTCCAGCTTGATCAAGTTGTTGCAACACCGCACCTTGGCGCATCGACTGATGAAGCTCAAGAGCGTGCAGGTATTGCAGTAGCAGTCTCAGTGCGTAAAGCACTTGCCGGCGAACTTGTTCCTGATGCTGTAAATGTTAAGGGTGGAGCAATTCACGACGAGATTCGTCCATCACTTCCACTTGTTGAGAAGATGGCACAGATTGCGACTGCTATGGCTGCAGAGATTCCATTGACCATGGAAATTTCTGTAAAGGGCGATATCTCATCTCATGATTCTTCAATCCTTGCAGTCAGCGCTCTCAAGGGTGCTCTACAAGCTACAGGTTCCGAAGATGTCACTTATGTAAATGCTCCCGGACTTGCTGCAGAGCGCGGTGCATCAGCAACAGTTACAACAACTCCTGATAGCCACGAATACCGCAGCATGATTTCACTTCACGCTGCTTTTGCTAGTGGCGCTTCTATTAAGGTTGATGGAACACTGATGGGAATCAAGAAGGTTGAAAAAATCATTGCAATCGATGGTTTTGATCTTGATCTTCCGCCTACTGAAAACATGCTCTTCCTTCGTTATACCGATAAGCCAGGCGTTGTTGGCGCAGTCGGTAACACTCTAGGAAAAGCTAATATCAATATTGCAGGCATGCAGGTTGCTCGTGAAGCTGCTGGCGGAAAGGCGCTAATGGCTCTCACAGTTGATTCATCTGTCCCTGAAAAAGTGACCGAGTCAATCAAATCTGAGATTGCAGCAGATCTCGTTCGTTCAGTTAACTTGGTGGGGTAATAGAAAAATGTCACGCTCAATTAACCTTGCAGTAATTCCTGGTGATGGAATCGGCAGCGAAGTCGTGGGTGAAGGTCTTAAAGTTCTTGATGCTATCGCTAATAAATATGGCGTTACATTCAATAAGACCAACTACGACCTAGGCGCTGGTTTCTGGCACCGTACTGGCGAGGTTCTCCCTGATTCGGTTCTCGCTGACCTCGCTAAAGCAGATGTAATTCTGCTTGGCGCAGTTGGCGACCCAACCGTTCCTTCAGGAGTTCTTGAGCGTGGCTTACTTCTTAAGATTCGTTTCGCCTTCGATCACTACATCAATTTACGTCCAGCCAAGTTAATGCCTGGTGTTACTGGGCCACTCGCCACAAAAGCTCCAATCGATTTCATCGTTGTACGCGAAGGTACTGAAGGTCCTTACGTTGGCGCTGGGGGAGTCCTTGCAGAAGGAACCGATGCTGAAATCGCAACGGAAGAATCTCTTAACACTCGTCGTGGCGCCGAACGCGTTATTCGTGATGCATTCGAACGCGCTGCAAAGCGCGAACGCAAGAAGTTAACTTTGGTACATAAGAACAACGTACTCACTCGCGCAGGTGGACTTTGGACTCGCACATTTAACGAGGTTGCAAAAGAGTATCCAACCGTCACTACCGATTATTTGCATGTCGATGCCGCATCAATGTTCTTTGTTACCAATCCAGAGCGCTTTGATGTAGTTGTTACCGACAATCTATTTGGTGACATCATCACCGATATTGCAGCTGCTATTTGCGGCGGCATTGGTTTAGCCGCTTCAGGCAATATCAATCCAACCGGTAAGTTCCCATCGATGTTCGAACCAGTACATGGATCAGCCCCTGATATCGCGGGCAAGAACCTTGCTGACCCAACTGCGACAGTCATGTCAGTTGCGATGATGCTTGATCACTTAGGGCTCACCGATGGTGCGCGCGATGTTGAGAAGGCTGTAGCTCAGGATTTACTTACTCGTGGCGATGCAAAGCGTTCAACAACCGAAATTGGCGCCGCACTCGTTGCATTGGTGAAATAAATGAAGATCACTCTTAATCCCAATGCAGTCCCTGCAGCACAACGCGATGAGCTTGTAGCAAACTGCGGTTTCGGTAAGTACTACACAGATCATATGATTGTCTGTGACTGGTCTGAAACCGATGGATGGGCTGAACCTGAGCTCGTGCCATATGGTCCAATTACTTTAGATCCAGCAACAGCCGTATTTCATTATGGCCAAGAAATCTTTGAAGGCATGAAGGCCTATCGCCAACCTGATGGATCAATCTCTCTCTTTCGCCCAGAAGCCAACGCTCGTCGCTTTGCAAAATCAGCGGCCCGCCTTGCTCTTCCAGAGATGCCAGAAGATCTCTTCTTAGAAACCATTCATACCTTGGTTCGCCAAGATGCAGGTTGGGTTCCAAAGAACGTTGGCGAATCTCTTTACCTGCGACCATTTATGATTGCAACTGAAGTTGGTCTAGGTGTGCGCCCATCAAATAAAGCAAAGTACATTCTTATTGCAACACCAGCCGGTGCTTACTTTGATCCATCAAAGCCCGTTTCAGTCTGGATCTCAACTGAATACGTTCGCGCAGCTCAAGGTGGAACCGGTGAGGCAAAATGCGGTGGTAATTACGCTGCCTCACTGATTGCCCAAAAGGCAGCGGCTGCTCAAGGCTGCGATCAAGTTGTCTGGATCGATGCCATTGAGCGCAAATGGATTGAAGAGATGGGTGGCATGAACCTCTACTTCGTTAAAGGTAAAGGTAAAGATGCGACTGTCGTAACCCCAAAGCTCACCGGAACATTGCTTCCAGGAATCACACGTGACTCAATTCTCTCTGTCGCTAAAGATCTCGGATACAAAACCGATGAAGTCATGCTTTCAATCGATGATTGGCGCGATGGCGTTGCATCCGGTGAGATCACTGAAATCTTCGCTTGCGGAACAGCAGCAGTTATTGCACCAGTTGGCCAAGCAAAGTCATCGATGGGTACCTGGATTACCGGCGACGGCAAGCCAGGGGCAATCACTATGGAGATCCGCAACCATATGCTCGGCATTCAGCATGGCACCATTGCAGATACCCATAACTGGGTAACGGCAATTAAGTAATTGGTGACCTTTTGATAAACGACAATTTTCACATCTATGACACCACCCTGCGCGATGGTGCTCAACAAGAGGGTCTCAACCTTTCAATTCATGACAAGCTGACAATCGCACGCCATCTCGATGATTTAGGTGTTGGCTTTATTGAAGGCGGTTGGCCTGGGGCTAATCCAAAAGAT
>WLDB01000119.1 GCA_009705035.1 Actinomycetota bacterium | reverse complement strand
TAAAAAGACACAGTTTTGTTCTACTACAAATACCTCAGACCTAAGTCTTAAGATGGCGTAAAGTTCATCTACATTGAGTTCAGAGAAATGCTTTGTGCTCCATTCTATCGTTGGGTTCATTGACATAGTTTCAAAATTAAGAATTTACAATTACTTCTTTTGTAATATATAAAAGTAGTCTAATGCACTATCTCTGGTTGCAGGGTTTATAAATTCACCTGTTAACATACTTACATGAAAGCTTGGTATGGATTCAATTTTATTGAATTTTGTCAATGTACTGTCAGGTGCATTTTTATTTTCAATCAAAATGAAATCGCCCTTTTTTAAAATTTTGAAATCTTCAATATTCTTGAAACTGTAATTACTGTAGAAATCTAAACTTCTTGAATCAGTAATTTTATATAAATAAAAATCGTTTTTATTTATTTTTTTATCAATTATGTATTTGCTTACTTTATTTCCCAATTGATACTCCAGTAATTTAGGGTAAAAAAACAAGTTCAAAAACAGATTGGTTGTTAAAATAGAAAACAAAGCAAAATGTAAAATTTTTGGAATTCGATTATCATTATATAAAAGAATTAAAGTAAAAATAACTGCTGCTAATATTAATAAGCAAGTAATTAGTACTTTATTGCTATTAAATGGAACAAATAATAAGTAAACTAATAAAACTAAAATGATAGCAAATACGATGGAGTTAATAATGCTAATTATTTTGCTAAAAATTTGATTATTCCCTTTAGAAATGACAGTGTTATTGATACATTTAGCTGTAATAATAGAGATAAATGGTAAAACAACATAAATATAATGAGGTAGTTGATATCTACTACTACCCAATGCTAAATAGGTTATTAAAAACCCTGGAACAGTAATCCATTCGTGACTACTTGTAATTTTAAACTTGTTTTTAATTAATTGGGATAATTCAAAAATTAGTCCAATAATAAAGAACAGTGTCCACGGTAAAAATCCCCATAATAAGTTTTCAAATAAGAAAAAGATACTATCATTTTCATGCCATATACTCTCCCCGGTTATTCTGCCAAAACTTTGGGTCCAATAAAAAAACCTTAGGCCTGAAGTGCCAGTCTTTCCATACATTACTTTTTCAGGATGTAAATCATATTGTTGATATAATCCGATATCCATAGGAAGCAATAAAATGATGATAATTGCTAATCCGACAAGGTATTCCCACCTGAATAATAATTTATATTGTTTATGAATAATTAAATGTGGGACAAATGAAAATATAGGTACCATTAAAGCAATAGGTCCTTTTGTCATCATTCCAAATCCAACAGAACTAAATGCAATAATTAAAGAAACCCAATTTTTATTTTGCAACCAACTAGCAAATTTCCAAATTGCTAAAATTACCCAGCACATTAGCATAGTATCCGCTCTTACATCATGAGTAATTAAAAACATTGCTTGAGAAGTTGCAAGTACCAATGCAGATAAAGTAGCAATTTCTTTTTGATAATAGAGTAATGTAAATTTATAGGTACTGTAAATAGCAACTACTGCCATCAAAATAGACGGCAATCTAAAAGCAAAATCGTTCATTCCAAATAAATACATACTCAATGAACTAGCCCAAAAAAGAAACGGAGGTTTATCTAAGTAATCCTTTCCTTGGTCATAAATTTGTAAAAAGCTTTTATTTTGTAGCATTTCTCTACAAATATTTCCATATTGAACCGAGTCGATTTCAATTAATGGGATAAAAAGGCTGCCAAGGATATAAATTACTATACTTACAATTATGTAGTTCAAATATATTTGGTTTGCACTTTCTTTATTGTTTATCATTATTTGGTAAGAATTTTTGTCTATTTGTTTGATAAAAAATGAAATAAATATAATATTGTTCCAAATATATTATATTTTTATTGAAATTAATTCATTCGAAATATAATTATATCAATGATAATCAATAAAATTTCCATTATTGTCCCTGCTTACAATGAAGCTTCTACGATATCAAACATCCTAGATAAGCTCATTCATTTATCATTGATTAATAATATTAATAAGGAAATAATAGTTGTAAATGATTGTTCCACTGACAATACTGCTGCCATAGTTGAAAATATAATTTCTGCGCATCCAACTTCTGAAATATATTTTATTTCTCATGAAAAAAATTCGGGGAAGGGTGCAGCAATTCATACCGGTATAAAAAATGCAACTGGGGATTATTTGATTATACAAGATGCAGATTTGGAATATGACCCTAATGAATTTAATATCCTTTTAAAACCAGTTATTGATGGTTATGCGGATGTTGTATATGGATCAAGATTTCTTGGAGGTTCTGCACATCGAATTTTATTTTTTTGGCATACTATTGGGAACAAATTTTTAACCTTTCTGTCCAATTTATTTACAAATTTAAATTTAACAGATATGGAAACTTGTTATAAGCTTTTTAAAACCGATATCATAAAGGGAATAAAACTTAATGAAAAGAGATTTGGGTTTGAGCCTGAAATCACTTCGAAAATTTCTAAAATAAAGAATATTAGAATTTACGAAGTTGGTATTTCTTATTATGGAAGAACTTATGCTGAAGGAAAAAAAATAAATTGGAAAGATGGATTTAGAGCTATATACTGTATAATCAGGTATAATTTATTCTCTTAAAGTTAGTATTTCATTATTCAAAAAGGTGATCATTTTCTTTGATCAATTTCAAAGTCATACGAATATGTAAGATCCCAACTGCGCCAATCACAAATAGGAAATAAGCGGCAACGCGCAAGGTCTTTAATACAAATTGGCTATTCATTTCAGGAGGTAGGCCAGATTGTTGTGCTAAAAATTCATCAATAAATTTAATTAGAATAACATCGCTTGAAAGCAAGATGCTCACTGCATTCAAAAAGATCAAACAAAACATCAACAAGCTTACATAAGCATTGACTTTGATCCAGTCCTTTAATTTAGTTGTTTGAATTTGCTCCCTTTCAATGCCTAGTTTCAAAAATTTAAAACTAGTGAAACTATAAATCACAATACAAGCCATTGCAAACACAAGGATCATGGCACTAGGATTGGCAAGCGCGGATATTAATAAAATACTATCCATGAAACCAAAAAATAATGCAATAGGAATCAATATATAGGACAATACAAGGTATAAT
>WLDB01000118.1 GCA_009705035.1 Actinomycetota bacterium | reverse complement strand
TGCGAGATGCCCTTCGTGAAGTAGTAATTAGTGGTACATCAGCTGGAGTCTTCGCTGGTTTTCCAATTGAAACATCTGGCAAGACCGGTACCGCTCAAGTTTTCGGAAAAAATGCCAATGGCTCCCTTAAGGCTGACTCAGCTTGGTATGCTGCATATGCACCAGCAAAGAAACCGCGCTATGTAGCAGTTGTAATTGTTAGCCAAGGCGGTTTCGGTGCAAGTACATCTGGCGAAGCGGTTCGAAAAATATTTGAGACTCTCTATGGCGTTAATGGGCGCACCGTTGATCCAGCGGCAGCTCTCTTTCCGAAGGGCGCTCCACCTGTAAAGTTACCTAAAATTTCACCAGCAACAAGACCTGCGGGGAGCAAACCATGAGTTCACTCCAATACCGCAATCCATATCGCAGAGCGCGGAAAACATCTTTCTTCTCTGGTTTTGATCCAATTCTGACAATCGCCGTGGGCATACTTCTCATTATCGGCACCTTGCTTGTTTATGCGGCGACGCGAGATTGGTATGCCGCAAATGGATTAGATCCCGAGTACTACCTCAAGCGTCATGTCATCAATATTGCAATTGGACTCTTACTCGCATGGGGAACAACTGTTATCGATTATCGATTATTACGTGCCTACACGCCTTTTATTTGGGGAGCTGCAGTCCTGGGACTTGCTTTCGTTCTCATTCCAGGCGTTGGCAGTGAAGTCAACGGGGCGAAAGCCTGGATTCCGCTTCCAGGTGGTTTCCAGATTCAGCCTGCTGAGATTGCAAAGATTTCAATCATCGTGGGAATCTCGATGTTGCTCTCGGAGCGTCGCCATGATTCAGATGAGCCGACAAGTAAAGACATACTTCGCGCTCTTGCCGTTGCGGCAATTCCAATGGGTCTCATTCTCTTGCAGCCAGATATGGGTACCGTGTTAATCATTAGCGCTTCGGTGGTTGCAATTCTTGCAACATCAGGTGCACCAACTAAATGGGTGGCAGGCCTTTTGATTCTGGCAGTTGCTGGCGGAATCGTCGCGACAAAAGCTGGAGTGATAAGCGAGTATCAAATTAAGCGCCTACAATCTTTTGTAGATCCAAATGCCGATACACAAGGTGCGGGTTATCAATTGCGACAAGCGCGCATCACTGTTGGTTCTGGTGGATTACTAGGTACAGGATTATTTGATGGCCCACAAACCAATGGTCGCTTTGTACCAGAGCAACAAACAGACTTTATCTTTACCGTCGCAGGCGAACAGCTTGGTTTTGTCGGAAGTGGCCTAATCATCTTGCTCTATCTGATTATTTTGATGCGAGCCTTTGGAATCGCCAGACGCTCATCGGATCATTATGGGCAGATGGTTTGTACTGGAGTGATTGCTTGGTTTGCTTTCCAAACCTTTGAAAATATTGGAATGACATTGGGGCTGATGCCAATGACAGGTGTACCACTGCCATTTATGTCCTATGGTGGATCAAGTATGTTTGCGACGCTTATTGGATTTGGATTGCTGCAAAACGTAAATGCCCGCCATAGGGGATAGGCGCCACGCGTAGATTTTCTGTGAAATAGGGGTTTCGGCCATCTCTCTGCCATACTTAGGCAACTCTTCAGCGCGGCCTGCGATCACTATCGCGCCTGCGGCGAAGAGAAACCATAAGTTTTGTTTGGCGATGTACGTTGGCAAGTGCTTTCAGAAATCGTTGAACCACGAGATATTCGATCCGATTATCGGTTCGTACTAAAGGAATTCAATATGGCTATCGAGCCAAAGTCACCACGTAAGCGTGCAATCAAAAAATCATCGAAGAAATCTCTTGCTCCTTCAGCAGATTCTGGCGAGAAGGTAACGCCAGAAGTTACTGCTGTTCCGATTAGCGTCGAAGCAACAGAGCCAGCAGCTCCTAAGAGTCGTAAGAAAGCCGCGATTCCCGTACCGATCTTTCAGGCACCTGCGGTTGATAAGAGCGCACCTAAAGCTCGCAAAGCAACTGCAAAGAGCGCTCCAGCAAAAGATAATGCTGCTAGCAGCTCTAGCGATTCTTCTAATGATTCAGATTCATCGGCAAGCACATCAGATTCTGAGTCAGATTCCGAAAGCCGTTCAGCGCGCAACCGCCGCCGCCGTCGCGGAGGCCGCGGTCGCCGTAAGCCAAATGGGCAAGATGGAGCTTCGAGCCAAGAGGATTCAGAAGAGAACGATTCAGATTCTTCAGACGATGAATCAACTACTGATGCCGATGGAACCACCCACCGTCGCCGTCGCCGTCGCCGCGCATCAGGTGATGGAGTAACTCCAGGCGAAGTTATTGATGAAGATGGCGTAGTAACAGTTGTAAAAGTCCGAGAAGTCCGCGAAAAGAGCGAGCGTCCAACACGCGAACGCGCTACACGCGAACGATCTCCACGCAATACCCGCGAACGTGGTCGTGATCGTGGCGATTCATACCGCGAGCCATATCGCCGTCGCGGAACTATCTTGACTGATGCTGATTTCTTAGCCCGTCGCGAAAATGTTGATCGCGAGATGGTTGTTCGCCAGATTGGTGACCGTATTCAGATTGCTGTAATTGAAGACAACATTATGGTTGAGCATTACGTAAACCGAAATGCCAACGTTTCATATGTCGGCAACGTTTACTTAGGCCGAGTTCAGAATGTTCTTCCATCTATGGAGGCTGCTTTCGTTGATATCGGCAAGGGTCGCAACGCAGTTCTCTATGCCGGCGAAGTTAATTGGGATGCTGCAGGCATCTCAGAGTCTGCGCCTCGTAAGATTGAAATGGTTCTTAAGACTGGTCAACCAGTATTGGTTCAGGTTACTAAGGATCCAATCGGACAAAAGGGCGCGCGACTTACTAGCCAGATCTCACTTCCTGGTCGCTATGTTGTCTTTGTACCTGGCGGAGGAATGTCAGGTATTTCAAAGCGTCTACCTGAATCAGAGCGCACACGCCTGAAGGCAATTCTGAAAAACCTAATCCCTGATACTGCGGGCGTAATTGTTCGTACCGCAGCTGAAGGTGTCTCTGAAGAAGAACTCACCGCAGATGTCGAGCGCTTAAAAGCGCAATGGGAAGATATCTATCAGAAATCTGAAAATCCTAATTTTCACGCACCTGCACTTCTGCTCTCTGAGCCAGATCTTGCAGTGCGTGTAATCCGAGATATCTTCAATGAAGACTTCCGCAAGCTTACGATTCAAGGTAATGAAGCTTGGGA
>WLDB01000117.1 GCA_009705035.1 Actinomycetota bacterium | reverse complement strand
GCAAGATCAAAGAATCGCGCAAAGTGAAGTTGTGCAGAGACTGCAATGGTGCGCGTTGGTCCGTTACGGTGTTTTGCAACGTGAAGATCTGCTTCACCTGCACGGTTCTGTGCATCGTACATATCTTCGCGGTGCAGCAGAATTACAACGTCAGCATCCTGCTCGATAGAACCTGATTCACGAAGGTCAGAGAGCATCGGTTTTTTATCAGAGCGTTGTTCTGGTCCACGGTTGAGCTGAGAGATAGCAATAACAGGGACATTGAGCTCTTTTGCCATCAATTTAATTTGGCGTGAGAATTCAGATACTTCTTGCTGACGGTTTTCGACGCGCTTACCTGATGTCATCAGCTGCAAGTAATCGATAACAATGAGTTTGAGATCGTGGCGCTGCTTAAGGCGACGCGCCTTTGCACGGATTTCCATCATGGAAAGGTTTGGTGAATCATCAATAAAGAGCGGCGCATCGGAGATTTCGCCCATACGCCGTGCAAGTTTTGCCCACTCATCATCACTGAGTTGGCCAGAGCGAATATTGTTAAGTCCAACGCGTGCCTCGGCAGATAACATACGCATTGTAATTTCAGATTTCGACATTTCGAGCGAGAAGATAACTGCAGTTTGGTTCTCATGAATCGCTGCATGACGTGCGATATCAAGACCGAGAGTTGATTTACCAACAGCAGGACGCGCTGCCAAGATAATCATATTGCCAGGGTGAAAACCATGCGTTAATAAATCTAGATCGCGGAAACCAGATTTAACACCTTCGATACCGGTGCCTTTAGAGATTGCTTCAATCTCATCGAGCGCTTGTGGAAGCAAGGTGCTGAGTTGTACATAATCTTCTGATGAACGGCGTTCGGTTACTGCATAAATTTCTGCTTGCGCTGCATCTACTGCATCATCAACTTCACCATTTTGATCGTAACCAAGTTGTACAACTTTGGTTCCGGCCTCAACAAGGCGACGCATAATTGCATGATCTAAAACAATCTTTGCGTAGTAACCAGCATTAGCTGCAGTTGGAACAGATGAGATAAGAGTGTGTAAATATGGCGCACCACCGGCGCGTGCAATCTCGCCGCGCTTTGTAAGTTCGGCGGAGACAGTAATTGCATCTGCGGGTTCGCCGCGACCATAGAGATCAAGTACTGCTTCAAAAATTAGCTCATGTGCAGGACGATAGAAATCTCGTGAACGTAGAACTTCAACAACATCTGCAATTGCATCTTTTGATAACAACATTCCGCCGAGAACTGATTGTTCTGCTTGAAGATCTTGAGGCGGGGTACGCTCGAATTCGACCCCGACGCTTCGTGGGGTATTGGAAGGAAATTCAGCGATGCTCACGGGGTGAAACTTCCCACCTTCCACCGACAAAAGCGAAGGTGGGTGTGGGTAAAGGTGTGGGTAAGTAGCGATTTCCTGTGTATACGGGTGGGGATAACTTGTGGAGAAGTGCGGTTAAAGGTGGATAACTTGGGCTTTAGGCGTGGATCTCTGTGGAGAGAGATTGATTTCAGCTATCTCAGATAGTGAACTTAACCTCAGATTCACTTCATTAGGGGAAGATGGCCCCATGATTGTTGATTATGCCCTTTACAACAATGGTCTGCGTTATCGCGAGCCATCTAATCTCGGTGAACTCATCTCTAAGGCAAAGAGTGAAGGAGGTTTCGTCTGGTTGGGATTAGCAGAACCGACAGAGGCTGAATTCAACAAGGTAATCGGGGACTTTGGTTTTCACCCATTAGCAATCGAAGATGCTGTGATGGCGCATCAGCGGCCAAAATATGAGGAGTTCCCTAACGTTCAAGTTATGGTTGTAAAAACAGTTTTCTATGAGGATCGCGGAAGTCAGATTTCAACTGGTGAAATCTTTATCTTTATCGGTGACCATTTCATTGTTGTTGTTCGTCACGGTAACGGTACGCCACTCGTAAACACCCGGCATCTCTTAGAAGCTAATCCAACACAGCTAGCTAAAGGTCCCTACGCCGTCGTGCACGCCATTCTTGATCATGTGATCGATTGTTATATCGATGTTTCTATTGAACTTGAGATAGACGTCCAACAAGCAGAGACTAAAGTTTTCAGCGAGTCACGCATTAGCGCGTCACAAGAAATCTATCTCTTAAAGCGCGAAGTGATTGAGTTTCGCCACGCAATCGATCCGCTCTTATCTCCATTGCAAGAGGTTGCAAGTATTGGCGCACGCCATATTCCACCAGAGCTCACTCCATTTTTTAGAGATACCTTGGATCACTTAGCGCGGGCATCTGATGCAGCATCGGGTCTTGATTCGCTTTTGCAATCAGCTCTACAAGCTGAGATTGCCCAAGTTCAATTGCAGCAGAATGAAGATATGCGCAAGATAACTTCTTATGTAGCGCTGGCCTCTGTTCCTACGATGGTTGCGGGAATTTATGGAATGAACTTCGACACTATGCCTGAATTGCGCTGGGAGTTCGGCTATCCCATGGTGCTCGGAGGACTACTGCTAATTACCGGGTTTTTATACCGAAAATTCAAGAAATCTGGCTGGCTATAGCAAAAGGCCCGTCGCTCAGATGAGCAACGGGCCTTTCTACTTCTTAAATTAAGCAGCTACTACCGAGAAAGCTACAGTCGCGACAATGTTATGTCCGAGTGAGACCTTTACTGAGTATGAGCCAACCTTCTTAATGTGACCAGTTGTCTTAATTGTGTGGCGATCGATATCAAGCTTTGTTGTGCTCTTGATAGCTGCTGCGATGTCCTTGTCGGTTACTGAACCGAAGAGGCGACCTGCAACACCTGTCTTAACTGCAACGGTGACCTTAGCTGACTCGAGAGCCGCCTTAATCTCTTTAGCGTGATCGATATCGCGAATCTCGCGCGCAGCGCGTGAACGACGAATACCTTCGATCTGCTTCTCTCCACCTGAGGTCCATGCAATTGCTGCACCACGTGGAAGGAGGAAGTTACGTGCATAACCATCTTTTACTGTAACAACATCTCCGGCTACGCCGAGCTTTGCTACTTCGCGAGTAAGAATAAGTTTCATAGTTGGCTTATCTCCTTACTTCGCTGAAGATGTGTAAGGCAGTAGTGCAACTTCACGGCTGTTCTTGACAGCTGTTGCTACTGCGCGCTGATGTTGTGTACATGCACCTGTGACACGGCGAGCGCGGATCTTGCCGCGATCTGAGATGTACTTACGAAGGGTCGCGATATCTTTGTAATCGAT
>WLDB01000116.1 GCA_009705035.1 Actinomycetota bacterium | reverse complement strand
CGCGGAGGATATCTCTTCGAATCTAAGTTAAGCGTCTCGCAAACTTTTTGAATTAGTTTCTGTGAATCCGCCGAATCATAAATAGAAAACGAAGAGCTATATCCCAGGCGCTCTACCTCTTGTCTCAGTAATCGCACACATGCCGAGTGAAATGTTGAGACCCACATCGACTTTGCAATTGGTCCGACAAGTTCGGTAACCCGCTCTTTCATCTCACCGGCTGCCTTATTGGTGAAGGTAATTGCCAAGATCTCATATGGCTTAACACCGCGACGGGCCATTAAAAAAGCGATTCTTCTCGTGAGCACCCGAGTTTTGCCAGAACCAGCCCCAGCTACGACAAGAAGTGGGGCTCCTGCAAAAGCTACTGCTTCTTGCTGTTGCGGATTGAGTCCACTCAATAACTCATCATCAGAGATGGCGGATGAGGTAGTGGACATGGCGCGGAGTCTATTAGGCTTACTCCTCATGGAGCCGATAGCAGATTCTGAAATCAAGCGAGTCCTCGTTGTAAATGCCCACCCCGATGATTCAGACTTTGGCGCTTCAGGCACCATCGCGCAGTGGGTGCAAAAGGGTATAGAGGTCAGTTACCTGCTCTGCACCAATGGCGATCAAGGTGGCGAAAATTCTGGCTTCACCATGGAGGAGATGCCGGCTATTCGCCAGCGCGAACAGCGCGCAGCATGTGCCGCCCTCGGAGTTACTGATGTAATCTTTTTAAATTATGTTGATGGCCACCTCGAGCCAACGCTCGCTCTTCGTAAAGATATTGTCCGCCAGATTCGCCGCGTACAACCAGACCGAATTCTCTGCCAATCACCAGAACGTAACTGGGATCGCATTGGCGCAAGCCATCCTGATCACTTAGCTGCTGGTGAATCTACGATTCAAGCGGTTTACCCAGATGCACGTAATCCCTTTGCATTTACTGATTTGCTCGAAAAAGAAGGGCTACAACCATGGAAGGTACAAGAGGTCTGGATGCAGGGACATACCCATCCCGATCACTTCGTTGATATCACCGATACTTTTCATTTCAAGATGGCTGCGCTGCGCGAACATGCTTCACAGACTGGACATATGGAGAATCTAGAAGAGCTAATACGCGAATGGGGTCAACGCAATGCTGGCGCAGGTGAACTACCTGAAGGTCGTATCGCTGAAGCTTTTAAGATAGTAAATACTCAGTAAATCAACTATTTTGCAGTTGCTTTGATAATTGCAACTTGTTGTATTGGTTCGCCATCTCCATCAGGTGCATAGATCGCTTGATTACCTTGCCACTCCAGCGCGCCAATCTCACCAATCTTTTTAATTGTATCCAAGCCTTTTGTGATCTTTCCCCAAATCGTGTAGTTGGGACCTAATTGGGTATCTTGATATACAAGGAAGAATTGTGAGCCATTTGCATTGGGACGTGCCGGGTTGGCCATTGCAACAGTGCCTGCTGGATAGTTCTTTGGACCTGCCTTAGGTAGATTCTCATCTTTATAAAGATCCCACTTAGGTGGGTTTCCATTGGCCATATAAGTTGGGTCTCCACATTGCAGAACAAAGATTCCTGCTGTTGTGAGCCTGTGGCAGAGTGAATTATCAAAATATTTGCCATTTGCTAGGGTGCTCATATTTGTAATGGTCTGAGGTGCTTTGGGGTCAAGTGCAATGACAATCTCGCCACAGTTGGTATTTAAAGTAAGTTTCTTGGGCAGCGACTTAGCAGGCACCTTCGGTTGTTTTACTTGCGTCAGCGGGCGTGGTGTTGCTGTTGCTTTCTTGCATTCGGCCAAAGTAAGTGGGCGCTCTTCCGCGCTTACACTTGGAGCGAAAGTGAGCAGTAATGCTAGCGAAGCAGCAATCGCAAATATCTTCTTCATAGAACTTTTATTCCATTCAACTTTTATTCCCATTCAATGGTGCCGGGCGGCTTACTTGTTACATCAAGTACAACTCGGTTAACTTCACGAACCTCGTTAGTGATTCGGGTAGAAATTTTCTCGAGCACATCATAGGGAACTCGTGACCAATCTGCAGTCATGGCATCTTCGGATGAGACTGGGCGAAGCACAATCGGGTGGCCATAGGTGCGGCCATCGCCTTGTACTCCGACGCTTCGCACATCAGCGAGCAAGACAACTGGGCATTGCCAGATATCTCGATCAAGTCCAGCGGCGCTGAGTTCGGCGCGAGCAATTACATCTGCTTCACGCAAAATATCAAGGCGTTCGCGCGTGACTTCTCCGATAATGCGTATTGCAAGGCCAGGACCAGGGAAGGGTTGGCGCCAGACAATCTCTTTAGGTAATCCGAGTTCGAGACCAACCTGACGGACTTCATCTTTAAAGAGTGTGCGTAGAGGCTCGATTAATTTAAATTGCAAGTCATCGGGTAATCCGCCGACATTGTGGTGTGACTTGATATTTGCAGTGCCTGTTCCACCCCCTGATTCGACTACATCGGGATATAGAGTGCCTTGCACCAAGAATTCGACGTCGCCACCTGATGCGATATCTCGCGCTGCTTTTTCAAAAGAACGGATGAATTCGCGGCCAATAATCTTGCGCTTCTCTTCAGGGTCGCTCACCCCAGCCAGTGCATTTAAGAACTGATCTACAGCATCAACAACGACAAGCTTTACGCCTGTTGATGCCACAAAATCACGCTGTACTTGCTCGGATTCGCCGCTGCGCAATAATCCGTGATCTACAAAGACGCAGGTTAGTTGATTGCCAACAGCTTTTTGAATCAGGGCAGCAGCTACTGCAGAATCGACTCCACCGGATAGCCCGCAGATGACGTGCTTGCTACCAATAATTGATTGAGCTTTAGCAATCTCTTCCTCGGCGATATTTGCAGTGGTCCAGGTTGGTTTGCATTGGGCAATATTGATGAGCCAATTATTCAAGATTGCTTGGCCATGTTCTGAATGTAAAACCTCTGGGTGGAACTGAACTCCAGCAATCTTTCCGGTGGCATCTTCAAAAGCTGCAATTGCTGTATCGGCGGTCGATGCTGATATCGAGAATCCACAAGGTACCTCAGAAACGGCATCTCCATGTGACATCCAGACAGATTGTGATGCAGGCAGGCCCGCAAACAACTTGCTTCCAGGTTTTACTTCAAGAGGGGTGCGACCGAATTCAGATTTTCCAGTTTGGGCAACTGAGCCAGCAAGGGCAGCAGCCATAGTTTGAAATCCATAACAGATTCCGAAAATTGGAATACCCAGTGCAAAGAT
>WLDB01000115.1 GCA_009705035.1 Actinomycetota bacterium | reverse complement strand
CTCAAAATTACTTGGAACACACGTTCAAAGATTGGCGACTATCGCACATGGCGATGGCGTCTGTACGACATTTATTCCACAAGTCAAATCAACTCAAGTCAAATCAACTCAAGTCAAATCAACTCAAGTCAAATCAACTCAAGTGAAACAACTATCGTCTGGAAAGGCGCGCTCATGACCACATCACACCCGGAACTCGAAGGCCTCGGAAATTACGAATACGGATGGTCTGATGGAAATGATGCTGGTACCAATGCCAAGCGCGGGCTCAGCGAAGAGGTAGTTCGCGATATTAGCTCGAAGAAATCTGAGCCACAGTGGATGCTCGACCTACGACTTAAGGGATTAGATCTCTTTTACAAGAAGCCAATGCCATCATGGGGTTCTGATCTTTCAGGAATTTTCTTTGACACTATTAAGTACTTTGTTCGCTCAACTGAAAAGCAGGCAGCGACTTGGGATGACCTGCCAGAAGAGATTAAAAATACCTATGACCGTCTAGGAATTCCTGAGGCAGAGAAGCAGCGCCTGGTCTCTGGTGTTGCTGCACAGTACGAATCTGAAGTTGTTTACCACTCAATTCGCGAAGATCTTGAGGCGCAAGGAGTTATCTTCCTCGATACAGATTCTGGATTAAAGCAGCACCCAGAGCTCTTTAAAGAGTATTTCGCTTCAGTGATTCCAGTAGGTGACAATAAGTTCGCAGCACTCAATACATCGGTCTGGTCTGGCGGTTCATTTATCTATGTACCAAAGGGCGTTCATGTCGATATTCCTTTACAGGCATATTTCCGTATCAATACAGAGAACATGGGCCAATTCGAACGTACTTTGATCATCGCTGACGAAGGTTCATATATTCACTATGTAGAAGGTTGTACTGCTCCCATCTACAAGTCAGATTCACTTCACTCTGCAGTAGTAGAGATCATTGTGAAGAAGGGTGCACGAGTTCGTTACACAACTATTCAGAACTGGTCGAACAACGTCTACAACCTCGTTACAAAGCGCGCAATCTGCGAAGAGGGCGCAACAATGGAGTGGGTCGATGGAAATATCGGCTCGAAGGTAACGATGAAATACCCAGCTGTACTTTTGATGGGACCGCATGCAAAGGGCGAAACGCTTTCGCTAGCTTTTGCAGGCCCTGGCCAACATCAAGATTCTGGAGCAAAGATGGTTCACGCCGCTCCTTACACATCTTCTTCAGTGATCTCAAAATCGGTGGCACGTGGTGGAGGACGTACTTCTTACCGTGGCCTCGTGCAGATTCAAGAAGGTGCTCACCACTCAGCAAGTACCGTTAAGTGTGATGCACTTCTTGTCGACACTATTTCTCGCTCTGATACATATCCGTACGTCGATATCAGAGAAGATGACGTCTCAATGGGACACGAAGCTACTGTCTCTAAAGTCTCAGATGATCAGCTCTTCTATCTGATGTCACGTGGACTTACTGAAGATGAAGCTATGGCAATGATTGTCCGTGGATTCATCGAGCCAATTGCTCGTGAACTTCCTATGGAATACGCGCTAGAACTCAATCGACTTATAGAGCTCCAGATGGAAGGGGCAGTTGGTTAATGTCTTCCCTCCAATCTAATTTGCTCGAAAACCATACGCCCACTGGACGTGAAGAGGCGTGGAGATTTACGCCTCTTAAGCGCCTCGGTGGTTTACATGATGGTTCTGCAACGGTCGACACTCGCCACTCGCTAGCAATTAGCGATGTGCTAGAGCCAGGGGTTTCCTTCGCCTACGGTCCTGTTGTTACAGCATCTGCTAGTAGTGACCTCATTGTTAACCGAGTCCGTAACCACACCGAAGAAGGATCGATTCTTTCTATCGCTAAAAATTCGGTTATTGCCAAGCCAATTCACTTGATTCGTACAAGTGGCTCTCTGGCCAGTGCAGAATTTTCTCGTTTTCAGATTCATCTTGGCGAACACGCGCAGGCGACAGTAGTTCTTGAGAACTCTGGTGATACTCATTTAGCCGAAGATCTAGAGATAGTTCTCGCGCCTGGTGCCAATCTGACATTTATCTCATTGCAAGAGTGGGGCGGCAAGAGTATTTATGCCGCAACACACAAGGCGATTATTGGTCGAGATGCCTCTCTCAAGGCAATCCATGTGACTATTGGCGGAGATGTTGTTCGCATCTTGCCAACAGTCGAATTCGCTGGACCTGGCGCTAGCGCAGACCTACAAGGTGTTTACTTTGCAACTGCCGGCCAGTTCTTTGAGCACCGTATGCATGTTGATCATGCTGTTCCACAGGCGAAATCAAATGTTAATTACAAAGGCGCACTAGCGGGGGATAAGGCACATACCGTTTGGATTGGTGATGTCTATATTCGTGCTGCTGCTGAAGGGACAGATACCTACGAACTAAACCGCAACCTCATTCTCACTGATGGTGCGCGTGCAGATTCAGTACCAAATCTTGAAATCGAAACCGGAGAAATCGTCGGAGCGGGACACGCATCAACAACTGGACGATTTGATGATGAACAGCTCTTCTACTTAATGTCACGTGGAATCCAAGAGTCCGATGCTCGTCGACTCGTTGTTCGAGGTTTCTTCAATGAGGTTATTTCACTCATTGGTGATGAGCCGATTCAGGATCGCTTGATGGCTCGCATTGATGATGAATTAGAGAAGGCAGGAAAGTAATGTCAGATCTTTCCTACGCCTCACTTACTCCGGGTAAGCCAGTCCGAATCGACAAAGATGGAGAGTCAATCTGCGTCGCTCGTATTGGTGATGAAGTTTTTGCCATCGGCGACACCTGTAGCCATTCAGATGCCTCTCTTGCAGAAGGTGACATCACCGATTTCAAAATCGAGTGTTGGCTCCATGGAGCAGAGTTTGATTTACGTACAGGCAATGCGCTCACACCGCCTGCTACAGCACCAGTTCACAAATATTCAGTAACCGTTGACGGAGACTCCGTCACGATAGATAAGTAATGGAGTCCGTAATGAGTACTTTAGAAATTCGCAACCTTAAAGTTTCCGTAACGACAGAGCAAGGCGATAAAGAGATCTTGAAAGGCGTTGACCTGACAATCAAATCAGGAGAAACCCACGCCATCATGGGGCCAAATGGTTCTGGCAAATCAACTCTCGCCTACTCAATCGCAGGTCATCCGAAGTACCAAATCACAGGTGGTTCAGTGACGCTAGATGGCGTCGATGTTCTGGAGATGAGTGTCGATGAACGCGCAAAAGCTGGACTCTTCCTTGCTATGCAATACCCGGTCGAAGTTCCAGGAGTTTCT
>WLDB01000114.1 GCA_009705035.1 Actinomycetota bacterium | reverse complement strand
TTATTGCGAGAAGGTCGTGCGGCTCATCCTGATGGAACCGAGATTGATCCAGCGTATTGGAGAGAAGCTTTAGATAAGGCGATTATCGATGCGGGTGGGCTAGAAGATGTCGCAGCAATATCGATCGGCGGACAGCAACACGGAATGGTTGCACTCGATGCAAATGGTGATGTTGTGCGACCTGCGCTTCTGTGGAATGACACGCGTTCTGCCCAATCAGCTACCGATCTCAACTCGGATTGCGGCGGAGCAAGTGCAATCTCTAAGGCGACCGGATCGCTTTTAGTTGCAGCATTTACCGCTTCAAAGGTGCGATGGATGGCCGATCACGAACCATCGAACGCAGCTCGCACTCAAGCGATTGCCTTGCCTCATGATTGGCTTTCATGGCAATTACAAGGTGGAAAAGATTTTTCAAAGTTGTTTACCGATCGAAGCGATGCATCAGGAACCGGATATTTTGATTCTGTAACGTCAACATACCGACGAGATATTCTTGCAAAGGCAATTAAATCTGATCGAGATATCTACCTACCGTTTATTGCAGCGCCCTCACAATTTGCCGGAACGACTTTGTCGGGCATTCCAATTGCACCAGGTGCTGGAGATAACGCAGCAGCCGCTTTAGGAGTCCAAGCACAGCCTGGTGATGTTGTTGTCTCACTGGGAACAAGCGGAACAGCTTTCTCGGTATCTGACACACCAACAGCTGATCCATCAGGGTTGGTCGCAGGTTTTGCCGATGCAACAGGACGTTATCTACCGTTGGTCTGCACGCTCAATGCAGCTCGTATCTTTGATGCAGCCACCAGAATTCTCGGAAAGACTCATGATGAAGTCGGACAGTTAGCTCTCTCTACAAAGCCCGGTGCACATGGTCTTGCCATGCTTCCTTATTTTGAAGGTGAGCGAACACCGAATCGCCCAAATGCAACAGGAGTCTTCTCGGGCATGACTTTAGAGAATTCAAATCCTGCTGATATTGCACGAGCAATGATCGAAGGAATGCTCGCTGGATTGGCAGATGCGGTGCAAGCTCTTATCGACCTTGGTGTCGAAGTAAACCGTGTGTTGATAATTGGTGGGGCAGCAAAGAATCCTGCAGTAGGTCAGATTGCATCCGCACTCTTTGGTCGACCAGTTCTTATTGCTCCTGCTGGAGAATATGTTGCAGATGGCGCCGCTCGCCAAGCTGCCTGGGCCTTACTTGGTGGATCAGCAGCACCGGTTTGGGATCTTGGAGCAGGTCAAGAGATTTCAGCTGCTGCAACCCCTGAAGTATTAGAGCGATATCGAGGATTGCGAGATGCAACAGAAAATTGGAAGTGAGCTTGCCAACTATTTTTTGATTGCAGCGAAATCAAACTTTGCTGTTGTTGCCATATGAGGAACCGTTAGCGCCCAAATGATTACAAGAGTTGACCAGAGCAGACTAGATGAGAAGTTATCTGGACTAACAATCATTAGTCCAATCGCAATGATAAGCGTGCCGGCAATTGCATAGAGTCCCGGAAAGACCACCGACCAAATAGCTTTATGCCAATCTCCGCTGAGAATATGTTGGCGTGCCTTTGGCAACTTTGGCACTAACCGTGCCGTGTGACGTAACGCGTGCCAAAATCCGAAATAGACAGCGAATGCAATCAGAGGTGGCGCGATTAGTGCTAAAACGCCAAGGATGAAAAGATCGAAAGACATGGAGAATCGTTTCGTTGCAAGCAGATTTACAAATGCAAACAATCCCAAAAGCAGTGTTAAGTTTCGGAAGAGCGAGACTTGACTGCCCGCCCAGCTCTCTAAATTAGGATGAATTCGCGCTAAAGCATCGAGAGTACGTGAATCAGTAAGCGGAAGAATAACTGGAAGAAAGCCAGCAGGTAGAGCATAAAGAATCTCGATGGGTAGAGAATTCTTCTCTTTATCTTGAGCAACACGATCTTCATTGATAAATGAGGCATCACCAAAACCAAAATGCAGTGCGCTCATCAGCACTACTACTTGAAAACCGATGAGATTCCAGGTTGCTATCGCCCATCCTGCCAAAATAGCGATTGCTACATAACCAGCGATATATCCAATGAATCGGCTTCTTGGTTGTGAAGGAATAGCAATGAGGTGATCAATTGCGCCGTGGGGGATTCCAATAACGAGCGCCACTAGAGCTAAGACCAGTTGAGTAGAGAGATTGATTTCACCAAAAATCAACTGGACCAAGGCGACAAGCGCGATACTTCCGATAGCTCCAATTCGAGACCAACGTATAGCCCAAGAATTTATCGAAATTAACGGGGTGTTCATAGGTAAAGCCTAATTGAAATTATCAATCTTGTGCCAGAGTATGCGCCATGGCAGAGTTTAATTATCTGGGAGTGCTGCTATTCATTTCACTTTGCGCAGTCGGCGTAACCGTTGCCTTTAAGGTGAGAGCTCCGCGTTTTTGGAAGACTTTTCTTGTTACTGATTCAATAGTCTTGGTGGTCTATCTCTTCTGGGATTATTGGGCAATTGAGAAGAAGATTTGGTCTTTTGATCCGGCACAAACAGTAGGTCTTAAAGTTTTAGGAATTATTCCAATAGAGGAAGTTCTCTTCTTTATCATTGTGCCACTCATGACCATCATTACTTATCTCGCCCTGATTAACCTCATCGCAACAATTAAGGCGAGACGATGACGTATTCCGACCTTGCAATTTATGCAGTGCTCTTAGCGGTGCTGCTCGATCTCTACATCATCAGAAGTCAGATGCTCACCCGAGGTATTTATTGGATTACCTGGGCTCTAATTCTCCCTTTTCAGCTTCTTACAAATTCGTGGCTGACAACAAATAATATTGTCATTTACTCGCCAGATCAGATTATTGGACGGCGTCTAGCAGGAGCACCAATTGAAGATTTGTTATTTGGTTTCTCGATGATTCTCTTGACGCTTTCGCTTTGGGAGCGATTTAAACCTCGCGATATAACTTCCGATAAGGGATAGTTGAGAGAACACCAATAAAAAGAAATAGAAAAGGCAACCAGAATCCTGTCGAGGCCCCGTAAGAATCAATGATTTGTCCCGCAAAGAAGCTGGAGATAGCGCCCGTTAACGGAATTCCAGCAGTTGCCAATGTAATTGCTTGAGTCATCTGAGATGGCGTAACTGAATGAGTCACAATCGGTAGGCCATTTGGGAGTAGTGGTGCAATACAAGTTCCCTGAAGGAATAGCACGAAACCTAGGAGGTAGAGATTTTCAATAAATGGGAAAGTTAGGGAAATTAAAGTCATCCCAAGTAAGTAACCGATAAATCTTTTTCCGTGAGAGATTTTCCATCTGATGGCGCC
>WLDB01000113.1 GCA_009705035.1 Actinomycetota bacterium | reverse complement strand
TATGCGACCTCAATCGCACTCGGTAGCGCACCCGCGGCATCCTTCACCGATCTCACTGATGTTGTTGTCGTTGCAGCATCAGGAACCACCGGTGCTGGACGCACTGCAAAAGTTAATTTAATCGCAAGTGAAGTTGCCGGTTCTCTCACATCCTATAAATTTGGGGGAGTTCACCAACACACTCCTGAAATTGAAGAGACCCTTTCCGCCATTAGCGGACAGGAAGCAAAAATCTCATTTACACCAATACTTGCTCCTATGCCACGAGGCATCCTCACAACTATTTCATTGAAGCTGACCAAAGATATCTCGCTAGAAGAAGCACGATCTTTCTACCGTGATTTCTTTATTGAGACTCCTTTTGTCTCTCTCTTGCCTGATGATCAAATGCCCAAAACATCTTCCCTAACCGGAAGTAATTTTGCCCAAATGCAGATAGCAATCGATCAGCATACGAAGCGATTTACAGTTTCTATAGCGATAGACAATCTTGGTAAGGGTGCTTCGGCTCAAGCGATTCAAAACGCAAATTTGATGTGTGGTTATGACGTCACGTCGGGTCTATTGGGCAATGGTCTCGGTGCATGAGTACACAACTGCCTAAAGGCTTTCGAGCTGCTGGAATGCATGCGGGGCTTAAGAGTTCCGGTGCACTAGACCTTACTTTGATAGAAAACACAGGACCTCACTTCGACGCCGCTGCTGTCTATACATCGAACCAAGTTGTTGCAGCCCCTGTTATCTGGTCAAGAGAAGTCACCAAGGGCAAAATCGTTCGCGCAGCCTTACTTAATTCCGGTGGAGCAAATGCATGTACTGGGCCAGATGGTTTCCTTGATACCCACCAGAGCGCTGAGAAAGTCGCGGATCTACTAGGGGTTTCATCGGGTGAAGTTGTCATCTGTTCAACGGGGCTAATCGGAGAACGTCTTCCCATGGATAAAATATTTCTAGGCATCGAAAATTTGGCGACTGATCTTACGGAAAATTCGCTCGAGATTATCGCTCGATCCATCATGACTACAGATACAGTGCCAAAGATTGCCCAAGTCTCAAGACTCGGAATGACGACAGTTGGCGTCGCCAAAGGAGCAGGAATGCTGGCACCTGGCCTTGCAACCATGCTCTCAGTTGTCATGACCGATGGCGAGCTTCCTCCTGAAGCGCAAGAAATTTTTGAACGAGTCTGTGATCGGACTTTTAACAGAATAGATTCTGATGGCTGCATGTCCACGAATGACACTGTTCTTTTAATGGGTTCCGGGGCGAGCGGCTTAAAGATGAGCGTGATGGAACTTGAAATAATTTTGATGGAAGTCTGTCGCTCGCTTGCGTCGCAACTCATTGCCGATGCCGAAGGTTCCACCAAGACAGTTTCAATAAAGGTCATAGGTGCTGCCAGTGAAGTTGATGCTGTTGAGGTCGCGCGAGCCTGTGCCCGAAATAATCTACTCAAGTGCGCAATTTTCGGTGGTGATCCGAATTGGGGTCGAGTCCTGGCAGCTGTTGGAACGGCAAAGGCTCAGATAAATGCTCTTTCAATTGATGTCACTCTCAATGGGATACAAGTGGCAAAAGATTCTGCTCCATTTGACGATAAGAATAAGGTTTCATTTGATAATCGATTAGTTGAACTCGTTATCAACCTTAATGTTGGTGATTTCGATGCAACCGTACTGACTAATGATCTATCACATGATTATGTTCACGAGAACTCGGCGTATTCGACATGATTAACACTGAAACTTTAGTTGTTAAATTCGGTGGTCATGCCATGAGTGATAAAGATGGAGTATTCGCAGAGAAACTCTCTCAAGCTATCACCGGTGGTCTAAATGTTGTTGTAGTGCACGGCGGAGGCCCGCAGATAAATGCTGCACTCGATGCTGCAGGTATTGCCTCCAATTTTGTAGGCGGATTTAGATACACAACGCCAGAAATTTTCGAGATTGTCGAGCGAGTTCTTTCGCATGAAGTAGGTCCCGTTATAGAAGGGACTTTGACTAAATCAGGGGTCCTGGCGCTCTCTATTTCAGGTCGCCACTCAGGAACAATCTTTGCTCGTAAACAAACATCACTAGTAAATGGAGAGAACGCAGACTTGGGTCTCGTTGGTGAAGTTCAAAAGATCGACACCGAAGCGATCACCGTTCTTCTAGCAAAAGGAGTAACACCTGTAATTTCCCCAATTGCCAACGATCTAGATTCCGATGGTGGGCTTAATGTAAATGCAGATATTGCCGCCGCAGCAGTTGCGGGATCCCTTATGGCTAGAGAGTTAATCATCATGACCGACGTGCCGGGAATCTATCGAAATTGGCCCAATAAAGATTCCTTGATTTCAGAGATAACCGTTGCAGAGCTTGAAGAAATTAAGGGAACCTTTGCGGGTGGTATGGCTCCAAAAGTTCAGGCTTGTCTTGATGCAATTGCCGCTGGGGCGATTGCTGTGCGAATAATTGATGGGACGGATCCAGAAGCTTTCGCAAATGCGCTAGCTCATCAAGGGGGAACGCTGGTGATTAAATGAAAGCTTGGACAAACTCACTTCAATCCAATTACGGGACACCAACCTTAGAACTTGTTTCAGGAAAAGGCGTCGTCGTCACCGACTCAAAGGGCAACGTCTATTTAGATTTTCTAGCTGGAATTGCCACAAATGTTCTTGGCCACGCCCATCCTGCTGTCGTGAAGGCAGTAAGTAAGCAGATTGCAACACTGGGTCATGTCAGTAACTTCTACGCGCATCCAAATGTGCTGGAGCTCTCGAGCAAACTTGTGGCGATTACGGGCGATAAGAGCGCGCGTGTTTTCTTCTGCAACTCTGGAGCAGAAGCTAATGAGGCTGCACTCAAGTTATCGCGCAAAACAGGTCGCACAAGAATCGTTGCAACCAAAGAGTCATTTCATGGACGCACAATGGGTGCGCTTTCACTTACTGGTCAACCATCAAAACGTGACCCCTTCAAACCTCTGATTAAAGGCATTACTCATGTTCCCTACGGAGATATGGGCGCAATGCTCAAGAAAGTAAATAAGAAGACCGCGATGATAATTGTCGAACCCATAATGGGTGAGGCTGGAGTTATTGTTCCACCTCACGGATATTTGCAAGCTCTTCGAGAACTTTGCGATGAAACAGGTGCGCTCTTAGTTTTTGATTGTGTCCAGACCGGAATGGGTCGAACCGGTGACTGGTTCGGCTATGAATATTCAGGAATCAAACCCGATGTCATCACGCTTGCCAAAGGGCTTGGTGGTGGACTTCCTCTTGGAGCGATGATAGCTCTCGGTGATGCGGCAACACTTTTTGAGCCCGGTGATCACGGTTCCACTTTCGGTGGAAACCC
>WLDB01000112.1 GCA_009705035.1 Actinomycetota bacterium | reverse complement strand
TGAAACTGGACAGCCGCGCGCAGCAGCGGCTTCGGCTCCCGTAACCGCGCCCAGAGTTGGCCCGGCCGGAGGTGCCGCACCACGGCGAAGTGGGAATGATCGAGGCAAAGGGGCAGCGTTTTTCCGGTCTCCGCCCGATAGGCGCGGGCTAGGGCCAACGTGGCCTCGGGCGTCTCGGTGAACGTGTCCCGATGAGTCTCTATCGCAAAAGGCAGCCCGTGGGCCCGCGCCGCCGCGCTGATTCGTTTCGCCACGGCGACCGCCTCGGGCAGCGGCGTGTCGTAGTCGCACAACTGCACATCCATCGCCACGGCCCCCAAGTCGCGGGCCGCCGCAAAAGGCAACGTGCAGTCCGATTTCTCACCGAGACTGGTGACCGCGAGATAGTGCAAAGCGCCGCGATCTGCGATGGCGGGGATCGGCGGCGAAAACACCCCGTCGAACCCCGCGGCGCGGATGGCCGCGAACTTCTTTGCCCAAGGCCACTCCCTTTCCGCCGATGGATACTGCCTTAACGACCACAGCGTCGCAAAAAGGTGAAGCGAACGCTTCGACGGGGTCGTTTCAGAATGAGAGGCGTGCATTTATCGAGTTGGAACCACCTATGCCGGACAGAGGCGACGGAGCTGCCTAGGTGAGGCTTGATTCTGAGACTTGTCCCGAAAGACGGGAGACTGGTTTTCGGGATTTTTTATTAAGCAGGTGCGTTCAGGGTGTCTTCACATCGGGATCGTTGGCCTTGGTGTAGCGATCGAGTTTGGCCCCCGGCGGCAACCAGTTAGGCAGCAGACGCGCATCCTTGTCGCCCGCAACTGATCCGACCGGCGCGTGTCCGCCGGGAGTGCCGGACGGCCGCATCTCCCACCAGCACTGGCCACGGTGGTTGTGCTCGTGGTCGATCTGGTAGCCGCACTCCTTCATCATCGGACCGGTCCAGCCCATGCAATGGTCGCAATAGTCGGTGTAATTCTTTAGGTCGTTTTTCAGCAGGAAGCCGCGTGAGGGGCACTGGTGAAAATCGATCCGGAACACATCCTTTTGGTGGGAGATGTTAAAACCGAGATCGGGGGACTCCTCGAGTAGGGTGTGGCCCCAGTATTTCAACATACCGGGAATACCCTCGGCTTTGATTAGGTCGCGAGCGTGAGTCTGCGAATCCTGGTTGATGGCCTCGTCCCAGTAGGCGCGCACGAGGGGATGCCCGCCGACGCGATCAAACCAGCCGAAGGTCCACTCGTAATGTCCGCAGAAGTCGTAGCAGCCGATCATGGTAGGTTCTCCTTAATTTGATTTAGATCCTGCGGGGGCAATTGCGCCGCCGGCAGGGCGTAAGTATGGGTGCAGGATCCGTCGCCCCCGCAGAGCCTCATTGTAAGGCCGGAGGTCGCGGCGCGGGCCGAACCGAGGTGATAACAGTGTTGGCAAAATTCCGGGACCGGCACACGACCGTGCGCCCGCAGGTGCTTGATCATGGGGCAGACCTTAACGTGCAGTTCAACGCGGTCCGGCAGTTCCTTGACCTCGACTTCCCCACCCGGCTCCGCCGCGAAGAAGGCACGCCAATAACCGGCGACCGCAGGCAGGCCGCCCGCCAGCCATTGCCGGTTGACCGGGGCGAAGTATTCCCGACCCAAATCCTGCAGATAGCGGATCCAGCTCTCGCGACCCAGCTTGCGCAGGATGAAGCGAAACGTGGAGTTGATCGCGAAGTAGAAGTCGGCCGAGCCGACGGGCTTAGTATCGGTGTAAGGGAGGGTGACCGGGGTGGGAATGGCCATGGGGAAAGGAAAGTCAGGCGGTGTGCGCTGGTTCGAGAAGGTCGGAACGATAGCCGAGCCCGTCCGCGCCACTCAGGGCCTCGGTGATCTGCTGGAGGCAGGAATCGGTCAGCGGGTAGCCGAGGAGATTGTTCCGGGTGGAGAAAATCTGCATCTGCACCAGCAGCTCTTTCAGGCCGCTCATCCAGCACTCGATCTTCGGGCCGCCGTAGACCCGGAGCATGAGGTCGTTCATACGGGCTTGGAGCTTCGCGGCCCCGGCGCCATCGCCGGCCCGGACCGCGGAGATGATGCGGTGCGCGAGGCTGGCGTTGAAGATGCCGCCGCCGAGCAACAGGCCGTCGTAGCCGGCCGCAAGGTAGTTGGCGCAGTCGAATTCGTCGCCATCGAGCAGGATCAGCTCCGGCCGGCGCTTCCGCACGGCGAGGAAGAGATCGCGGTGCGAGGGCATCGCTGAGCTATCCTTCACGAGCGCGATGTTCGGCTCGTTTAGCAACTCGTCGAGGTGCGTGTCCGGCATCATGTAGGGGCTGTTCTTGCCGCGGTCATAGAAACCCACGGGCAGAACGGAGCCGCGCGCGAAGTCCCGGTAATAGGTCAACTGCCGGTCAGCGGTCGCGTTGAGGAAGAAATACGGCTGGGCCACGACGGCGATCTCGGCGCCCCAGTTAGCGGCTTGCTCAGCCATGTGAAGCGTCCGCACGGCGGAATTTTCCGTGACCTGCATGGCGATGCGCAACCGGCCCTTGCCGACGGACGCAGCCGCGCGCACGAGCGTCTCGCGGTCAGCGTCGAGCAGCCAGGGGCCCTCGCCGCAGGTGCCGGCGAGCATCACGCCGGTCACACCCATGCGGATGTGGTGTTCGACGAGGCGTTCGACCGAGGGGATATCGACCCGGCCCGCGGCGTTGAGCGGAGTCGGGGTGGCGGACCAGACGCCGCCAGTGAGTTGGATTTTTTTCATGCGAAAATT
This sequence comes from Actinomycetota bacterium, assembly GCA_009705035.1. GTDB lineage: Bacteria > Actinomycetota > Actinomycetes > Nanopelagicales > Nanopelagicaceae > Planktophila. The sequence goes on along the minus strand of WLDB01000112.1, from coordinate 647 downwards.
GGAGGAGTTTAAAGAGTGAGACGAAACTCGGTGGCCGGCAGTCCGGGCACGCCGGGTTCCAGGCAAAAGACGAAGCCGGCCTCGGGCTCCGGGACTTTTGCGTCGGGGTTGACGGCGGTCGTAATGAAGAGCCGGTCGAGCTTCGTGCCGCCGAAGGCGCAGGAAGTGACATTCTCCACGGGTAGCGAGACGGTCTGCAACCGGCGTCCGTGGACCGGATCCCAGCGGGTCAACCGGCCGGCACCCCAGTGACCGAGCCAGAGGCAGCCCTCGGCATCCATGCAGCAACCGTCCGGCCAGCCTTCGTCATCGCCCAAGGCAAAAGCCACGCGGCCGGCACCCAACGTGCCGCTCTCGCCGTCGAAGGCAAAGGCCTGCACCTGCCGGGTCGGTGAATCGACGTAGTAGAGCGTGCGCCCATCCGGTGACCAAGCCAGGCCGTTGGAGATGCTGACACCCTCGAGGATGACCGTCGCCCGGCCTTGCGCGTCAAAACGGAAGAGATGCGACTGACGCGGCCGGGAATCGAGGGCCAGCGTTCCGGCCCAGAAGCGGCCCTGCGGGTCGACCTTGCCATCATTGAAGCGGAATATCTCCGGGTTATGCCCGGCCGGCACACTGAAGGGCGACAACGCGCCCGTGTTCGG
>WLDB01000111.1 GCA_009705035.1 Actinomycetota bacterium | reverse complement strand
TCTCGGCTGCCAGCATCTCGGTGGAGTAGCGCTCGAACTCCTCCACGGTATGCTCCGCGTAGTTGTCCTCGGGCGGCATGGCGCCTTGGTCGGCGAAGAGTTGGGTGAACCGTTCGTCACGGGCGGCCTCGCGCGGGGCGACGAACTCGACGCGTCCCGCGGGGATGGTGACCGGTGCGGCGCGGCGCTTGGCCAGTCCGCTCACACCGCCGCAAGCCTCGAGTAGCGAGCGCAGGTAACGCTCCCAGGCACGGGTCCGCGCGGCGAACCGGTCAGTGCGTTCTGCCTGCAGCAGCAGCGGCTCCACTCGGCGGAGCTGGGCGCGCAGGTCGAGCAGGGCGTGTGTGATGACATGCACGCTCGGCTGGTCGCTGTTCGGAAAGGTGGCGGTCTCGTGGTTCTCGAGGGAGGCGATTAGGCTGGGGATGACGACGCGATAGAGACCGCGGGCATAGGCGAACTCGTCCGGCGCGTGGAGCATTTCGGAAACTAGGCGGACCAGGCCCGGGTCCGTCGGCTTTTGGAAGGCGGGCGACTGGATCTCGCGCAGGCGTAGGTAGAGGGAATTGACGTGTTGCGAGTATTCCCAAAGGGAGCGGCCCATCTCGCACTTGAGCTCGAAGGTGGCGACGCGCGGCAGCCAGCCCGCCAACTGGACCATGGCCTCATGCTCCACGTAGCGATAATGGTTCAGCAGACGTCGGTTCGCATCAATGTCGATGGCCGAAGGGGCGCGGGCCGGGATTCGTCGCGCGGGGCGACGGGACGAACGGCCGCGGTTAGCCACTGGGCGGGCAGGGGAGGTTTTCATGGCGAAGAAGTTCAGACCAGAAACTGCGCGCAATGGACGCGGGCTCCAGAGTCAGCGGAGGCGAGGGCGGCTAGATTGAAACGGAGGGTCTGCGCCGCGGCTTGTAATGAACAAAGGCGTGAGGGCTGCCCTTCTATCTGGTCGAGGAAGCGGTTGGCCTGTTCTAAATAGGGGGCGTCGCGATCCAGCGCGGGCACCTCGGTCCAAGTCCAGTCCTTCTCGCCGAGCCGTAGGACGCCCCAGCGGCGGTTGTGGAGTTCGACCTTCACACTGCCGGTGGCGGTGTTGAACTGGAGCGTCGCCTCGTTCGGGGCCTGAAATTGGTTGAGGGTGTAATTGACCAGCGCGTTGCCGTGGCGGGCGCTGAGATTGACGGTATCCTCCACCGTTACCTCTGGCAGGGCCTGATGGGCGCAGTCGCACATGACACTGTCGGTGGGCCCAAGAACGCTCTCGAACCAATTAGCCATGTGAGTGAGGGCGTCTTGAATCGCGCCACCGCCGGTCTTTCGGTCGCGGTAGTAAGTCTTGGAATAGTGGGCGGTGTGGGCGGGGCGGCCACTGGGAAAATTCTGGCCGCTGGTGCAGGTCGCATGTAGCACAGGACCAAGGGCTCCGCTCTGCAGGAATTCCCGGACTGCGCTTAGGATGGGATAGGCATGTAAGGTGTACGCGACCGCAACTTGGCGGCCGGAGCTCTGGTGGGTGGCGATGAGCTCCCTTACACCGGCCATGGATTGGGAGAGAGGTTTTTCGATTAGTACATGCAAGCCGCGCTGCAGCAATTCAACAGCCATGGGTACATGAAGATGCGCCGGGGTGCAGATGACGGCGGCATCGAACCGGTCCCGATCAAGGGCTAGCTTCCAGTCCGTGGCTGTGGCTACCCCGTAGGTCTGGGCGATGGTGGCAAGAAGCTGCTCATTGGCATCACAGCCGGTCACGATTGCCCGTCCCGTCTTCTGAAAGCAACGGAGATGGCGCTCGCCAATACTACCCGAACCGATAATCAATATTTTATTCATCACTGGAAAAACCAAAGCATTTATCTCGGATTTCAAAATCTCTAGGGCGATCTAAGCTTGTTGATTTGTTCTTAATGTATACATAAGTATTTATTTCTAACCATGAAGAGTGTCAACACCGATGTTGCTTATGATTATATCCGGAAACGGATCCTTTCCGGCGAGTTTTCGCCTGGGCAGGCTTTATTGACCGAAACGCTGGCCGCCGAGATTGAGGTCAGCCGTACACCCGTGCGTGACGCCCTGCGTAAATTGGAGACCGATGGTTTGGTGACGATTCGTGCGCACTTAGGTGCTAGCGTTAAGAAGATGAATCTAAAGGAATTTAGGGAGATGTCGGATCTTCGCTTGGCGCTGGAGAGCCACGCCGCCGGCCTAGCCGCAGTCAACCACACGGATGCTGATCTCTCGGCTATCAAGTTTGCTTTAGATGCGATGCGTTTTCTCACAGATAAAATCGTCGCTGCGGACAATGAGCAGCCTTTCTTAGGAGATCTTGTTAGGGAAGATATCCGCTTCCACATTGCGATCATGGCAGCGTCTAAAAATGAACTTATGCAGCGTGAAATAATGCGTTTGCATCTGCTGCACCGTGTCGTTTCCGGTCTTTCAAATATTGATGGTGGAGCTGGACCCAAGGTGGAATCGGATGTGCGGCGACTGGCTGTGCTTGCAAAGCACGAAGACATTTATCGGGCCATTGCCGGCGGAAATTCCCGCGAAGCGAAAAATGAGATGGGGTATCACTTGCAGGAGTTAATCGATCATAATCTTCATGCGCTAGCTCGAGCGGAGGCCGGTGTTCTCTCGCGGGATCTAACGGCAGAGGAGTTGCTCTACAGTGGCCACCTCTGAGTTAGCGTTGGATCAATCCTAGTAGGCTATTTTTGAGTTGGAGGCGGGCACCTAAAGCTCAGGTGATGATAAAGCTGGCCTTGTCGTCACGCGGCGCGACACGCGATTGGCCAGACGCTTGTCCCGCGTACCTAAGTCTCGACCTAATGTGCGGCAATCACCACGCTGGCTAGGCTGAAGAGCGTGTGGAATGGGCGCGCTTTTTTTACCCGTCCGCGATACTGGGCCGATCGTTGGAGTCGGACGCGTTTGAATTCGCCCGTGTTGGTCCCATTGATCGGACTCATCGTCGCGGCGCCCGCGATTCTGTTGGCGACGAGCACCGATTATCTACCGTTGGCCATCGTTGGGTTGATGATTTTCGGTCTGACCAAATCCTTTTCCGATGCCAACATGATGCCAATTCTGACTTTGATTTCCGATCGGCGCTATCGGGCGACGGGCTACGGGGTGCTTAATATGTGCGCGTGTCTGGTCGGTGGGCTGACGATTTACGCCGGCGGCGCACTACGTGACGCAAAAATCGACGTTAGCACGATCTTCCACTTTGGCGCTGGGAGCATCGCCGTCTGTGCCGTGCTCCTGTACTTTATATACCAGCGCACGGCTCAGAAACCTTGAGGCTCAACGGCCGAAGCCGATTCAACCGTAAGGCGTGCGATCGGTGGGTTTGAGCTTATCGGGCAACGCATCGATCGAAGTACTCACCAGTTCGAGTCGTTGTTTGGCGTAAGTGCCGAGGGC
>WLDB01000110.1 GCA_009705035.1 Actinomycetota bacterium | reverse complement strand
GATGCAATCTTGCGCGATGCCTTTATTGAAATCACTGGCCTTGATCGCAAGATCGAAGTAACGGTAGATCCAAGTATCGATACATCAAGCACACCTGAAGCGCGCGCTACCCGCACATCTGAAGCGCCAACTGATGCAACACAGCTTTCAGGGGCGGCGCTGCTAGCCGCCGAACTCGGTGCGACGGTCATTAGCGAAAAGAGACATGACTAATGTCGAGCGGAATGTATGAAGGCGCGATTCAAGATCTGATTGATGCTCTTGGTCGCTTGCCGGGTATCGGTCCAAAGAGCGCACAACGAATCGCCTTTCATATCTTGCAAGCTGATTCTGAAATCGCAGATTCACTAGTCGATGCGGTGCGTACCGTTAAAGAGCGCGTGAAGTTCTGCACCGAATGCGGCAACGTATCTGAAGAAGCGCAGTGCCGAATCTGTCGCGACCCACGTCGTGATGGAACAAAGATCTGTGTAGTCGAAGAATCAAAAGATGTTATTGCAATCGAACGTACCCGTGAATTCCGCGGCAAGTATCACGTTCTCGGTGGAGCAATCAGCCCTATCGATGGAATCGGCCCCGATCAATTGCGTATTCGCGAACTCATGCAACGACTTTCAGATACAGGAATCACTGAAATCATCTTGGCGACTGATCCCAATCTCGAAGGTGAAGCAACCGCCACCTATCTCGCTCGTTTGATTAAACCGATGGGCATTAGCGTCTCTCGTCTGGCATCTGGCTTGCCTGTCGGTGGCGATCTCGAGTATGCAGATGAGGTCACACTTGGTCGTGCATTTGAGGGTCGAACCAGTCTTTAGCTGTTTGTCTCATTATTTGGATAGTGTCTTGTTTCATATATTGAGATAATCCCTAATCGGGCTAGACGAGGAAGATTTCGCCCTTCAAACTTGTCACATGGCGCTCATTGTTCAGAAGTACGGCGGATCTTCAGTTGCTGATGCTGAAGGAATGAAGCGCGTCGCCGCACGTATTGTGGCGACAAAAAAGGCAGGCAATCAAGTTGTAGTCGTGGTCTCCGCCATGGGCGATACCACCGACGAGCTAATTGATCTCGCCAATCAAGTAAGCCCAATCCCACCAGGGCGAGAGCTCGATATGTTGTTGACCGCGGGCGAGCGAATTTCGATGGCGCTACTTGCTATGGCAATTAACAATCTTGGATTTGAAGCGCTTTCATTTACCGGTTCACAAGCTGGAGTCATCACTGATTCAACTCACGGCAAGGCTCGCATTATTGATGTGACACCGGGACGAATTCAAGAAGCTATCAATGGCGGATCGATTGCAATCGTCGCTGGTTTTCAGGGAATTTCACAAGATACTAATGACATTACAACTTTAGGTCGCGGTGGTTCTGATACAACTGCAGTTGCGCTCGCTGCTGCATTAGATGCAGATGTCTGCGAGATTTATACAGATGTAGATGGAATCTTCTCTGCTGACCCTCGTGCGGTACCAGCAGCGCGAAAGTTAAGCACTGTTACATATGAAGAGATGCTCGAACTTGCAGCCGCTGGTGCGAAAGTTCTACACCTTCGTTGCGTTGAATATGCACGTCGCTACAGCTTACCGATTCATGTACGTTCATCATTTTCACCACTAGAGGGAACATGGGTGGTTGAGAACCATCCTGAAGGAGGCACCATGGAGCAAGCAATCATCGCCGGAGTAGCACACGATAAATCAGAGGCGAAGGTGACAATCGTCGGTGTCCCTGATCGCACTGGTGTTGCAGCTCGCATCTTCCAAGCGTTGGCAGATAACGATCTCAACATCGACATGATTGTCCAAAACGTTTCTGCTGCTGCAACAGGGCTTACCGATATTTCTTTCACATTGCCAAAGGCTGATGGCGCAGAAGCGACATCAGTTCTTAAGAAGATTCAAGGTGAAGTTGGATTTGCTTCAATTCAATATGACGACACCATCGGCAAGCTCTCACTTGTCGGTGCAGGAATGCGCTCACATCCTGGTGTAACAGCTACCTTCTTTGCTTCTATGGCAGAGGCCGGAGTCAATATTGAGATGATTTCGACTTCAGAAATCCGCATCTCAGTCATTATTCGAGAGGGCGATTTAGAGCGCGCAGCAAAGGCTGCCCACAATGCTTTTGGCCTCGATTCAGATCAAGACGAAGCAGTCGTATATGGAGGAACAGGTCGATGAAAAAGAAGAAGCTACCTTCACTTGCAGTCGTTGGCGCAACAGGCGCCGTCGGAACTGTCATGCTCGATATCTTAAGTAAGCGAAAGAATGTCTACGGCGAGATTCGACTCATTGCATCTGCTCGCAGCGCTGGAAAGAAATTAATGTGCCGCGGCGAAGAGCTAACAGTTGTTGCGCTTTCACCTGAAGCGTTCGACGGAATCGATATCGCAATGTTCGATGTTCCTGATGAGATTTCAGCTGAATGGGCGCCGATTGCTGCCGCACGTGGCGCAGTCGTCGTGGATAACTCTGGTGCATTTCGAATGGATAAGAAAGTTCCATTGGTCGTACCTGAGGTTAATCCAAAAGACATTAAGAAGCGCCCTAAGGGGATTATCTCTAATCCAAATTGCACCACTCTTTCTATGATTGTTGCAATGGGCGCACTCAATAGAAAATTTGGTCTCAAAGAATTAGTTGTATCTTCTTATCAAGCCGCCTCTGGCGCGGGCCAGCCGGGTATTGATTCACTTCATGATCAGATCTCTAAAGTCGCTGGCAAGAATCTTGGTTCAGTCGCAAAAGATCTTCGCGGTGTCATTACAGATCTTGGACCTTTCCCAGCGCCACTAGCTATGAACGTCATACCTTGGGCGGGCTCATTGAAAGAAGACGGATATTCATCTGAAGAACTTAAGGTTCGCAATGAATCACGGAAGATTCTCGGAATGCCAAAGCTAAAAGTTGCAGTCACATGTGTTCGTGTTCCAGTGATTACAACTCATTCGCTCACTGTTCATGCTGTTTTCTCAAAGGAAGTTAGCCGTAAAGCTGCACAGAACGCCTTGAAAAAGGCTGAAGGCGTAATGCTCTATGACAACCCAGAGAAGAAAGAGTTTCCGACACCTGCAGATGTTGTAGGAACCGATCCAACATGGGTTGGTCGCGTTCGTCAGTCACTCGATAATCCAAAGGCGATTGATTTATTTGTATGCGGTGACAACCTGCGAAAGGGCGCGGCACTAAATACCGCTCAAATCGCAGAGCTTGTAGCTGCTGAGTTCACTCGCAAGTAATTACTACCTAAGCAAGTAGACTGCGCGTCATGACCAAGATTGTTGTGGCGGGCGCTACCGGCTTAGCTGGTTCTGCCATTGTCCGCGCATATCAAGCAACGGGCGCAGAAGTTATCCCCGTCAGTCGCAAGGTCGTGGACCTCTTAGATCGTCAAGCAACTTTTGATTTCATTAAAAGCGCCAAGCCTTCTCT
>WLDB01000011.1 GCA_009705035.1 Actinomycetota bacterium | reverse complement strand
TCGCTGAGTTCTTTAAATGTAAGTAACTCAGTGGCGCGATAACCCTTAAGTGGCACCTTCTCAATCAAGCCATCTGATTCAAGGCGAGCCAGCGCTTCGCGTACTGGTGTTTGAGAGACTTCGAGCTGTAATGAGATTGCATCGATATTTACTCTTGATCCCGGTGAAATTTCGTGATCAAAAATCATGGTCTTGATCATCTCGTAGACATCATCAGAGAGAACAGAGCGACGAGGAGTTCTACGAGCTGGGCGTTCTGCCGCTTTCTTGGGAGCCATGCTTTACTCTGCCATCTCTAATCAATATTAAAGTAATTACTTTAGAGTAATTACTTTGGCAGGCGCAAACCTTGCATTCCACCATCTACTGCGAGAATTGTGCCAGTAGTTGAAGCCTGTCGGGGACTCGCTAAGTAGCTGATCGCGCTGGCGACCTCATCAGCAGATACGAGACGGCCCATAGGCTGGCGAGCCTGCAAAGCAGCACGTTCGGCAGCTGGATCACTCGCTTGGGATAGAAGCCGAGCCACCCAGGGGGTATCGGCTGTTCCGGGATTTACGCAGTTGACTCGAATACCTTCTTTTACATGGTCGGCAGCCATCGCAAGAGTCAGCGACATGATGGCACCTTTACTCGCGCTATAGATTGCGCGCTTTGGCAACCCAGCAGTCGCTGCAATTGAACAAGTATTTACGATCGATGCTGATTTGCTCTTTCGCAAGAGGGGTAGCGCAGCAGCGCTAACGCGAGAAGTTCCGACAACATTGATATTGAGAACCCGTTGCCAATCTTCATCTGTGGCATCTTCGACTGTACCGGTCGCTCCAACACCGGCATTATTTGCCAGAATATCGATTCGATCTGTTTTTCCAGCAAGTGTGGCAAATGCGCTCTTTACACTCGCTGAATCACCAATGTCGCACTTAATAAATGTAGCGAAGGGAGCCATTGCACCTTCTGCAATATCTAGCCCAAAGACTGTTGCACCAGCAGCGTGGAAGCTTTCTGCAACTGCGAGGCCGATTCCAGAACCCGCCCCAGTTACTACCGCAATAAGACCTTTAAATTCTGAGCTCATTATTTTGCCTCGTTTTTCCAGTAAGAGCCGCTTGGGAAAACGTACTCATCGATACTTGCTTGGTGCATCTGCGCGCTCGCTCCAGGTACGAGTGGGGCTATATAACATCCGCCCTCAATCTTGACTGGGTCGAGAAAGTGTTGGTGAAGGTGATCGACAAATTCGACCACACGACGTGAATGATGTCCCGTGACAGCGACTGCATCCCACATGGCAAGGTGAGAGACCATCTCGCAGAGTCCGACACCACCAGCGTGAGGACATACCGGAACACCAAATTTTGCCGCCATCAAGATGTTAGCCAGATTCTCATTAACACCTGCAACTCGAGTGGCATCAATTTGCATGATAGAGAAGCCCTTTGATTGAAGTAGCTGTTTGAAGATGATTCGAGAGCTCGCCATTTCGCCAGTTGCAATCTTGGTCGGCGCAACAGCTGCAGCAATTCGAGCATGACCTAATACATCGTTAGGACTTGTTGGCTCTTCTACCCAATGCAAATCAAACTCTTTGAGTTCATTAATCCACGAGATAGCAACATCTACATCCCAGACCTGATTAGCATCGATTGCGATTGGGAAAGTTGGGCCGACGAGTTCGCGCACCTTGGTAAGGCGACGACGATCATCTGCAACTGACTGGCCGCACTTATATTTAATGAGACCAAATCCATCATTGAGCGCTTCTTGAGTAAGTGCCAACATCTTTTCATCTGTATAGCCGAGCCATCCGGGAGAGGTTGTATATGCAGGCAGGCCTTTCGCGCGCAAAATCTTTTCATTCTCTGCCTTAGCTGATTCAGCTTTCTTTAGAATCTCTAGCGCTTCAGCTGGAGTAAGTGCATCGGAGATATAGCGGAAATCAATTGCTGCCACGATTTCTTCGGGGGACATATCAGAGAGCAACTTCCAAAGGGGAACGCCCTTAGCTTTTGCGAAGAGATCCCAGAGTGCATTAAGGACAGCGCCAGCGGCCATATGAAATACGCCGTAGTCAGGGCCGAGCCATCTGATTTGAGAATCCGCGCTGAGTTCGCGCGTGATGCGTCCGATCTCTTTAAATGCTTGATCAACGGTTAAGCCGACAACCTTTGGCGCCAACATCTCTATTGCAGCAATCTGAACATCATTTCCACGACCAATCGTGAAGACCAAAGAATCTCCGTGAAGTGATTTATCATCGCAGTTAAGGCGAAGGTAACCAGCTGAATAGTCAGGATCTTGGTTCATGGCATCTGAGCCATCGAGCATCTTTGATGTGGGGAAACGGATATCAAATGTTTCAAAACCGGTGATTGTTGCCATTAACTCACATATCTCTCTAGTCCAGCTGGAACACCTGATTGTGCCCAAATCGATTCATACCCCACACCTGGACCTTGCGGACCGTGCACGAGACCATTTGCATCAACTAAAGCTTCTCTTTTTATTGGATTACCCCAGATGAGGGACTCATAATATGTTGTATTTTTAATCGCCATGCACAAGTGCGCGCTCTCAAGGCCGAAGCCATGAACCTCTGCGCGCAGGTGATATGCATCAGCTAAATGTGCAATGCGCATAGCTCCCGTAAATCCACCACGCAAAAATGTGCTTGTCCGTAGCGCTGATGCGACTCCTGTTGCTGCAAAATCTCCGGCACTCATATGGGCACCATCAGTTACTTCTCCAAGTAGAAGAGGAATTCTGACGCGCTCACCTAACCACTTATATGCAGTGATACTGAATTCACGCATTGGCTCTTCATACCAAGCAAAGCCTGCGTCATCGAGTGCGTGACCCAGATAGACAGCATCCATCAAATCAAAGCCGGCAGAACCGTCGTACATCAAATCAATGTCGTCGCCGACATGGGCACGCAGGCGCTGTCCAAGCAGTGCATCTTTTTTAGCATCGCCAAATGCATGCAATTTGATTGCGGGATATCCCAGCGCAAGTGCTTGATCAGCAATATCTAAAAACTCTTCGATAGTTGAATATGTAACTGTCGAGGCATAAGCCGGAAGGGATTCACGGAAACCACCGAGTAATTTATAGACCGGCAGCCCCGCTTGCTTCGCGCCGATATCCCAAAGTGCTACATCAACCACGTGCGCCATGTTGGGGGCGAATCTTTCGATGCGATCGAGCTCCCATGCGCGCTCCCATAAGTACTCACGCTGCAGCGGATCTTGGCCAATTAATTCAGCGCGGAATCTACGGTCAACGTAATCTTTAAAGATCACTCCGCGCGGGGCAGAGGCAAAGCCAGTGATGCCCGCATCGGTCTCAATGGCAAGCCATGCGCCGGTGGAAGGTCCATCTGAGCCTGGCAGATTCTTGCGCCAGACAAATGGGGGTAGCATGCCAGGACGGTCTTCGAGAATCACCTCAACGGCGGTAATTTTCATTCAAGACCTCCGCATATAAAATACTATACGAAATAGTATTCTACCTCTAGGATTTCGACAATAGGGCTGAGCGCCTTGGGGACAAGGACAGTGATGGACCAGAAAGTCTATGCATTTAGCGAAGGCAATCGGACTATGTCCGACCTCTTGGGAGGCAAAGGCGCCAATCTCGCTGAAATGGCATCTCTTGGGATTCCCGTCCCAGATGGATTTACCATAACCACCGAAGTCTGCCAAGAATATCTACGTACAGGTGGCTTAGGTAGCGCACTTCTAGCAGATATCGATGCGGCGGTCATTGCACTAGAGAAGAAAATTGGAAAATCGTTCGGAGATCCAACCAATCCGTTGCTCGTATCCGTTCGTTCTGGCGCAAAGTTCTCAATGCCCGGAATGATGGAGACAGTTCTTAATGTTGGAATGTCTAAATCAGTGGCGAGCACTCTTGCAAAGCAAACAGGTGATGATCGTTTTGCCTGGGATTCATACCGCCGCTTCATTGAAATGTTTGGCAAGACCGTCTGCGAAATTCCGGGTGATGTCTTTACTAAAACTGCTGCACCGATTATTGACGCTGCCGGTGGTAAGACGATGGCTGATCTCGGTGGTGCAGACCTTGAGAAAGTTGGCGATGCATTTGTAAAGGTTGTCGAGAAACATACCGGCGCACCATTTCCCTTTGAAGCACGTAGCCAGATGCTGCAAGCAATTGAAGCGGTCTTTCACTCTTGGAACTCAGATAGAGCGCAGCTTTACCGCCGACGTGAAAGAATAAGTGCAGACCTTGGAACAGCGGTCAATGTGCAAGCGATGGTATTCGGCAATATTGGAGATACCTCTGGCACCGGAGTCTGCTTCACACGTGACCCTGGTAGCGGTGCACAAGGCGCTTACGGTGATTATTTACCGCGCGCACAAGGTGAAGATGTTGTTGCTGGTATCCGTAACGCATTTCCACTTACGCATTTGGGTGAGATTAACCCTGAAGCCTATGCAGAGCTACAGAAAATTATGGCGCTGCTCGAAAATCATTATCGCGATATGTGCGACATCGAATTTACGGTAGAAAAAGGCAAGCTATGGATTCTGCAAACTCGCGTCGGTAAGCGCACCGCCGAAGCAGCCTTCAGAATCGCTACCCAGCTCGTTGATGAAGGTGCAATCACTATGGATCAAGCGCTGACTCGGGTTGATGGAGAACAATTAGTTCAATTGATGTTCCCGCAATTTGATAAGGCTTCCGCACCGCGAGAACTCACCCGCGGAATCGCTGCATCTCCAGGAGCTGCAGTCGGCGCAGTTGTCTTTGATCCACGAGATGCTGCTGATCAAGCACTTGCTGGCAAGAAAGTAATTCTGGTTCGTCGCGAGACAAACCCTGATGACTTAGTAGGAATGGTTGCAGCACAAGGAATTCTGACCGCTCGAGGCGGAAAAACCTCTCACGCAGCTGTGGTTGCGCGCGGTATGGGCCGTCCTGCAGTGTGCGGCACAGAAAGCATCGAAGTTAATGTTGATGAGAAGTATTTTTTATGCGGTGATACAAAAGTCGTTGAAGGGGATGTCATCTCAATTGACGGAACAACCGGCGCTGTTTTCTTGGGAGAGGTTGCAGTCGTACCGAGTGTTGTTACCGAGTATGTGCAAGGAATCGTTGATCCAGGAGCTGCCACATCATCGGCGCTGATTCGCAGTATTCATAAAATCATTACGCATGCAGATAAAGTGCGACGGATGTCTGTTCGAGCAAATGCCGATACTCCAGAAGATGCTGAAATAGCTCGCCGTATGGGCGCGCAAGGAATCGGTTTAACTCGGACAGAACATATGTTCTTAGGTGACCGCCGAGTGCTGGTTGAAACTTTGGTACTTGCCACAACAGATGAAGAACGCACCGAAGTTTTGGCCGAAATGGAGAAACTTCAATTTAGTGATTTCGTTGGAATTCTCCGCGCCATGACTGGTCTGCCCGTAACAGTGCGATTACTTGATCCACCACTGCATGAATTCCTGACCGATCAAGCCAGCTTGGCTGTAGAAATTGCATTGTTGCAAGAGCGTGGTGAAATCGTAGATGAGAGAAAACTTGCTCTCAATCGCGCCGTAAATCGACTTCATGAATCAAACCCAATGATGGGTCTACGTGGAGTTCGTTTAGGTGTTTTGATTCCTGACCTCTTCTCGATGCAGGTGCGTGCCCTTACTCGTGCAGCGCTTCATGTACGCGATCAAGGTTATGACCCACAACCAGAAATCATGATTCCACTTGTCGCATCTCAGCGTGAACTACTCTATTTCCGTTCATCACTAGAAGATGAAGTCGCCAGAGTTCTTAAGAACGCAGGAAAAGAGATGCACATCAGCATCGGCAGCATGATTGAGACACCGCGAGCAGCAATCACTGCGGCAAAGCTCTCGGATTACTCTGACTTCTTCTCATTCGGAACCAATGATTTAACGCAATTAACATGGGCATTTAGTCGTGATGATGTGGAGTCCTCTTTCTTGCCTCGCTATTTAGACCTTGAGCTACTTCCATTTAGCCCCTTTGAATCACTTGATCAAGATGGCGTAGGGCTCTTGGTAAAGATTGCCTGTGATGAAATCAGGGGTGTCGCACCAGATATGAAACTCGGCATCTGTGGTGAGCACGGTGGAGATCCACGAAGTATTGATTTCTTCCACAATGTTGGCTTGGATTATGTCTCTTGCTCGCCATTTCGAGTTCCAGTGGCTCGCCTCGAGGCAGGCCGTGCAGCAGTAAGTAAATTCTCAACTACAACGAGCGCTTAGGGGATTTCTTATGAAACATGACGACCGCATCAAACTTCGCACAGGTCTAGAAGTTTCGAGAATCGCTCTTGGAACCGCTGCCTTTGGTGGTCTCTATAAATCTGTAACCGACCAAGCATGCACCGACACTTTACAAACCGCGTTAAACCATGGAATCACATATTTAGATACTGCTCCACATTACGGTAAAGGCACATCAGAGCGCAGAATCGGCGCCGCGATTGCAGGACTAGATAAATCTAAAATGGTGATTTCTACAAAGATTGGCCGCTTACTCAATCCATCAACTACTGATTTCGATGATTTCTTCTTAGATGCTGATAACACTGTCGAGAGAAAGATGGATTTTTCGGCGTCTGCAGTGCGCAGATCGCTAGAAGAATCGTTAGTAAAACTTGGGGTAGATAGCGTAGATATTCTCTACATTCATGATCCCGATGATTATGCAGATATCGCGATTCGCGAGGCATATCCTGAACTTGAAAAGATGCGCGCTGAGGGAATAATCAAAGCAATCGGCATCGGCATGAATCAATGTGAGATTCCAACGCGTTTTGTTAAAGAAACTGATATTGATATGGTGCTAATAGCTGGGCGCTATTCGCTACTTGATCAACAAGCAGCCCTTGATCTTCTGCCTGCAGCACTCGAGCGCGGTGTAGATATTGTCGTTGCCGGAGTCTTCAACTCAGGCATTTTGGCTAATCCTGTTAAGGGTGCAACCTTTGACTATATGCCTGCCTCAGATGAACTCATCAATCGCGCAGGACGTTTCCGCGAAGTCCTAGACGGCCACGGAGTCTCATTAACCGGAGCCGCGATGCAATTTCCTTTCCAGCACCCAGCGGTAAAGGCAGTATTGGTCGGATGTCGCAGTGAAGCGGAAGTACTCTCAAATATTACCGAATTTAATAAACCAATTTCCAGCCAGGTATGGACCGATCTTGCAAGCGTTCAGTAATTTAGGGAAGTGAAAATGATGTGGGAACTAGATAATCGGGTACGAAGTGCAATGGTCTCTGATTCGTTGGACACCTTGGGCGTACGCAATCAAGCAATGGATATTTCGGTAAGACCACTACAGCCTGGCATCAGAATCGTCGGAATCGCAGCGACCTCTCAATTTGTTGCTCAATCTGATTACGATCAAAAAGATCCATACGGTGCAGCAATTGATTATCTAGATACTCTCGCACAAGGTGAAGTTGCAGTTATCGCAACAGGTGGCCAGGCGCTCTCTGCATTTTGGGGCGAACTCTTTTCAGCTGCCGCAAAGGGTAGAGGCGCTCATGGTGTGGTCACTGATGGCCCATTACGCGATACCGAACAAATAATCTCAATTGGTTTTCCAGCATTTGGTAAAGCTTCACGGCCATATGACTACAAGGGTCGCATGGCGCTCACATCATCACGTCAAGAAGTTGTTTGCGGGGGAGTCACAGTCTCGAATGGTGATGGAATCATTGCTGATTCAGATGGGGTCGTTGTTGTTCCTAAAGCTTTGCTCAATGAAGTCAGTGAACTAGCTAATGCGCGAGCAATTGCAGAGAAGACTGTTCTAAAAGATTTATTGGCAGGAAAGAGCGTCCGTGAAGTGTGGAACTCTTACGGCATTCTCTAAATCTCACCACATTAATTCAGAAGATACGAATGAAGGGAAGTTATTGATATGAGTAAAGAAGAGCTCATCGATTCGCATCAACATCTCTGGGTAATGAGCGAGCGTGAATACAGCTGGATAGAACCTTCATACGGCCCTTTATTTGATGATTTCACACCTGAAAGATTGGCGCCAGAGATTCCTGAATCAGGAGTTACAAGTTCTATTCTGGTGCAAGCTGCAGATTCATATGAAGATACTTTTTACATGTTAGATGTTGCAGCTCATTCAGACTTTGTCCGCGCAGTCGTTGCATGGGTTCCATTTGATCGCCCTAATGAAGCACGCGCCGCGATTGATATTTTCGCCAAGAATCCACTGGTTAAAGGTTTCCGAAATCTGAGCCACGATTTTTCTAATCCTAAATACAACAATGACGACGCTTGGATTCTCCGCCCTGCCGTCCTTGAGACTTTGAGCTATATCGAAAAAGCTGGTTTAACGATGGATTATGTATCGGTAAGCCCTGCGCAAACCAAGAATGTAGTGACGCTAGCTAAGAAGTTTCCTAAACTCAAGATTATTGTCGATCACTTTGCAAAGCCACCAATTGCTGCCAAAGAGATCGAACCGTGGGCATCTTCGATGAAGGAGATAGCCGCCTTTCCAAATGTTTATACAAAGCTTTCAGGTCTCAATACTGCATCGGATCTAGAGAACTGGACCGTTGCAGATTGGCAGCCCTATGTAGATCTGATGGTCGAAACCTTCGGTGTCGAAAGAATCATGATGGGTGGGGATTGGCCGGTAATCGTTCTTGGCAATACCTATGTCGAAGTTTGGAAAGCCCAACTCGAAGTCATTGATAAGTTAAGTTCAGATCAGAAAGCTTGGCTCAAATCAAAGACCGCTAAATCTGTTTACAATCTCTAACCAAATACTCCAAGGGGGAAGAAATGCAACGTTACGCATCAGTTATTGGAATGCCAGCTGCTAATCGTGAAGAGTATGAGCGACTGCACGCTGCTGTTTGGCCAGAGATCCTTGCAAAGATTAAAGAGGTCAATATCCAGAATTACTCAATTTATCGTTTCGGTGAAGTTCTCTTCTCGTATTACGAGTACACAGGAACTGACTACGCAGCAGATATGGCAAAGATGGCAGCAGACCCTAAAACACAAGAGTGGTGGAGCATCTGTGAGCCGTTGCAGCGTCCAATCGAATCTCGCGCAGAGGGCGAATGGTGGGCCTCAATTCCAGAGGTATTCCACGTCGATTAACCAGTCTAGATTAACGAGAAGTTGCAACACAGGTATTGGAAATCTCGCCTATACCTTCGATGCCCGTCTTTATCTTGTCGCCAACTTTGAGATAAACAGGGGGCTTGAAACCAAGTCCGACTCCGAAAGGAGTACCGGTATTAATAACGTCTCCAGGAAAGAGCTCCATAAATTGGCTTAAGTACCAGACGATGTGATTGATTCCAAAGAGTAAGTCATCTGTATTTGAATCTTGCTTCATCACACCATTAACGCTGCACCAGAGTCGCAAATTACTTGGGTTGATCTCATCGCCAGTAACGATTTCAGGACCAATCGGATTAAATGTTGGGAATGATTTACCCTTCATCCACTGTCCAGATCGTTCAAGCTGCCAGTGACGTTCTGAGACATCTTGAGCAATGGTGTAGCCCAAGATATGAGCAGGTGCCTGATCTTGCGAATCCAAATACAGTGCACGCTTACCAATAACAATCGCAAGCTCAACTTCGTAATCTGTGGCATTGCTATTTGGCGGAATAATGATGTCATCATTTGGTCCAACAACGCTATCTGGGGCTTTCATAAAGGCAACTGGCTCGGCCGGTGTATCAGCATTTGTCTCTTTGATATGACCCAAGTAATTCAAACCGATGCAGATAACTTTAGTTGGACGATGGATTGGAGCACCAATACGCGCTGATCCTTTAGCGATTGTAGGCAAACCTGATAAGTCTGCGGCAGCTACTTTTTCAAAAGCACCAGCTTCTAGTGTTTCACGTGTCCAATCAGAGACAATTGAATCAACAACCACATAGTGATCGCCCTTAACTACGACTGGCTTCTCTTCGCCAACATTTCCAATACGAGCTATACGCATTTACTTTCCTTCCGGAAGGCGGCCAAGGCCAGCATGGGTCTGGAGAATCTTTACATGCTTTGGCTCAAGCTCTTTTAGTGAGTTAACGCCGAGAAGCTTCATGGTTCGAATCATCTCTTTCTGCATGATCTCAAGTGCGCGTTCTACACCCTCTTGGCCACCAGCCATGAGGCCATAGAGATATGCGCGACCGATATAGGCAAAGTCAGCACCTAGCGCGATAGCAGCCAGGACATCTGCACCATGCATGATTCCGGTATCGATATGGATTTCCATATCGTTCTTTAACTCCTTCTTAACATCAGCAAGGAGGTGCAGCGGTACAGGTGCGCGATCAAGTTGGCGGCCACCGTGGTTTGAAAGAATGATGGCATCTGCGCCATATTTGGCGGCAAGCTTGGCATCTTCTACAGTCTGAATACCCTTAATAGATAACTTGCCATCCCATTGTTCGCGAACCCACTTGAGGTCCTCAAAAGTCATCGTTGGATCGAACATGTAATCAAGTAGTTCGCCGACGGTGCCTTCCCAGTTAGACATTGATGCGAAAGTAATCGCAGGAGTCGTCAAGAAGTTCATCCACCATTCTGGACGTGGGGCCGCATCAAGCAGCGTTTTGATAGTAAGGCGCGGAGGAACAGTCAACCCATTGCGTGTATCACGCAGACGTGCACCAGCTGCCGGAACATCGACAGTCAACATAAGGTGCTTTACTCCGGCATCCTGTGCTCGCTTAACTAGCGCCATACTTCCTTCGCGGTCTTTCCACATATACAACTGGAACCAGTTGACGCCGTTAGGTGCAGCAGCGACTACATCTTCGATGGTGCTAGTACCAAGAGTTGAAAGTGAAAAAGGAATACCAAACTTTTCAGCAGCACGCGCTCCGGCAATTTCGCCTTCAGTGTGCATCATTCGAGTAAATCCAGTTGGGGCGATTCCAAATGGCATTGCAAATTTTTCGCCCAAGATTTCGCATGAGGTATCTGCGTTTGCAACGTTGTGAAGAATATTGGGACGGAATTCAATATCTAGATAAGAACGACGAGCGCGATCAAGAGTTACCTCTGATTCAGCGCTGCCATCGGTGTAATCAAAAGGACCAGTAGGGGTGCGTCGCTTGGCAATTGTGCGAAGGTCCCAAATGGTGAGCGCTTTCGCTAAACGGTTCTTACGTGTTGGAAGTTTAGGAAGTGTAAAACGGAGCAACGGGGCGAGTTCACGCGGATTCGGGAGCTGGCGCTTTACATTCTTCATCGAGATTCCTCATCTAATATCGCTCGTAATAGGCGAAATCCTATACGATTCAAAGCTTTCGAGCCAGTAGCCAATCAAGGACCTTATTGGCGAACTCTTTATCGAGAGTAGGCGTGTGGACCCCACCGTTAATTCGCCACAGCTCCAAATCTGCCTTTGAACATGAGTAAGTGCGATTGGTTGTCTCTTCGCCAACAGTGGATTGCATTAGCTCGAAATCGCTCTCCGTCGAAGATGAACATGAATTGATTTCAGCCCATTGCGCGAGAGTCTCATCAACTGACGGATATCTTTTTGCAAAAAGTTCGCCGCCGCCATAGAGAATGGTCTGATCTGCCGTCCCATGAATATGCAGAATATTTGTTGGTCCACCATCACAGAGTTCATCGGTAGCGCCAGCTAATCCGGCGACTGCAGCGACAATACCTTCGGTCGAACACGCAAACTTATAGCTCATGAAGTGTCCATTGGAATGACCAAAGAGATAGATTCGCATCGGGTCGATAGAGACTTTCTGAGATGCCTCATCAATCAAACTCTTGATGTATGCAACATCATCAACCGCGACATCATTGAAATTACAGCAGGCTGTTGAGGCGTTCCAAAACTGATTTCGCAATGAATCGACGGTGCCATCTGGCGCAATGTAGGCAAGCCCTCTCTCCTTGGCAGCTAACTGCAAGAAAGTGTAAGAACTATGTCCAATAGATTCGCCTGAATAACCATGAAGATTTATAAGAAGTGGAACTGCTTTCTCAGATGAATAATCAAGAGGCAAGAAGAGTGACGCTGGACGATCGGCGTTGAGCTTAATATCTGAATTTGAATCGTAAGCAGCACCACTTTCAAATTCACTGAACTCGGTACCGGCTCCACCGCGAAAGATTTCCAGAGAGAGAAGAGCAAGAGCAGCGACAATAACAAGGGCGATCGGGATTCTCTGCCCATGCAGGAACTTGCGTAGTGTCATCTTCAGCTTCTACCGTCTTGTCGACCGCTTAAGCACCCAGAAAGAGCTGGGAGCAGAGGTGCTGCGGGCAAATGA
Source organism: Actinomycetota bacterium (assembly GCA_009705035.1). Classification (GTDB taxonomy): domain Bacteria; phylum Actinomycetota; class Actinomycetes; order Nanopelagicales; family Nanopelagicaceae; genus Planktophila. Next base: position 11,620 of record WLDB01000011.1, on the reverse strand, counting down.
GGAATCAGAAGGTGTCAGTTCAGCGGTGAGTGTCTGAAGCGCTGTCACTGGCGGTTTCCACTGGCAAGTGGCGGTGTAATTTGGGTAGTTGCCAGATGTTGGCCTTGCTAAACATGCAGGAATTTTCTTTCCCTTTAAAAGAAAGCGCACAGATCCTGGCGCATTAACTGTGACAGTAATTGTGGTAACTGTACCTTTATACACATCTCCAACCACAACTGGTGCTGAAGTAATTGAACTTTCGTTGGCATTTGTAACGATGATGAAAAATACTCTAGAGGCGGCATTGCCTACCGAGTCAGTGGTCGTAATTGTGATGTTGTAAATATTATTTGTACCGACATCGGTTGGTCCTTCAAAATCAGGAGATGCTTTAAATCGCAGATAAGCAGTTGCCGTATCTAACTTGATGATGTTAAAGAGCGACCCATCGTTGCCGGCTGCGATTACTAAAGTGGCAGAGTCGTTGATGGTGATAGTTGCCGCGTTAAATGATGTCGCAATGTTTTCAGTCACCGTAAAGGTATCTGAGTTGGTAAATGAAGGTGGAGTGATATCAGGGTTACCAGGGCCAGGCGGGGGAGTAGCAGCTTCTGATAGCCAGAACCGCGAGGCTCCGTCATAATCACCAACAAGGTATTTACCAAGCCCATGGGATCGACCAAAGTATGTTGAGTTAGTCAACGCTGTAGGGGTAGTTACCGCGCCATTTACTGGGTTCGAGATAAGGCAGTAAGTCGCAGTGATACCTGTGGTGGCACCACAAGCAGGAGTCGTATCAGCTATTCCGTTGGCATCACCATTAAAAACAAGGAAAGATGGACTAGTTGTTTGTAGTGCCCAGACTTTATAGCCCCGAGCGTGTCTAATTTGATAGAGATAAGTTCCATCGGTGGCGATTCCGTGATCATCACTTGGCCAACCTGTAATTTCATCTGCAAGAACAAAATCAGCTGAGTACGTCAACGTTGTCGATGCACCCGTGCCAGCGGGTGTGTATAGACGTAGAGTTTTACAGAACATCGAAGTCGGACATTGGCCGGCACCGGTACCAGTTCCACCACTCCATGAGGCTGCAGCGGTTGAAGTACCAACCGAACCAATTCGCCCATCTGGAAATTGAATAAAGTTTCCGTTGAGCCATCCTCCACCTGCCGGCATTGGATTGCCGGCAGGTAAAGAAATTGAATTCAGAGACCAATTAGATATAGCGATACAGTAAATCGAATTTAGTGTACTTGAATCTTTGCGAAGATATAAACAGCCATTACCAAAGACCAAAGCCAGTGAATCTGATTGAACTGCTGCTAGTCCAGTTACAAGATGAACCGAAACTATAACTCCATTTTGAGTGGTTCTGCAGATGTATCCAGGATTTGTGCTCGGTCGAAAGTAGATATCAGTTCCATCGGAGGTGATACCTCGAATTCCGGCTGACAGGCAGAAACTTCCATTTGTAACGCTATTTGTATTTGCCACATTTATGATCGCGCCACCGTTTCCGATGAGGCGCGCAGCTGAAGGTACTGTCCAGATCGCAAATAATGTGAAACTTGAAGCGATAGCAAAGGTACTACCGGGTTGGTATGTGGTTCCGGTTCCAGTACTTGATGTGTTCCATCCAGCGAATGTAAATCCTTGCCGAGCAAGAGTTCCCTGCCCAAGAACTGTATAAGTTGTGCCTGATGCCTGGGGTGATGAGGTCGGGACGCTGCCTGTTGTGATTCCCTTTTGAGCTACCGCTCCGACAATGTTTGCATTTGCGTCGTACGAAATTGTAAATGGGTTCGCCTGAGCTACAGGCAGAGATGAAAGTGTTGCAGATAGGCCAACTGCTAGAGCCGTGAGGACTCTAGTGAGGTTCTTTGCTCTGCTTGACACGGGATGAGTTTATTGGGCTTAATGCCGGTGGCAAAGTGATACTCGGATTTGCTAAGAATTAACGCGCGGAGGAACGCTTCTGCACCCAAAAAATTGAGCTAGGAGATGAGATGGTCGAGAAACTTGAATCACTTGGCGTGATGCTAGCGACCAATGTTCTACGCCCCGTTGCTGCTGGGTTCCACCTACACGTTGCACTGTAATTTGGATAGCTTCCTGTTGTCGTGATTGCAAGACAGTTTGCAATTCGCTTTCCATCTACGAAAAAGCGAACCTTACCTGGGGCATTTGAGGTGACAACCAAATCTGTTCGAACACCCTTCATAGTAGATCCAGCAACACTAGGTGCTCCAAGAACACTATTTTCATTTACGTTGGTGATGGTTACGACGTAATTTACCGTCGTAATATTTCCAGCGACATCGGTACCTCGAATTGTTAATGCATACGTTCGATCTGAGCCAACATCTCCGGGGGCTTCAAAGTCGGGAGCGTTCTTAAAGACTAGAACGCCGGTAATAGGAGTGAAGGTAACGGAGGCAGAGTCAACGCCCGCAGTCATGACTAAGGTACAGGTCTCATTGCAAGAAATTGTGGTGATTGAACTTTGGTTCTCAGCGAGGGATATTGCAGCTGCCGGAGAAATTCCAGGCATCGTTGTATCGACGATGACTGTTAAAGAACTTGTTGAGGCTATTGCTGCACCAGCCCCAAAGGATGCTCGTGCAGAGAATGTAAATGTTCCTGCCGACAAGCCCGAGAGTGCGCAACTGTAGGCTCCAGTAGTCATGTTTGCCGTGCAAGCAGATCCAATCGTCGATGCTCCGTTGTAAATCTGTACTGTGGCGCCACCTGTTGCAAATCCGGTGAGAGAGAAAGAAGTTTGATTTGTAATATAGTCAGTGTTGGATTCACCGGTATCAGATATTGCTGGAAGATCTGGAGTATCAGGGTTGCTTATCGCATATCGGATAATTACAGTTCCGCCACCGCCGGCATTTCCATTTGCGAGACTCGTTCCACCGCCACCACCACCGAATCCATTACTCCCAGAAGTACCTTGTGCTCCATTTGTTCCACCGGTTCCGCCACCACCAGTTCCAGCAGTACCACCGCAAGCATTCATACGAGTACCGCCGCCGCCACCTCCGCCGTAGATTAAAGAACTTCCGGTAATTGAAGAAGTGAATCCATTTCCACCTTTTCCACCACATCCCGTAGTCGCATTAGCGCCAGCTTGTGTTGCACCACCGCCACCGCCACCTGCTTGGTTGGTGGCATTTCCTGTATCGAGAATCGCGGTTCCACCTGCGAATCCTTCTGTAGGGGTGTAGTTACCAAAATTTCCTGCGCCAAAAGTTTTTGCATAAACCTGTGCGCCACCACCGCCACCAGATCCACCACTATTGCCGTCAATACCGCCGGCACCGTCACTAGTACTTGTATTACAAGAACCGGATCCACCACCAGTTGCGCTAATCGTTGTTATGTCGGTACCTGCAAGCGATGAATTTCCTCCGCGACCCGCGCTGCACGCTGTCGCTGTCTGCCCACTGCCAACCGTGATTGTGTACGAACTCTGACCAACTGAAAGTGTGCCAGAACGAACTCCGCCTCCACCGCCTCCACCGCCGGCGTAATGAGTTGAGTGTTGAGATCCACCACCTCGCCCACCTCCTGCAACTACGAGGTAATCGACCGATGTCACTCCGTAAGGTCGACTCCAGGAGCCATTAGATGTATATAGCTCGTAGGCAAAATAAGTTGACGAACTTAGATATGAAATTGCGGCATTCGCCGCAGTCGGCACCACGCCAGAGATTAATTGCAAGCACGAGAGAATCAGAGAAGTCAGTGCGAGCCTGGCCCTCAGTTTCATACTTTCAGTTTACTGCAGAACTAAAATCGAGGGTAAATACGGGTTAATCCTTACTTCAGCAGGTAATTCATCTGGTTAAAAGAATCATTTCGCCCCTTAGAGCGCTGAATAACTAAGGGGTTGTAGATGTTGTTGTGGGTGAAGGAGATGGCGAGGCAGTCAAAGTAGGGAAAGTTTCAACAGTGATTCGATAGGCCGTTCTTGCATCGGCATAATCTTCGATATCTCCTGCTGCACCACCTGCGTCATAGACCACAGCTACCTGATTATCAAGTGCGGTGGAGGTATCTAGGATTTCAAGATAGGCATTTGGAGATCCTACTATTTCAAAATTTCGTCCTGCGAGCATCGAAAACTTTACATAATCCACTTGAATTGTGTCGTCATCAGCAGAGTCGGTAATCATCAGAGGTGCTTGATTGCTCTCGTCATAGACGCGAATTAAAAAATCGTACCCGATACACGAATCTGGAATACCAGTGATGTCTACTGCCTCAAGCAAAAATTTTGCTTCCTGATCATTTTCAAATCCCACAACAGGGGAGAGTGTTAACGATGGGGTGCATGCTTTGAGTTCCAATATTCCCTGCCCGAACTCAATTGATTTTTCGTCACCCAAAGATATATTTGCCGCCATTGCTGTGGCAACCAAAGCTAAAGCAGCTGGAAATAGATATCTCTTGAAAGGTTTCCTCGGTCTTTCAATGACTTCTTCTACAAAATCATCATAGTAAAAGTCATCAGATTCATTACCACCGCGCGTTGACGGCATATATGAATCAAATGATGACTCTCCGAGGGTGGATTTTTTCTTCGCCATAGCTACCTAGGCGTCGTTCGCGGAGTAGGTGTGGTGTAAATCTGCGCTGATGCAGGACTGATATTTGAATCATCCGGCACGAAGTTGGCAAGCACAAAGATGTAGCCGTGACTTGTTGGTTTCCAGCTACAGGTAGCGACAAAGTTAACCGTTCGCAGATTTGTGCAACCGGCAATCTTTCGCTTATTCGCCGTGAAAGAAACCCTTCCAGCAGAAGCGACAGTTGCTCGAATGATAACTGTCGTTGCTTTCTTCGTTGGATAGTTTCCTGCAGTTGGGAAAGTTAGGACAATTGATGAAGATCCGAGAGTCACTTCAATAGTTATAGGCTCAGAATCATTGGCCCCAAGCTCGTCGGTTGCCACAACATTTACTGATATCGATCGAATAGGCGTATTCGCTGTGACTGTGACGATTCCGGTCACTGAGTCAATGCTCACGCCAGATAGGGCCCCAGTAATCGTGAAGACTATTGATCCGGTACCACCGGTCGCGGTAAATGCAGAGGAAGTCGCTGGAGTCTGGAAGGTTGTCGAAACATCCGAACCACCTCCGACTACCAGAGCGTCATTGATGATGAAGTTACCGGCTACGTAACTAATACTGTAATTCCCTGCTGATCCAGAGCCAAAGACTGGTGACGATGGAGTTACTGAATACTGACCGGCAGCTGTTGGTCTCGTACCCGATGGACCATAGGAAGTTCCGTTTATTCCAGAGTAACTATATGAGACCGACGTTATCGAGTCTGTCCCTGTCAGCCCAGAGATCTGATAACTCTGGGTGCGAGTTACTCCAACCGTAGTCGTGACAGAGGAAGCGGTAATTGTTAGGTTTGAAACTGAATATGAGAGAACGGTTCCCGTCTCATCTGAATAGTTTGTACGTGTCGTACCGACTGTAATTGTGGCAGATTCCCCTGCACCCAATGATGTAATCGTCAGAGTCTCGGTACTACCAACGGGTGTTCCGATTGATAACGTGCCTCGGCTAGTCGTGATATTCCACGTGTATAAAGCATCGTAGTTAGTGATTGCTACTTGGTATCCACCAGAAGTTCTTATCGGAGTTCCGAAAGTTGGAACTCTTCCTAGAGTCTTAATCGTGTAGGTAGTGTTTGACGTTGACTTTGCCAAATAATCTGCATCACCTGCTTTTGTTGCAGTGATTCCGCAAGTATTACCTGCCGTAGTGGATGCTGCATTAAGCGTCGTAACACTCGTTATCGTACATTGAGCATTTCCAGCCGTCGTAACTGAGTAGGTGACAGCGCCTGTACCTGATCCACCAGAAGTAGACAGTGTTCTACTTCCTCCACCCCCCACAAATGGCGAATTAGAAAAAGTGAGTGTTGCTTGCGGCCATTTTGAGATTCCTCTGACCGTGGCATTTTTTAACCCGAATACATCTGTCTCGAATGTTCCCATATACGAATCGACAGAAATTGTTGCAGAGGTAGATTCTGATAATCCAGAAAGTGTCAGTGGAAGTGTCGATCCACTCGCAGTTCCTACGGCAACTGTTCCAGTATCGGGTGTTGGCGTGTAAACATAGTCCGAGTCGTAGTTAGTTATATTTACCGTATAGCCAGTTGCGGTTCTGACAGGAGTATCAAATGTGGGGGCTGGTCTGCTTGCGTTATAAACATATATATACATCTGCAGCGTTGTCGAAGTTCCATTATCGACTGCGGTAATGGTCATCGGGTAGCTTCCAACAGCAACGGAAGAAGAGACGCTCACAAGTCCACTTTGAGAGATAGCTATCCCTGGTACAGAGCTGGCATTAGATGTTCGCCCAATACTCCAAGAAATAGTTGCAGCTGCACCTGATGGAGCGTTAACCGTTGAATAAATCTGGGCAGTAATCGGTGTGCCAACAGGTGTTCCAATAGATGGCGGACCCGTGATTGCGAAGTTCGACCAAAAATTAGGAGTACATGAAGTTGCATCAGTTGAGCACGTAGATTGACCATATGCCAGGTTGACTCCAGTAGAACCAAAATAGACAGGAGAACCGGTCGATCCAACAACAACAGTCGTGAATAGTTGCTTTCTAGAAATATCCGCGGTGCTACCAGCAAATAAAGCCACAGGAACAGGGGACCAACTTCCCTTAGCTCCGTAATTTGTAGATTTACAAATACCAGGAGTCAGGGCCGGGGAGCTATTTGAGTAGGTGGCATATGTCGTATTTCGAGTAACAAAATATTGAACTTTGCCGTCATCCGATCCTGCAATTGAACCAGCACCCGTGGGGTCACCGCAGACCGAAAGGTTCGTCGAAGTGGATCCGTAGGCAAGAGCGTTCTTACCCGTACTCGCGTTTCTTGTTTGATCAGAGACTATTTGAAATGTCGCACCATAATCTGTAGATCTCAATATGTAGCTCGCATAACCGGCGAGAGTGATGTATTTACCGCTAGCCGACATAAAGGAGGCTCGTATGTCGATATTCGCAAAGCTACCCAAAATCGTTTGACCATCTGAGTATGTGGGCGCTGATGGAATCGTGCATTTTGTCCACTGATTTCCAGAACCAGTACATACAACGGTTGAGTTGAAGCCAAAGGACATAATGATGCGGCTACCAGTTTTATCGATAGCCATGGTGTAAAGATTTGAGCGATCTCTAAATTCTGCTGGAATTCTTGCCCTATCAGTGGAGAAAGTACTGTAGAAAGATGGGTTTGTCGTGGTCGAGTAAAAACTCTGTTCACAAGGGGCATAAGGTCCACCGTAGTTAGCAGCCGTCAAGTTTGTTGGTGGTTTCGCACTCAAATTAATCGAGTATGCCTGTGTTAAATCCAAAGTCATTAAATTACCCATATTGTTGTCATAGGCAATGACTTTTTTACCGTCTTTAGTTACACGAATCTCCTGCCAATTCATTCCACCGCCATCGAGGTTACATCGCTTTTGGTGTTCGCGGAAAACCTCGGTCCATGTGTATCCGCCATCTTGAGAAAAGACCAACTCGCCTCTAAAACTTGCGGCCGCAAGAGTCATTCCATCGTGCGAGACGCTCACTGAGGACCAAGCACACGCTCTGCGCTGACATCCGTACAAAGTTGTAAATTGATAAGGGGCAGTACCGACATCTTGGCTAAGATTTTGAATCCCAGTATTTCCAATGCTTGCACCTGTTGAATCAACTAGGTCGACCTTGCTCCAAGAAACCCCAGAATTTCGAGAGATGTACAGATAACCTTTTGCGTCATAGGCAGCCGGCCAACTTGCACCGGTTGACATGAAGATGAGAGACCCAGAGGCATCAGCTGCCATATTCGTAGATTTTTCCATCGCGTTAATGTTTGGACCATTCTCACGGCCAACTGCAAGAGATGAACCAGTTGTGCTGGCGGTGCAACCGCTTCCTGGATCACGTGCGACTGTAACAGTTGTATCTGTTGAGCTAATTATTTTTTCCCACCGGACATGCTTAACGTTCGCTGTCGAGGAAGTTCCGGTGGCACTGCTTATAACTGTAAATCTTGAATTCTGGGTAACTGTATTGACTCTGAAGACGCCATTGAAACCAGCGTTCGCGGCTCCTGTGATGGTGACTTCTTCACCAACTTGTATCTCGCCCGTTTGTGCAACGTTATAGGTGACGACTCCTGCCGATGCTGAAATACTTGTAATTGTCACTGAATCGATAGGTGTGTTGTAACCGTCGTATTTAACCGGATCATTTAAATTTTGTGTCCGGTTACAGCCTGCTCCAGAATTAACCATTCCCGTGATTTGAATATACATGCCCCAAGTTCCGCTGATCTCCTTTTCAAAAGAAAAGAGGTTCTTGGTTCCTGTTGTGAAGGTAATGTTGGGATTCGAATATGAAGCTGCCGTAAGAGTTTCAATTTCTCTCAGATCTCCAACTCTTTGTTGGGGATAGGTTGTGATATCAAGTGGAGCAGCTGCCGCCTTTGAAACCGGAATAAATGCAAGCAAAGTTATAAAGAGTGCGAATGAGAGCGAGGAGCTCGTGGCCTTGGATAAAAATGGGCGCAGATTCATCTCGTTAGCTTAGATTTACGCGTAGAAATAATCACGGTCGGGGTTTGGAAATAGGGGGTTTCGAGGGGATATCCCATCCGCAAAGGCGCTAATTCCGACGAAAGACATTACGCCCTCTTTAAGAGAGAATTCATTCATGAGCGAAGTTGTCGAAGAGATTGCGAACCTTCGCGTTCTGATTGTCGAAGATAACAACCTCACCAGAATTTCCCTTGCTTCAACCTGTCAATTACACGGAATCGAAGTTGTGCTAGAAGCATCTTCTGCAAAAGAAGCGATGAACGCAATCACGCGCAATAAGGATTGCAATCCCAATGTTGCCCTACTTGATTTAGATCTTGGTGATGGCCCAACTGGAATAGATCTAGCGTGGGGGCTTCGTCGACATAACCCGCTGATTGGTCTTGTCATTCTTTCTTCTTATAAAGATCCTCGACTCACGGGTCGCAAACTCCCTGAGCTACCAGAGTATGCGCAGTACCTCATCAAATCTGAAGTTACAGATGCAGAAATTCTTATCCAGAGTTTATTGCAATCACAGCACCACGATGGTTCAGCCGAGATCTCTAAATCAAATTCTCACGAGCTCACCGATTCTGAGATAAATCTTTTGCGCCTAGTCTGGGAAGGCCACAGCAACTCACAAATTGGAAAAATTAAATCAATCACTCCAAAATCAGTAGAGACTGCCATAAGTCGTTTATCCAAGAAAATTGATATCGAGTACTCCAATGAGATTAACCAAAGAATTCTCCTCGCTAAGTTCTATCAAGAATTAACTGGAAAAATATCTTGATCCCAAAGGCACGTTTTAGGTTCATCGACTATTTAAAGAGTCGATGTCGAATTAACCTGCGCTACCTCGGGGTTTTCTTCCTTATTGGCTCAATTCCGGCCGTTCTCATTGAAAAAAATTCAATTTCTTCATTGAGATCGGCACTTCTTTGGTATGCAACTAAAGCGATTGCAGTCTTGACTACCTATCTCTATTGGAGCTCATTTAGGTACCTGCTTGTAAATCGCTATCGCACAAAAATATATGACCTGATTTTAATTGGGGGCACTGGTGGCGCTATCGGGGGATTAGTTGTCCACCAACTCGCATCCGTATTTAGCCTTGAACATCAAGCGACGTTGGCTGGTCGAATTGCCAGCGCATCTGTTGTCGGAGCGCTGTGGCTTCCTAGTATGTCGACAGCTAATAACAGCCTTAGAAAGTTTAAAGAGCAAGAATCGCAGATAAAGGCAAGGCTATTGAGTCAGGATCAGCTTAAGTTTAAACAATCAATGGTCTTTCAATTCCTAACAAGTTCTTTTTATCGATCAATCCAACAGAAACTCTCGGTCACGGCCCTCGAGGCGAGAGAGATTCTAGATCGACATTTAAGCGAGTCTTCTTCTAGGGAAGCGGTTCCAGAACTAGTTTCCAACATAGCGACCAAGACTTTTCGCGACTTATCGCACTCCATTAAGGATGATATGAGCTTCGCAGCGAATCTTGGAGAAATTGAGAAGGCTATTCCGTTTTGGGGCCGACTCCGTAAGTTTGTCAGTTTTCCATCCGCACTTAGGTTTAATCCAATCCTCGAAGCCTTTCCATATTCACTTATCGTTTCGCTTTTTTGTGCCGGTTACATATCTAGGAATTCAGGTTTAACGCTGACGATTATTATTGTCTCAGTAATCTTCATCTCAAATTTTGGTGTATTGAAAGCTCACGCTTACCTGTCGAAGAATTCTGAGATTAACCTTCGTTTCCTCTCCCTCTCATCGGTCCTGTCTACAGCAGTGATTCCTCCTATCCTTCTCGAAATTCTTGATAGATCTCAATTTTTGGGATTAAGTTTTCAAGGTTCGAACTACTATTTCTTCTCCTATTTCATACTTGCTTTAGTGATGTCTTTTCTTGGGTACGTTGCACTGCTCATCAAAATTACCTTCCAGGAGATGGAGGATTCTCTTCAGAGCCAGTACCGAGAAGGCGTCGACAAAGAGAAAATTGTCAATAATGAAATCGCTCGAATTACTAGTGTCTGCGCCAAATACATTCACGGTAATTTGCAAAGCTCACTCGTATCTCTTTCAGGAAGTTTGAAGCAGGCTGTCAAGAACGGTGAATCTGCACGAACTGAAGAAATTATCGATGAGATTCTCCATATGTTACAAAATCCCGAATTAGAACTTAATCGAAATGTAGATGATCTATACGCTGAAGTCCTTAAGAAAATTTCACTGTGGGAAGGATTGGTAGATATTCATCCTGAGATACAGATAGATGAGCATCAGTTCTCTCCACAGACAATTACCCAAGTGATGGATTGTGTTGAAGAGATGATTTCAAATGCCGTGCGCCATGGAAAAGCGAGCGCAATCAAGCTCTCTATTCAACGAACCGCTGATGGAACTCTTGTCTTAATCTGTATAGATAACGGACAATTCGATCCCCATCCCCAAGGCGGCTTGGGCTTCAATATCTATCAAGAGGCATCCAATGGCGATTGGACGATATCTCGCTCACCCGAAAATAACCTGACAGTGGTCAGAATTTTGATTAACAGCTAATTTTTGCTGAGGCTATTGGCCCGATTGGAAAGTGACGCCATTATTTGTCACAGTTTGAGTGCCGGATGAATCAACTAGCATCGAAGAACTGTTATTAAAGTTTAATAACAGTTTGGTATTTGTGACATTTGCTAATGGCATTGTAGGAACGGTAATTGTTGCAGAATTGGGATCGTATGGAGTGCTACCGACGATTACTCGCAAGTTGCTTATACGTTCTCCATTGAATTTAGAACTGCCTGCTACACACCAGGTGCAATGTGCCCAGTTAATACCAGTTGCCTTTCCGTAATAATTAATACTATCGGTTTGCACGCCAGTGGTAGATCGCGTTCCATTGACCCATACCGTTTGCGCATTAGAGCCATTTCGGGCTATCGCAATGTGGTACCAAGTGTTTGGTTGCAGGGTAAAAGGCAAGGTGTAGTTATAAGCACCAATGTTATAACCGTCTATGTG
>WLDB01000109.1 GCA_009705035.1 Actinomycetota bacterium | reverse complement strand
TCTGACTGAGTGAGCCAGATTTATATTGACTCACCGCAATTGCTCCGAGCGAACGCGAAATAGAATCGACGTTTTTGCCTTGAATCGCGGCCTGGGCTTGAATTCCCTGAAGGCTTCTCTGTAGGGCAGCAAGCTTTACCTTCGCCTCTTGTGCTCCCTCAGCCGCCGCTGTCGCCTCTTCTTCAAGAGCAATTACCTGGGCTTGAATCTGGCTTAGCGAAGGAGCGGCAGATGCCTGCGGTGCCAGAAGAAGCGAGAGAGCCATTACTGGAGCCATCAGCAGCGCTAGAGGCGCAGCTGAACGTAGGCCCTGGCTCTTGCAAGGCTCAGCACTTTGGAAAGACATAGCTCCAAGGCTAACCAGGGTGAGCGCTTGGGCTCAACTTATGAGAGCTCTTTACGCTCAATAAATCTTGTGAATTGGCCATATCCTTCGTAAATGAGCGTGATCGCCACCTTGAATGTCGGCGCAAATGGCGCAACTACATTGGCTGGCACATCGGCAGGTATCTCGACTGCTGCCGATAGAGAGCGTTTTTTAAAACTTCATCGCCGAGCCGGTCTACATATCGCAGGTGCAAATAGCGCTGCCAGCGAGCTCTACTCATCGACAAAAATACCTCTAGTAATTCTTGCCCGCTCCACTCAAAGCAACATTTCGCATGGCCGGGAGATCATCAACACATCCGATGGATTGAAAAGTGTGATGCGTGAAATCAAAGCACGCTTTCCAGCGCCAATCGTTGTGGAGGCAGGACCCACACTTCTTACCGCTTTAGTCAATGAAGGATGCATTGATGAGATTGAACTCTCGATCTCGCCAATTTTAGGTGATGGCAATTTTATCAATCACATCGAATTGCTCTCTCAATTCACCATTACCGTCGATGAAAATATTGATGGAACTCGACTATTGCATGGACGATATAACGGCGACTCCGCCTACCGCTAATACAATTCCGATGTATTGCACTTTGTGAAGCCGTTCATGCAAGAAAGCGAAAGCAAGAACGGCGGTCGCAATCGGATATAAAGCGCCTAGAACCATCGCAATAGAAACTAAACCCTTGGTCGTAGCAACTCCTAAGAGCAAATTCGCAAGAAAATCAGATATGCCAATTCCGATGAGAAGTGGAATGTGACGCTTCTCTACTCCGCCAAAATTTCTTTTCTTCATGAAATATCCAACAGTTACAAAGAATGTTGTCACACGCATTGTGGTCATCGTAAGTAGAGAACTTATCTCAGAACCGATGCTCATAAATGTAAGCGCTGCACCAAAGCCACATGCTGCACCGAGTGCAAGTAAAATTGGTTTGATGGGAAGCCCAGAAGAAATCTCTGGCCCACTTGCTAAGAAGGCGCCGGTGATTGCAGCAATGACCCCTAGAGTTACTGGGCGAGATAACGACTCATCGGCAATAACTAGCGCAAAAGTAAGCGGGATCAGAACACTTAAAGATGAGATTGGTGAGACTACTCCCATTCGCCCTGTAGATAATCCGGCGTAGAGACATAACAAACCTGCATATCCACTCAAACCGGCGAGAGCACCGTTGATGAGATAACCATCGCTAGCGAGATTAGGCGCAATCCACTCTTGAGAAACTATGACGAGAAATATTCCGAAGATAAGCCCGAATGCTTGATTAATGCCAAGAACCACCATGGCGGGATACTTCTTGCTGAGATTACCCGCATGGTAATCGGCACTACCCCAAAGCAGGCTCGATAGGAGCGCAAGGAGGGTGGCCATGTGAGCAGAGTACCTCGGCACCTCCCCGATTTTGCTTCACTTCAATTTAGAATTGCCTTGTGAAATCCAATGTGACATTCTCCTTCGAGTCAATGATTGCGATTCTACGAGAATTCACTCCACGAGCAGAGATAATCCTAGAAGAGGTTCCCGCTCCACAGAAACTTGCTCAATACTCGTTTGCCTTTACCGCAGATGTAAGTAATGGCCTGATTGGCGAGGGTGAAGATGAACTTGCTTCAGGTCGTTTTGTAATTCTCCACGAACCTGGCGGACAAGATACCTGGGAAGGCGAATTTCGCTGCGTAACTTTTATGCGCGCAACCGTTGATTCAGAGATGCATGAAGATCCACTGCTTCCTGAAGTCGGTTGGAATTGGTTACTCGATAGCTTGCAGGAAGCCGATGCACTTTACAGCGCACCATCTGGAACCGTAACTCGAGTTTCTAGCGCTTCTTTTGGAAAGTTAAGTTCGCGCCATGATGAATCTGAAGTTGAGATACGTGCATCCTGGTCACCAATTCTGACTTCAGCTATCGAGTTGATTCCACACGTTCAAGCTTGGTGTAATTTCATTAGCGAAGTTGCGGGACTTCCTCCTCTGCAAGAAGGCGTTACATCTCTGCGCACAACCCGACGCCGTGGCTGAACTCCTCACCGCTCCTTATGATGGGATTCCTAAACTCATCACCACTGAATCTCACTTTGAAGAGATGCTTACTCAGCTTGCAGAGGGCAATGGCCCATTTGCAGTTGATGCAGAGCGCGCATCAGGTTATCGATATAGCGCCCGCGCATATTTAATTCAGATAAAACGCACCGATGGCGGCCTGCACCTGATTGATCCGATTCCATTTGGCCCCAATCATTCGCTCTTTCAAAAATTAAATCTGCTCTGGCAGAATGAAGAAGTTATTCTTCACGCAAGCACCCAAGATCTTCCATGCTTGCGAGAACTCGGGCTCAATCCCAATCGCTTATTCGATACCGAACTTGCAGGGCGTATCGCAGGTATGCCTCGCGTTGCACTTGGAACTCTGACCGAATCAATTCTTGATATTTCGTTAGCAAAAGAACACTCTGCTCAAGATTGGTCAATTCGTCCATTGCCAGATGATTGGCTAACTTATGCAGCTCTCGATGTAGAGCTATTGGTTGATCTGCGCGATGAAATTGAGAAGATTTTAGAAGATAAGGGCAAACTAAGTTGGGCAGAGGAGGAATTTTCGGCAATTCTTACTGCTCCCGCTGCCGCGAAACGTGTCGACCCTTGGAGACGTACTTCTGGATCCCATAAATTACGGAAGCGTGAAGAGCTAGTTGTAGTCCGAGAGTTATGGATAAAACGAGACGAGTTGGCGCGCGAACTCGATATATCGCAAGGTCGCTTACTTAGCGATCTGGCTATTTCAACTCTTGCAATTGCAAGTCAGGTTCAACCATTAACAAATAAGAAACAGCTTGAAAAAGCGCTTCGTCCAATTGGTATTCGTGCTCGCTGGATGGAGTACTGCGATCTTTGGGTAAGCGCCATTGAAGGTGCGCTAGCTATCCCCACTGAAGAACTTCCGCCGCTTAAGGTAAAGGGCGATGGATTACCCCACATCAAAATTTGGCGCGAACGCTTTCCTGAAAAATACATTCCGCTCTCCCATGCTCGCGCCAGATTGGCAGATGCTGCTGCAGAGCGAGAACTTCCGGTAGAGAACT
>WLDB01000108.1 GCA_009705035.1 Actinomycetota bacterium | reverse complement strand
TTCTAGCCAAGTAACGCCACCCAATTTTCTGTATCAGTATTAAACGAACACGGTTGCCGCCCAGCTAAAAATCTGTGGATTTCACGCTGGACAGAAGGGTGATTCTATGGGAGAGCCCCCTTATAAGGGAAATCGGCCCTTTTGCATACCTTTGAGCGTAGGCGACACGCGCAGGGGTGCCTGAAATCTGCCCCGTCTAGCTCAATAAATCGGAGATCTCGACCCCCACTGCGCCAAGACGTTCACGTCCGCCATCGAGTGCGGTCAGGACAAAGGGCTTTCCATCGGGGCAGATGACATAAGAATTTTCAAAGTGTGCGCCATATGAGCCATCGGTTGAGACAACAGTCCAATCATCTCCGAGAACTTTTGTCTTCTCACTCCCCCGCGTGATCATCGGTTCGATTGCAAGTGCCATCCCAGGAATTATTGTCGGACCATTTCCTTTGCGACCAAAGTTAAGAACATGAGGCTCTTGGTGCATCTCTGTACCGATTCCATGCCCACCGTATTCGCGCAGGATTCCGTACTTACCTTGAGAATTTATATAGCTCTCAATTGCGTGACCGATATCTGAAAGTCGTGCATTCAATGATCCCGCCGCGATTCCGCGCCACATAGATTCTTCGCAGACATCCATCATCTTTTGATTTTCAGGATCGATAGTGCCGATTCCGATTGAGAAGGCGGCATCTCCATGCCAGCCTTCAATAATGGCGCCACAATCTATTGAAACGATATCCCCATCTTGAATAACCCGTGGGCCAGGAATTCCGTGCACGATTTCATCATTAATTGATACACAAATTGTTCGTGGAAAACCGTGATATCCCAAAAAGTTTGAAGTGCCCCCACCGCGCTTGATATTTGCTGAGGCAATTGCATCAAGGGCATCTGTCGTCATGCCGGCTTTGATGTTCTCTTTAAGAATTTGCAGAGTCTGCCCAACCAATAAACCAGCGCGACGCATTACCTTGAGTTGCTCTAGGTCTTTGATTTGTATTGCCATAGAAGATCTCTTAGCTATGGACGCGAGCTAGCGCTGAGGTTGCGCGCTCTGTAATTTCGGCAACATCACCTTCAGCATCGATAGTGATGAGCAAACCTTCAGTGCGATAGAAGTGAACGATGGGAGCTGTCTGCTCTTCATAAACATCAAGGCGCTTTGTAATAACTTCAGGGCTATCGTCTGCGCGCTGATAGAGATCTGCTGCACCACATGCAGAACAGCTAGTCGCATCTGATGGTGATGGAGCTCCACAAGATTTGCAGGTAAGACGTGATGAGAGACGGCCAACGATTACATCGTTAGGGATAGAGAGTTCGAGAACTGCATCAAGTGGGGTGCGCTTTTCAGCCAATATCGCGCGCAAGACTTCAGCTTGTGCGACGTTGCGCGGAAAACCATCAAGTAAAAAACCAGGTGCAATATCATCGAGTTGTAGACGATCTTTGACCATCGCATTTGTTACTGAATCAGGAACAAGCTCGCCGCGATCCATAAAGGTCTTTGCCTCTTGCCCCAAAGGTGTATTTGCCTTGAGGTTTGCGCGAAAAATGTCGCCAGTTGAAATATGAGGAATCCCGTAATGCGTTGCAAGGAACTGAGCTTGTGTTCCTTTTCCGGCACCTGGAGGACCTACCAGGACAAGGCGCATTACTTCAAGAAGCCTTCATATGAACGCTGTTGAAGCTGTGATTCGATCTGCTTTGCAGTATCAAGACCAACGCCTACAACAATCAGAATCGCAGTTCCACCGAATGGGAAGTTCTGTGATGCTCCGAAGAGAGTAAGAGCAATGATTGGAATAATCGCAACGAGTGCAAGATAGAGAGAACCTGGCGCTGTAATGCGAGAAAGAACATAGGCAAGATATTCAGAAGTTGGGCGTCCCGCGCGGATACCAGGAATAAATCCACCATACTTCTTCATGTTATCTGCAACCTCATCAGGATTGAATGTGATTGCAACATAGAAGTATGCAAAGAAGATGATGAGCGCTGCGTAGAGAACTACATAAATCAGTGTGTCGCCACCTACGAGATTACGAGAAATCCAGATAGCCCATGCAGCGCTCTGGTTTCCGCTGAAGTTAACGAGAAGTGATGGGATATAGAGAAGTGAAGATGCAAAGATAACTGGGATAACGCCAGCCTGGTTTACCTTGATAGGAATATAGGTAGATGTTCCACCGTAAGCCTGGCGACCAACCATGCGCTTTGCATATTGAACCGGAATACGTCGCTGTGACTGCTCAACGAATACAACAGCTGCAACAATTGCAACGCCGATGAGAAGTACAAAGATAAATGTTGGAAGACCCTTAGCTAAACGAATTGACCAGAGCTGACCAGGGAAAGATGCTGCGATAGATGTGAAAATCAAGATAGACATTCCGTTACCGATACCGCGATCTGTAATGAGCTCTCCGAGCCACATAACTACAGATGTTCCAGCTGTCATAACAACAATCATGGTTGCGATTGCATGCCATGAAGTGTCGAAAATAATCGCTTCGTTACATCCAGCGATAAGACGCTCAGGTGTGCGAGCTACTGCAACAAGACCTGTTGACTGAAGAACAGCGAGACCAATTGTGAGGTAACGGGTGTACTGGGTGAGCTTTGCTGTTCCTGATTGTCCCTCTTCTTTAAGTGTTTCAAAGCGAGGGATAACAACGGTCAAAAGCTGCACAATAATTGAAGCGGTGATGTACGGCATGATGCCGAGTGCGAAAACTGAGAGTTGCAAAAGTGCGCCACCTGAGAAGAGGTTAATCAACCCGAAGAGGCCACCGGTATCAGCGTTATTAAGGCATCGCTTAACGACTGCATAATCAACGCCAGGTGTTGGAACAATCGAACCAAAGCGGAAAAGCGCCATGATTGAGAGGGTGAAGAAGATTTTCTTACGAAGTTCTGGCGTCTTAAACGCCATTCCAAATGCTTGAAGCATCAACCTTCTCCACTCTCTTAATCAATAAAGCTTATTTTTGCTTTTTAATTCTTTTTGCTAATTAAAGCGTTGCTGTAGATCCACCAGCTGCAGCAATCTTTTCGATTGCTGATGCTGAGAATGCGTGAGCTGTGACTGAAACCTTGACTGCAATATCGCCATTTCCGAGAACCTTTACAGGTAGGGAATCGCGAACTGCGCCCTTTGCAATGAGATCTGCAACTGTTACATCGCCGCCCTTTGGAAAGAGTGCGTTGATTGTTGAGACGTTAACCGCCTGGTACTCAACGCGAGCTGGGTTCTTAAAGCCACGAAGCTTTGGAAGACGCATAACGAGCGGAAGCTGACCACCCTCGAAACCGATACGAACGGTGTTACGAGCGTGAGTTCCCTTACCGCCACGACCTGCAGTCTTACCCTTTGATGCTTCACCGCGACCCTTACGAGTCTTAGCTTTCTTTGCACCTGGGGCTGGACGAAGGTGATGAAGTTTTAGCGTCATCTTTATTCGACCTC
>WLDB01000107.1 GCA_009705035.1 Actinomycetota bacterium | reverse complement strand
TATACTGCTATTAATACCGGAACATTATGCGGCGCATGGGCTATGGAAGAAGCAGAACGAGTTGGGTATTACGAATATTATCGTGTTATAGAGTCTTCTAAAATTGAAGTTTTTAATCGAGCATGGAAAAATTCTATTCGAACACGATACTTATTAGTTGTAGACGAACTTGTACCTGCTTCGGAAAAACCAATTACAACCTATGCCTGGGATTGGTTATTCGAAGGTAACGCTAAGACTGTTGATTCGGCAATAGTGAAAGGCATACTATTGCCTGAGTACAGAAATTACTGATTGAAAAATTTGTTTAGCCACATTTTAGTATTTTCCATACTTTGTTTAGTTGCTTCGGCATTAGGAGCAATGGTCCTTGGTCTAACAGTGCCGCCTACTCCCGTAGAATACATTGTAGCGTTAACGCCCATGTCCCATCCGTGATGTGCTTGTTCATAAGATCTATAATCAAATTTATCAGATTGAAAATTAGCGTGACCATCACATAACCACGCAGGGGTCCAGTTATCTAATTTTCCAACGTGCATTTGGAATGGCCATTCACTTTGCCAATCTGTAAGTACATCGTAGTGACAATATGGATAAAATGCTACAGCAGAACTGATTAGATTTTTAGATTTTTTTGAATAATCTTTACTACTTGCGATATGTAACACCATAGCACCGTGGCTGAATCCCACAGCGGCCGGCTTTCCTTTATTCCAACTTTGCGCCGCAATCCATTCTGCTGACGCATACAGATCGTCGATTCGTTCAAGTGGCTTCTTTGACATATATGTTGTATTTGAACATGCTTCGCCCAACCACCTTGGGCCAAAACTATCCACCACAACAACATTATAACCCCAGTCTTGGAAGGCACTGACCCACGTCATAGCGTAACTTTTTACACCGCCGCAGCCGTGTAAATGTATAACAGTTGGACTGTTTTCAGCTTTACTTTTGTATAGTTTAATACCTATTTTTTGTTTTTCATTCAACGCATTCATATAAGTTATGTTGTTCCCAAAGAACGATTCATTAAACTTAATATCAGTTTGCGCAGATACTGTAAGTGATGTGATACAAATAAAAATAGCGAGTAAGAGTTTCATAGGTTAAATACCATGTAGTTTTATTGTTTGTAGTTTAACATAAACTTACCTAGTTGTCAATCAGAATGAAAACACTTACTTGGAAACCTGGAACAAATCCAGAAATGGATTTATTATTTGAAGATCTAAGAGATCAACGTTTTAACGATAGATCTCATAGATTATGGGAAAATTATAGCAAAGACGGATTCAAGTATGCTGTTGCGTTGACGATATGTTTTGATGATTTTGATATTCCCGAATTATGTTCTAGTATATCTTATCGAGATTGCTGGCCAAAAAATGCTTATCGTATTTCTAGTAGACTGTGGAAACAT
Organism: Actinomycetota bacterium; assembly: GCA_009705035.1. Taxonomy (GTDB): domain Bacteria; phylum Actinomycetota; class Actinomycetes; order Nanopelagicales; family Nanopelagicaceae; genus Planktophila. The sequence continues at coordinate 2,059 of WLDB01000107.1, read as the reverse complement.
TCAAATAAAATCGCATATCCTAAAAGGATGAGTGCTAGTTTTGGAGAAACTGCTAAGAGTCAGATAGAATGGCTTTCGGAAAATACTGATTGGGAATTATGTTTCATTAGTAGGCAGAGCGGCAATTGGGAACAGTTTGCTATCGAGAATTTTCAAAGATTGATTCAGACTGAGTTTAAAACAGATAACTATAGATATCTAACTTGTCCCAATGAATGCGACGACAGTTGCTGGCAAAAAATTATATATCACGGCAATGAGGACATTTTAAAATTATGGAACAAACGTCAATAACAACAATGATAAAAAATCTATTTACTCAACCTAATCTGTGGGGTAGTATTCTACCTTTACAATTATTAGGTTTCTGGACGTTGTACAATATTGTAACATCGACCGCGCCTGGCTGGTGGGCAATAGCCACGGTATGCGGTTATATATGTATTATGATGTTAGGGATAAGTGCGTGTTATCACAGATTGTTAAGTCATAAAGGATTTACTGTGTCGCGCCCGGTAAAAATTCTTATGATCTGGTTTGCTGCAATTTCTGGCCAAGGTAGTCCAATTTGGTGGATAGCACTCCACAGAGGCTATCATCATCGCCACTCTGACAAGGACGAAGATCCACATAGTCCTATACATGGTTTTTGGCATTCTTACATTTTATGGATGTTTAAAATTCCCACTAAAGATTTAAATCCTAGATATGTAGTAGATTTATTAAGAGATAAAGATGTGGTGTTTTTTCATACTCATTATTATAAAATACTATGGATTAGTCACGCTTTAGTTGCGTTTATTAGTTTTGATTTTTGGCTGTATTCTATGCTATTCCCAGCGTTTATAACATTACATAGTTATGGTATTCAAACTAGTTTCAATCATATCAAATTTATGGGTTATAAAACTTACACTACCAGTGATAACAGTGTTAATTCTGTTTGGCTGTGGCCTTTTATATTAGGCGAAGCGTGGCATAATAATCACCACGGACAACCTGGAAATCCCAATTACGGCAATCGTAAATGGTGGGAACTCGATCCAACTTATTGGCTAATCTGGTTAATCAAAAAGTAATTATTAAATATATCTTTTGCGCCTGTCCATCCGTAGTCGTCGATTCTAATGGACAGGCAAATTCTTTGTTCATCTCCATCATTCATTACACCGTGTGGAATACCTGTTCTAACTAACGCAGTGTTTCCATTGTGTCCGTCCCAAACTGATACCGGCTCTAGTGTAAGTCCCTTATATGTTTCGTATATAATCCGTTCAGGGTCGTTTGGATGTCGAGACAGTTTGCTCCCAACTTCCGGTCTTTTAAACCAAGTCATCTTACCATACCCTTGACATATTATATTAAATGAATAATGATGGGGTTGTGTTTCTGTTACATAATCGGTATGAATTATCTCGTTTAGATCACCAGGTTGCTGTATAAACAACATAAGGTAATCTCGGATCCCATACTCTTTCAAATACAAAAAGAATTCAGATTTTAACGCAAGTTCTGATATTACAAGAGTCATTCGATTGTCGCTATGCTCTTGTGCTTTTCGTTTAATATATTCGAGATCTAATAATTTTTTTATGTCTATATCAAAATTATAGTAACATTCGTTTAAATTAATCATAGTGTAATTTTATTACTCGTTAAGGAGGTATTCTATATTTTCTTCAAATTCGATTGTTAGTGCTAGTCTAGGAACTTTTTCTCCTACATGTACAGAGTGAGGCTCCGATATTCGTATCACAGTTGGTTTATCCAACACAAGAATATCAGCTAATTCGCACTCGGATTCTTTAAGATAAAAATAAGGAATAATAGTTCCAGGAATATATTCTATTACAGGTTCTGATTTTGTTCTCCAAAATTTAGTCTGAGAACATTCACAATTTAAAATAGGAACATTAATTCTAACAGGAATATCTGTATGGTCCCTGTGAATTCCGATATCAAATTTATCTGGATCTGGAGTAACGGCTGTAATTAAAGATACTCTATTCGGGGTAATATTTAATGGACTAAACATTGTTAGTATTTCAGGAACATTTTT
>WLDB01000106.1 GCA_009705035.1 Actinomycetota bacterium | reverse complement strand
TGGCATCACTGGATTGCCTGGGAAATGTCCTGGGAAAAACCATTCATTGAATGTGACATTTTTTACACCTACAATAGATGTGTCTGTCAATTCAATGATCTTGTCCACCAATAAAAAAGGATGACGATGTGGTAAAGTTTTTTCTATTTGCTCTAAAGTATAAACAGGCGTTGCACTTGGGTCATAAACAGGGACATCTTTTATATTTTTATTTTTTTTGATGTACTGTTTTATTTTTTTCGCAAATTCAACATTGCTGCTATGTCCAGGACGATTGGCGATAATTCTTGCTTTAATTGGGTAGCCTATCAATGCTAAGTCGCCTACCACATCTAATAATTTATGACGTGCAGGTTCGTTCGGGAATCTTAATTCCAAATTATTTAAATAGCCCTCGCTTTTAACTTCAATTTTATCTCTTTTAAAAACTTTGGCTAATCGGCCCATCTCTTCTTTGGTCACAGGCTTATCAACGACTACAATCGCATTGTTGATATCGCCACCTTTTATTAAATCATGCTCTAAAAGCGTTTCTAATTCATGTAAAAAACAAAAAGTTCTACAAGGTGAAATTTCCGATTTAAAATCCTTGATTGTTTTTAGTGCTGCATGTTGCGTTCCTAATACAGGACTATTAAAATCTATCAATGTTGTGATTTGATAATCCAATGCAGGCAATGCCACCATCTCTACACGTTTGTCTTCGTCATAGTGAAAAATATTTTCATCAATGCTGTACCATGCTTTTGCAGCATCTTGTTCTAGTACACCCACTTTTTCTATGGCTTCAATGAATGGAGCAGAGCTACCATCCATAATAGGAATTTCTGGTCCATTCAATTCAATCAAAAGATTGTCAATACCTAAACCAACTAAAGCAGCAAGGATATGTTCTACCGTGCTCACTTTGGCATCACCCACTTGTAAAGTTGTTCCACGACTCGTATCAGTCACTAAATCACAATCCGCTTTGATCACCGGTTGGTTTGGTAAATCCACCCTTTGGAACTGTATACCAAAGCCCGGGTTTGCAGGATGCAAAGTCATATCTACTAAAATGCCAGTATGTAATCCGGTCCCACTGATACTAATACTTTTACATAAGGTATGTTGTTTATCCGGATTGAAATGTTGATCCATGTGTAACGAGTTTAGAATAGCTTATTTAAAAGCTTGATTTTAAGCAAAAATACGGCTGATTTAGGCTTTTTTAGACAGTTGTTGTACTAATATTTCGAGTTCTTGGACTCTTTTTTCCAATTCTGGGAGATTTTTGACATAAACCTGGTTTCTTAAGCTTTGTTTTTGCTCAATTGCTGGGTAGCCCGCAAGGGTCATATTTGCAGTTGTAAATGTTTTTGTCACACCAGCACCTCCTGCAATTTTTATCCCATCTGCAATAGTAAGATGACCAGCAAAACCTGCCTGTCCTCCGACCATAACATTTTTTCCAATTTTTGTACTTCCACTCACACCAACTTGAGCAGCGATGACCGAATTGGAACCAATTTCTACATTATGTGCAATCTGAATTTGGTTGTCTAATTTAACACCTTTGCGAATGATGGTTGATCCAATGGTCGCTCTGTCGATGGTTGTGTTGGCACCAATCTCAACATCATCTTCAATTATGACGTTGCCAAGTTGTGGTACTTTTTGAAAACTACCATCTTCTTTAGGTGCAAATCCAAATCCATCACTACCAATAATAGTTCCACTATGTATGGTGACATGGTTGCCAATCACACAATCTGCATAAATCACTACACCCGGGTGGATGGTGACATGGTTGCCAATACTTACATTTTCTCCAATCACTACATTAGGAAATATTTTTACATGGTCACCAAGTGTAGCACCTTCGTTGATATAAGCGAAAGCTGCAATAAAATGGTTTGCACCCATCTTAGCGCTTGGTGCTATAAATGAAGGCGTTTGAATGCCCACAAGTTGTTGTGTTTTTAGTTCTTGGTATTTTGTAAGCAAAGTTGCAAATGCGGCATAGGCATCTGGCACTCTAATTAATGTTGCTTTAATTTTTTCTTTCAATTGTTGTTGCGCACCAATGATGATAATCGAAGCAGCCGTTGTGTATAAAAACGCTTCGTATTTAGGGTTGGCTAAAAAAGAGATTTGGCCAGCAGTGGCTTCCTCAATTTTACCAAAATTATGAACAGTCACAGATGCGTCACCTTCTACTTGACCTTGAATCATCATTGCAATCTGTTGGGCACTAAATTCTAACATACCTTGCGTTATTTATTTGAATTGGGGGTTATTCGTTCAATGAACAAATGTAAAATTTTTTAACTGGGGTAGAAAGACTTTCGACAATTAATGCGTTCTGTACCTCCGAAATAGTTGAAATTCCTCCCTTTTTTAGCAAAATATGGATATTCTCACTGTCATTCTTGTATAAAGTATTGCTAGTTGCGCCTTTAAAACATAGGAAAGCAGCATCGGCATCATCCACATTGAACCTAGCTTTTGTTGCTGCTAAAGCTTGACTTAATGCAGTATCAGTGATGGGTTCAGATTGCAATTGACACTTGTAGATTTTTCTATTTAATAATCGATTGCATAATAAAGATAAAATAGGATCTGAATGAGATTGCCATTTCTTAATAGCAAACATAATATCTGTATCATCTAAATTACAATAGGCAGTTAAATCAATTGCTTCAATGGAAGTAAATTCATTGGATAAGAAATAATCTAAAATGCCACCTGTTGCGATGGAAGGGTCTTTTGCTTTTGCCAATTGTTTTGCTCTTTGGATAATTTTAACCAACATATTTTCGGCAGCTATGACTGTTTTATGACGGTACACTTGCCAATACATTAACATTCTGGAGACTAAAAACTTCTCTACACTATTGACGCCTTTTTCTTCGACCAATAAAATATTGTCCTTCACATTCAGCATTTTTAAAATGCGCTCATATCCAACCACGCCTTCACTTACACCTGTGAAGAAACTATCTCTTGACAAGTAATCTAATCTGTCTACATCTAGCTGTCCGCTGATGAGTTGATGTAAAAATGTTTTTGGATATTGATTGGTGAAAATCTGAATAGCCATGGTTAACTGACCATTCAATGCAGGGTTGGGATCTGCATTTAATTGATTCATGATCATTAAAGAAAGCGCCTCGTGGTGCACCCCTTTTAACAATACATTTTCCAATGCATGTGAATAGGGGCCATGGCCAATATCGTGCATCAAAATGGCTGCTTTTGCTGCTTGCGCTTCTGCTGCGGTAATCTCCACACCCTTGTCTCTAAGTTCATTGATGGCAATACACATCAAATGGTAAGCACCAAGAGAGTGGTGCAGTCTTGTATGCACGGCGCCAGGATAGACAAGTTGTGCTAAAGCCATTTGTTGTATCCTTCTTAATCTTTGAAAAGAAGCATGGTTAAAAATGGCAAATATCAACGGGTCGTTGATGGTAATAAATCCATGTACTGGATCATTGATCATTTTTCG
>WLDB01000105.1 GCA_009705035.1 Actinomycetota bacterium | reverse complement strand
TTCGCGCGCGTACTTGAGTGCTCCAAGTTTTCCTTCGATACCGCGAATTCCGAAACCACCGGGAACGCAGATGGCATCTAAAATCGATAGGGATTTCTTTGCGCCTTCAGGTGTTTCACAATCATCACTCGGAATCCATACAATCTCAACCTTTGCATCATTTGCGAATCCTCCGGCGCGAAGTGCTTCAGAGACCGAAAGGTAGGCATCCGGCAAATCGATGTACTTACCGACTAATCCAACCTTGAGATGGTGCTTAGGATTGTGAACTTTCTCAAGTAGTGAATCCCACTCGCCCCAAACAACATCATGTCCTCCGAGGTCTAGGCGGCGGACAATGTAACTGTCTAGCCCTTCGCTGTAGAGAACTTTCGGAATGTCGTAGATGGAAGGGGCATCAACTGCGGCAACGACAGCCTCCACATCAACATCACACATCAACGAGATTTTTCGCTTAATACCCTCAGGGATTGGACGATCGCAACGAAGCACAACCCCATCCGGTGCTATACCGATGCTTCGAAGAGCAGCGATGCTATGTTGAGTCGGTTTGGTTTTTAGCTCTCCTGAAGGTCCAATGTATGGAACAAGTGAGATGTGTAAGTAGAAGACATTATCTCTACCGACTTCTTGACGTATTTGGCGCGCTGCTTCAAGAAAAGGCTGCGATTCAATATCACCAACCGTGCCACCAATCTCAGTGATGACAACGTCGATATCTGGTGAATCATTTCCGAGCATTCGCTCTTTAATCTCGTTGGTGATGTGAGGAATCACTTGAACTGTCTCGCCCAGATATTCTCCGCGGCGCTCACGTGCGATTACACGTGAATATACCTGACCAGTTGTCACATTTGCAGAACCTTCTAGGTTGCGATCTAAGAAACGTTCGTAGTGTCCAATATCTAAATCTGTCTCTGCGCCATCATCGGTAACGAAAACTTCACCATGTTGAAATGGATTCATTGTCCCTGGATCAACATTGAGATAGGGGTCAAGCTTCTGCATGGTCACTCTGATGCCGCGAGCAACAAGGAGACGCCCTAGTGACGAGGCGGTGAGACCTTTTCCAAGACTTGAGGCGACGCCGCCGGTTACGAAGATGTGTTTTGTGACATGGCCATGGCTTCTATCTTTTTCGCTCATGGAAGTTCAACCTATCACTATTTAGGCTCACTCCCCCTCATCGCCAGCAGTTCAGCTGCGTGTTCTAGGGCACTCGTTGACTCTTCGAGTCCTGCGAGCATTCGAGCGATCTCCTCGACCCGGTCTCTCTCCGATAGCTTCTCAACTCCAGATTCGACAATGAGACCATCACTACGCTTCTCGACCCGAAAATGGGTATCTGCCCAAGCTGCAACTTGCGGAAGGTGCGTTACGACAATAACTTGGGCGCTCTTTGCAAGCAAATTTAAACGGCGACCCACTTCAATAGCAGCCTTACCGCCGACACCTGCATCAACTTCATCAAAAATATACGTTCCGACCGGATGACTCTGCGCAATAACAACTTCAAGGGCGAGCATTATGCGCGACATCTCGCCGCCGCTTGCACCTTTGCCGATAGCAATCTTTGCTGCAGTTGAATGTGCTTTAATTGAAATTGTAAGTTCATCGCAACCATGTGCGGTGAAATCGCTTTCCTTCAGCGCGCCCTTGTAGTCCGGGGTTGAGATATCAACATTCAGTTCAGTGTGCGGCATAGAGAGATGTTTAAGTTCTGCAGAGACTTCAGTAGATAATTTCTCTGCCGCAATTTTTCTCGTCTCAGTGAGAGCAATCGCTGCGGAAACTAACTCACTCTTTATTGCCTTCAACTCATTCTCAAGTTCGTTGATGCGTTCATCTCCACCTTTGAGATCTGCGATGCTTTCTCGTCCACTCTTGGCACGCCCAGCCAAGAGAACAAGTTCTTCATCAGGATCCCCGCTTGATCCCCACTTCTTCAAGAAAGCATTAAGTGCTGATCGTCTCTCTTGCAGATGATTCAACCTCTCGGGATCAGCCTCTAGCGTTGTTTGATAGGAAGAGAGCTCGCGTGATGCTTCATCTAAAATATAGAAAGCTTCGGCAAATTGATCTGCGATTGAATCTAAACGAGAGTCACGACCTTTAGCTCCTTCTAACGCCTTCTTCGCGCTTGCTAGCGCTGTGAGAGCGCCACTTTCTTCATCGCTTGCAGCTGATGTTGCATGCGTGGCAGCTTGACGGAGATCTTCGACACTGGAGAGTCTCGAAATCTCATCAACTGTTGCCGAGTATTCATTACGGACCGCTTTGAGCTTGCTCCACTCTGACAAGAAGCTTTCTAACACTGCAATCTCAGAATCACGCTGCGATGATGCGCTTTTCATTGACTTGATACGTTCGCGAAGCTCAAGATAGAGGTTGTAGTTGGCTGAGTACTTTTGATGCGCCTGTTCGACGGCAAGGCCACCGAACTTATCTAGTAACTCTCTCTGACGAGATGCTTTCGAAAGCGCAATATTCGCTGACTGACCATGAATCTCAATTAATTCAACAGATAAATCGCTAAGAACGCTAGCGGGCACGCTTGTGCCATTTGCTGAAGCTTTGCTCTTACCTTCATTTGTAACTGATCGCGTAAATATAATTTGGCTATCTTCAATCGCGCATCCACTTGCTTCAACCTTCTCGCGAAAGTGCGTATCAATGGTGGAAGGTAGTGCGAAAGTTGCCGAAGCAGAGAGACGTTCTGCTGAATGCCTAACGAGTGCACTATCAACTTTCCCTCCAAGGACTAGATGGAGGGCGGTGAGAATCATTGTCTTACCGGCGCCAGTCTCACCTGTGAGCACATTAAGTCCCGGACTTAATTCAAGATGCGATTCTTCAATAATGCCGAGATTACGTATTGAAATCTCTTCTAGGAATGATCGATCACTCACCACGCCATCCTTCGACCGGCAATTTAAACTTTGCAACGAGTCGATCGGTGAATCGAGTCGCCTTGATATGAGCGAGTTTAATTGTGTGTGGATTGCGAGTTATCACGACTCGGTCTCCAGCGAGTAACGGTAATTTGCGAAGAGCATCTGCCGATAACAAGGCTTTCTGCGATTCTACGGTAACTACAATCTCTGACTTTGTAGAGATAACCATTGGACGCGAGAAGAGCGCGTGAGCCGAGATAGGCAAAAGCACGAAAGCGTCGACTTCAGGCCACATAATCGGACCTCCTGCACTAAATGCATAAGCCGTAGAACCAGTTGGAGTCGAACAAATCAAACCGTCGCAACCCCAATGCGAGAGAGGGCGATGATCAATTTCTAAGAAGAGCTCTACCATCGTTGTGCTATCGCGTTCGACGGTAATCTCGTTGAGCGCCCAACCTTCAGAAATTACCGCGTTATTTCGCACTACCGAATATCCGAGGACCATTCGATCTTCATGGAGATAAGAGCGATCTACAACACTGGCTGCAATATCTTTCATCGTTGGTTTTTCAACTTCAGCCATAAATCCGACATGTCCTAAATTGATTCCGAGCAAAGGGATGGCGC
>WLDB01000104.1 GCA_009705035.1 Actinomycetota bacterium | reverse complement strand
GGTACACATAGCCGAGCTCAGTTTTGATTTGAGAAGTCTGACCTTTGATTTCTTTTGTCACGCGATCTGCATTGCGATTGAGCTTCTTTGCGGACCTGCGCAAGAGGAGGACCGAATAAGAGCTCAGGACAAGAAGAGCGAGAAGTGCAATGACAACAATAATCTCGAGCTCATGCTTCATTACCCTAGCTTAGCTTTCTGATAGCTGACTTTGAATGATTCGAGAGTGTATTTCGGTTAGTTCATCTTGTGAGGCAGCAGCAGGTTTCCACGGCTGAATGAGATTATCTGAAGTAAAGCGCGGGATTACATGGAAATGGGTGTGAAAGACGCTCTGCCATCCAGCGGCTCTATTCATCTGCATAATTGTTACGCCGTCAGTCGCAAGTTTCTCTTGAATCAAATCTGCAACAATCTTTGCGCGAGATGCCATGGCACCGTATTCGGCTCCAGTGATCTCATGAATATCAGAACTGTGTTTCTTTGGGATAACCAAGGTGTGGCCTAACGCTGCTGGATAAATGTCGAGAAAGGCCAGGTGATCTTGATCTTCATAAATACGAAAAGCCGGGATATCACCTTTGACGATGGAACAGAAAATACAGGCGCTCATGACGTTGAGGTTATTCTCTTGATACGTTCCCGCGCAATGGTTTGGCTCGGAGATTCCTCTCCAAGAATCATTCTTAGGATTCGCAAGATTGGCTTCACAATAGCCAACCAGATTCTAGATTTAGGTGGCAAACCTAAAACTCTAAGGACCCTTAGATCCATCGTCGAAATTGCAGCATTGCACAGGATTCTATAAAAAGGCATTGCGAAGGCAGAGAATGGTGGGTGCACCAGAAACTTCACTATTTCGGGAGTCATGGCAATCGGCTTAATTTCGTGGTCAAGATAATCATCGAGAACATCCCTGAGCTCTTCATCGCTCTTCGGAGCACTGCGTAGCCCCAATGGTTCAGCGCTCTTACTCCACTCTTTTACATAGTTATCAACTTTCACCGTTCCAGGAAGGTTGATTTCCCGATAAGCGGTGAGGAAAGAGTCAGTAAAAGCGAGATGTACCCATAACAAATGGCGCTCTTGTTCTGCGGAATATTGTTGCTCTCTATTATTCTCTTGATAAGACCCAACAACTCTTTTGTGCATTTGCCGCACTCGAGAAGCTTCTCTCTCTATAGCTTCTGTCGAACCAAAAGAGGTAATGGTCAACCATCGAGTAGTTCGTTCTAGCCGACCAAGCGGATCAGTTTCGTACTCCGAATGCTGAGCAACCCCGGCAAGCGCCGCTGGATACGCCGCTTGCATCAATAGCGCGCGTACTCCCCCAACCAGCGTTGAGAGTGATCCATGTACTTTCCACGTGTCACTATCGGGACCGAAGAATCCATTGTCATTTCCGACCGCCATTTGTTTTGACCAATCCGGTGCACCGTTTGGATCGCCTGAGACTGTCGCACGAAATGCGTCTGCAATTCTCTTTCCACCTAAAGCATGTAAGAGACGGTTCATGGTTGTGGCTTGTTGGCCTCAACGAAGATTAAGGAATTCTCGAAAATAATCTCTTGATCATAATCCAGGGTGGCAACGTGGTAACTATTTACCAGTTCAATGCGTTGTTTCTGTATTGAGCCAATCTTCTTCATGACTATCTCTGTATTTGAAACCGGCAGGGTGTGATCATCTTTACTGTGAAAGATCATCGCTGGCGCAGTCACATCATGAAGGCGCTTTCGCGTGTATGAAAGCATTTTAAGCAACTGATAAAGCCCCACAACAGGTAAAGAGTCATAACCGTGTTCTGTTACTCCAGGTTTCTTAACGTCATCGCCGACCGAAGAACGCATCTTCTGAAAACGTGAAATTGCCCAAGCTAGCTGGTGTGGTACGCGTTTAAGATGAATCATCGGATTTACAAGCACTATTCCTGCAAGCAGAGATGATTTCCTAAGCGCAACATGAAGAGTTGTTCCACCGCCCATAGAGAGTCCAAAGATAAATGGGGACATACCTTCACTAGCCATCCAAGCAAGTTCTTCTTCGACTTTAGCCGGCCACTGCTGCCACTTTACGTGGTTGAGATCTTCAGGCGTAGTGCCGTGGCCCGGAAGCAAAGGCACAGAAACCGTGTATCCCTTTGCTGAAAAAAAATCTGCCCAAGGGCGCATACTTATTGGTGAACCGGTAAAACCGTGAACAAAAATTATTCCTACTTTGCTATTGGCGCCTTGACCTACCAGGCGATAATCCTGCATAGAACCAGCTGGTGCATCATGAACGCTCATACTCCAAGAGTAGATGTCCAACCTAGTCGGAGCAAAGATGTCTGGGGTGTGAATTAGAGTACCTATGTGGCAACCTCAAAAAAGAACGAGAAAGATGAAAGTTGGCAGAGCACCTTTCAAGAGCTCGGCACTCCTCTTCACCTCGTCGAATTTGTTGTATTAGATCTAGAAACAAGTGGGAGTGCACCACATCTCGGCGCAGGAATAACGGAAATTGGCGCTATTCGAATTAAAGGTGGGGCGGTCTTAGATACCTTCTCAACATTGGTTAATCCAGGCCACCCAATTCCACCGTACATAACTGCGTTGACAGGAATCGATGATGAGACAGTCAGAAGCTCTCCACCAATATCAGAGGTGATTTCATCTCTGATCGATTTTGTTGGCGGAGATGAAACCGTTTTCGTGGCCCAGAATGCACCATTTGATCTCGCTTTTGTAAGGGCAGCTGCAAAATCCAACTCGAAAACGTGGCCGAAACAGCGCATAGTTGATACAGCAATATTAGCTCGCAAAGTCCTCGATAGAGATGAAGCGCCGAATTGCAAACTCGGGACACTGGCACAGATATTTAACGCGGAAATACAACCAACCCACCGAGCACTAGATGATGTCAAAGCAACAATCGCCGTATTGCACGGTCTCTTTGAGAGGCTCGCTGGTTTGGAGATTTTTACCATAGAAGAACTTATGGCTTATTCGCCGAAAGAGCGATCGAACGCGAAAGCTCGCCCCACTTTGCGACCAAATCTAGAGCAGCGCCCGAATCTATAGCCTTTTCTGCCCGAATCAAACCTTGAGATATTCTCTCTTGAATAGGCAGGGCCAACTCTCCCTCAAATGCCGCAATAGTCACCGCTGCATTTAAAAGCACAACATCTCTAGGCGCTCCTTTTTCTCCCTTAAAAATCGCCATTGAAATTGCAGCATTTTCAGCGCCGTCTCCCCCGACAATCGCCGCGAGCGGAGCGTTACCGATCCCAAAATCTTTTGCATCAATCTCTTCGCGAACAATCTTCTCTCCGCCAATAGCAAGTACGGTGGTTGTGCCATTGAGGGTAATTTCATCCAGGCCATCATCACCGCGGAAGATAAAACCATCGCAACCTTTTGAAGCCATAACCTGCGCCATAGTTTTATGTATACGTTCGTTCGCTACGCCGAGTGCGATCGCCTTTGGCTTAGCTGGATTTACTAATGGACCAAGGAAATTGAAAACCGTGGGAACGCCGAGCTC
>WLDB01000103.1 GCA_009705035.1 Actinomycetota bacterium | reverse complement strand
TAGCTCAAGCAGAACTTGTAGCAAAAGAAGTTGCCAAGCTTGATGTAGATGTCATTATCGCCTCACCACTTAAGCGCACCAAGCAGACAGCAGAGGCAATCTCTCGTGCCACAGGCATTGCGGTTATTCTCGATGAGTCTTGGTATGAACTCTCATTCGGTGAATGGGATGGCAGGTCAATTGAAGAAGTTCGCAGCGAATCACCTGACGAATATCAAGCATGGATTAACTCATCTTCCTATGCCCCTCCTGGTGGAGAGTCTTACGATGAAGCCGGAATACGTGTTGATGATGCGCTAGAGGCAATTCTTGCTAGCTATCCAGGTAAAAAAGTAGTTGTAGTCAGTCACAATGGAGTTATAAAGAGCGCTGCTAATTTAGCTATTGGTGGGCCAAGTGATGGTGTTTTTCATATGGATGCTTCGCCATGTTCGATTTCATCAATCTCTATCTGGCCATCAGATGGTCTGCGCGCGCTCCGTTCATTTAATGAACGCGGACACCTGCGCTAGTTTCCTGCGCCTAATTTCTTAAGTATTCGATAATCGCCTGATGATCGTGCTGCAAGCTTTTGTAAGCGATAGTTTCAGGTGAAAGACTCTCTAAGGTTTTTGAGAATTCTAGAGCTGATGTTGCATCTTCCTTAATCCAGGCAAGCGGTTCTGCGCGGTTGCGAATGGTGAAGTAGAGAAAGTCACCTTCGCTGGATCGAGTGAGAGTCTGGCGCTCGGTGCGCCACCAATAATCTTCAGGACTTACTTGTTGGTGGATCGAAGTCGGCTGATGCAGATCTTCAGTGCTATGTAGTGACCAATTCTTGCGCCAGACGGGGCGGTCAGCACCAATCTTGTCGAAGGTTGCTGTCATATAAGGCGCGAGTGCTACTTCATATCCAGGCACGGGAGCATGGACTGTATCCATACCTTTGCCGATTTTCTCCGAGAGCCGCCAACGTGAAGGAAAAATTACCGCTCCCGCAACAATCTTCCACTCATTATCTTCACGTGAGAGAACTACTAAATCTTCACCGATTATTGATGCAATCTGCAGAAGCACATCGGAAGAATTGAGTGAGACGACAGTATTGGTTGGAATATGTGTCACTGTATTTGATGTAAATGAATAGTCACGATCGTGGAATTGCTTTAAGTTTTCGATTACACGATTAATGAGTTCGGTCACCGCACCTTGATAACCGGGGAGTTCTTGATAGACAATTTCACTTTTTCTTGCTGCTAAATCGATTCGCTCAGGAATCTGTGCAAGAAGATCAGCGCCGGGTTCCAGCCAGAACTGGGGCTCCAATGAACGGAGCCCCATATTCAGGCGGAAAGGCTTTCCATCTACCGGGGGTGGGTAGATGAAGGTCGAAGACATGCGCTAACTCTAGATATCAAAACGGTCTGCGTTCATGACCTTTGTCCATGTTGCGATGAAGTCTTTAACAAACTTCTCGCGGTTATCATCTTGTGCGTAAACCTCTGCATAAGCACGCAGAATTGAGTTTGAGCCAAAGACAAGGTCAGCGCGGGTAGCAGTGAACTTAACTTCGCCGGTTACGCGGTTACGTAAGTTGTACTGGTTATCTCCAGCTGGCTCCCAGACGTATGTCATATCTGTGAGGTTGACGAAGAAATCAGTTGAGAGAGCGCCAACATTGTCGGTAAAGACACCGTTCTTGCTACCGCCAAAGTTTGCACCAATTACTCGCAACCCACCAAGTAGCACAAGCATCTGTGAAGCGGTAAGCCCCATCAACTGTGCGCGATCAAGCAGTAACTCTTCAGGGCTGACTGCATAATCCTTCTTGAGGTAATTACGGAAGCCATCATGGATTGGCTCGAGCACTGCAAATGAATCAACATCGGTCTGCTCTTGCGTTGCATCACCACGACCAGGAGTAAAGGGAACGGTGACGCTAAATCCAGCAGCCTTAGCTGCCTTTTCGACACCAATGTTTCCAGCAAGCACAATCACATCAGCAATTGATGCACCATGTGATTTAGCGATTGGCTCTAGTACGGCCAGGACTTTTGCTAAACGTGCCGGCTCATTGCCTTCCCAGTTTTTCTGTGGCGCTAAGCGAATTCGTGCACCATTTGCGCCACCGCGATAATCAGAGCCGCGGAAAGTACGTGCGCTATCCCAAGCAGTTGTTACGAGCTCTTGTACTGTTAAATCTGTTGCTGCAATTGCTGCCTTAACGGCATCAACGTTATAGCTCTTATTGCCAGCAGGGACTGGATCTTGCCAAATCAAATCTTCAGCAGGAACATCAGGGCCAACATAACGTGCCTTTGGACCAAGGTCACGGTGTGTGAGTTTGAACCAGGCACGCGCGAAGGTCTCGCTGAAGTAATCAGGATTAGCGTAGAACTTCTCTGAAATCGCGCGGTAGGCCGGATCAACCTTCATCGCCATATCTGCATCGGTCATCATTGGGTTGTAGCGAATTGATGGATCTTCAACATCGACAGGCTTATCTTCTTCCTTGATGTTGATTGGCTCCCACTGTGAAGCTCCGGCAGGAGACTTTGTGAGCTCCCACTCGTAGTTAAGCAAAAGCTCAAAATAACCGTTATCCCACACTGTTGGATTGGTCGTCCAGGCACCCTCAAGTCCGCTAGTCACAGTATCGCGACCGATGCTGCGGGTGGTGTGGTTCATCCAACCAAGGCCAGCTTCTTCAATTGGAGCACCTTCTGGAGCAGGGCCATTGTTTGTCGCTTTGCCATTTCCATGCGCTTTACCAACAGTGTGTCCACCGGCAGTAAGTGCAACAGTTTCTTCATCGTTCATCGCCATACGAGCAAAAGTTTCGCGGACATGTGCTGCTGTACGCATTGGATCAGATTTTCCATTGACGCCTTCAGGGTTTACATAAATCAAACCCATATGAGTTGCAGCGAGAGGATTGTCTAGCGTTGATGCATCATCAAGATTTGCATAGCGTGACTCTGATGGAGCAAGGAATTCTTTCTCAGAACCCCAGTAAATATCTTGTTCAGGGTGCCAGATATCGGCGCGACCGAATGCAAAACCATAAGTCTTAAGGCCCATATCTTCGTAAGCAATTGTTCCTGCATAAGCAAGTAGATCTGCCCAGCTGACTTTGTTGCCGTACTTCTTCTTGATAGGCCATAACAAACGACGAGCCTTATCAAGGTTCCCGTTATCTGGCCAAGAGTTAAGGGGGGCAAAGCGCATATTGCCTGTTCCGGCTCCGCCGCGTCCATCTGCAATGCGATATGTACCTGCTGCGTGCCAGGAGAGACGAATCATTAGCCCGCCGTAGTGACCCCAATCTGCTGGCCACCAAGATTGTGACTCGTGCATGAGGGCATGGAGATCTCTCTTGAGTGCAGGTATATCGAGCTTCTTTAACTCTTCGTGATAATCAAAGTCAGGGCCAAGTGGATTGGTCTTGGTGTCATGTTGATGCAAGATGTCGAGGTTGAGGGCGTTAGGCCACCAATAGGTATTTGAATCTGCCTGAGTTGTCATCGCACCATGTGCGACTGGGCATTTGGCTGAATCTTGCATCTGGTATTCCTCCACGGTTATCGCCTCAG
>WLDB01000102.1 GCA_009705035.1 Actinomycetota bacterium | reverse complement strand
CATAGCAGGACGCAAAGCTAAACTTTTTGAGCTGCCGAGATTATTTACATCCGGTGAAAGTCCATACATCGCGATTCCGAGGCGGACCATATCAAAGTGGGCAGTTGGCATTGTCAGCGATGCCGCTGAATTTGAAAGATGACGAATTAAATTAGTAAATCCAAAACTTTCGAGTGTGGCTACCATCGCTTCAAATTTTTCGAGCTGTTCTTGATTCTGGCTTTCACCAGGTTCATCTGCACGTGCAAAGTGCGAGAAGACTCCTACAACTTCAACGCCAGCAAAGTCAGAGGCAGTTAGCTCAGAAAACTCATTGAGGAATCCACCGCGCGTCATCCCGGTATCGAGCTCAATATGTACTCGGGCACGCTTTGAGATTGATGCTGCCTGCACCTCTTGCAGCGCTGCTTTAGATGCAACTGCAATATCAATATCTCTCTCAATTGCCGATTTAAAGTCAGAGCCTGGTTGCAAGAGCCAAGCAAGAATTGGTGCGGTAACACCTGCATCGCGCAATGAAATCGCTTCCTCGAGAAGTGCCACACCCAGCATTGATGCACCAGATTTGATTGCGGTCTGCGCAACCGGAACCACGCCGTGCCCATAAGCATCTGCCTTAACGACAGCAAGGACATCTTTGCCGGTGAGCTCTTTAACTTTCTTTACGTTATGTGCAATCGCACTGAGATCTACTAACGCTTCGGCTCTCACCTTTCAATCACCACCATTGCAGATGCGATCCCGGCATCGTGTGAGAGTGAGAGATGCACTTGAGCGCCATCAACTAAATCTGCAATCTGCCCACGAAAGAGAAAATCAGGTTTGCCATTTGGTTGGTTTATTACTTCAGCCTCATGCCAACTGAGTCCATGGGCCGGGCTGAGCGCTTTGTAGAGCGCCTCTTTGGCGGCAAACCGTGCTGCAAGTGAAGGAGTAGAGAGTTGCTTTTCATTAGCTGTAAACAACTTATCTATTAAACCCGGGGTGCGATCTAGAGATTCTTGAAATCGTTCTATATCGACAACGTCGATTCCGATTCCGTCAATCACCTGACACGCTCCATAGGGCAGAGTCTAGCGTGGTGCCGATTTAATGTAACTGGCTATCGGATGGAAAGAATCTATCGATGGCGATGAGTAAAACAAGAAGTGAGCCACCCAAGAGCAGCCCAGCGAAGAGATCAGAGAACCAGTGCGTATTACGGATAAGTGAGACAGTACAGACTGTAACTGCAAGCGCTCCCACCGCAGTTGAAGCTAAACGACCTCTATATCTATTTACATTCGCATATCTATAGATGAGATAAGCAATTATTCCCCAGATAAAAATTGCATTAGATGCGTGACCACTGGGATAAGACATTCCTCCGGCGCCGAATAAATCTAATCCTTCGCGTGGCTTAGTGCGACCTAGCGCATATTTGAATCCACCCACAACAATGTTAAGTGAGATAAAAGCTAAGAAGCCAAGGTTGATCGGTCGCCATGTTTTAAATCGTCTCGAGATATAGATAGCCACGATGAGAAGGGCGATTCCAGAGACACCACGAAGTCCGAGATCATCTAATCTGCGGATAAAGAATTCGGTAAATCCCGACAACTCTGGATGGTTGAGTTCAAAGAAGTATCTATCTATCTCTGTGATGGGGCCGTAATTAACCGCTTGATAGGTAACGATAAGAAAACCTGCAAAGAGCGCTGCGCTCCACTTAAGCGCACGGCGCATTTGTCGGTGGCGGGTAGCAAGCATTATTTACTCGACAGTGACGGATTTGGCTAAGTTACGAGGTTGATCGACATCAGTTCCGCGAGCAACTGCGATTTCATAGGCAAATACTTGCAGTGGAACTGTTGCCAATACCGGCTGAAATAGCGGTGAGGCGATAGGGATTCGAATAATGTGTTCTGCGCCAATTACTTCTGCGCCTTCATTGGCAATAACAATGACGCGGGCGCCACGGGCTTTTACCTCTTGAATATTGCTCAACATTTTTTCATCTAGCGCATGCTCATCGGCGGTCGGAAGAATCGCAATAACCGCTGTGCCTTCTTCAATAAGCGCGATAGGGCCATGCTTGAGTTCGCCGCCGGCAAAGCCTTCAGCATGGATATAGGCGAGCTCTTTTAACTTAAGAGCGCCTTCAAGTGCGATTGGATATTCAACACCGCGACCTAAGAAGAGGACAGTGTTATTGGTGGCAAATTTTCTGGTGAGCTCGCGAAGTGGCTCAATTGTTTCGAGGATCTGCTCAACCTGTCCAGGTAGAGCAAGCATCTCGCTGTAGAGCCCCTTTATTTCTTGCTCGCTAAGTTCGCCACGAACTTGGGCAAGCTTGAGACCGATCAAATAGACGGCAACAATCTGAGTGAGGAATGCTTTGGTTGAGGCAACTGCAATTTCTGGGCCAGCATGGGTATATAAAACAGCATCTGATTCGCGCGGAATAGTTGATGAATTTGTATTGCAGACCGCAAGGACGCGAGCACCCGCGGCCTTCGCATGACGAAGTGCCATCAGTAAATCCATAGTTTCACCCGATTGCGATATTGCAATCACTAACGAATCTTTATCTACGATCGGATCGCGATATCGGTATTCGGATGCGATTTCGACATCTACCGGAATCTTCGCCCACTTTTCAATCGCATACTTTGCAACCATTCCTGCGTGATAGGCAGTGCCACATGCGATTACAGAGATGCGCTTAATCTTGGCAATCTCAGCATCGCTCATATGTAATTCGTCGAGCTGAACTTGCCCGTTATCACTCAAACGACCAATTAAAGTATCAGCGATAGCTTTTGGTTGATCGAAAATTTCTTTAAGCATGAAGTGGGCGAAGCCACCTTTTTGGGCCGCTGCTGCATCCCAGGTAATTTCATACTCTTTGAGGGGCAAAGCATTGCCATCAAGATCGCAGATTGAGATGCCTTCAGGGCTAATTGTCACTACTTCATCTTGGCCAAGCTCGACTGCGCGCTTTGTGTAATCAATAAAGGCTGCAACATCTGATGCTAAGAAGTTCTCTCCATCACCTAGTCCTGCCACCAAAGGTGAATTTCGGCGAACGCCAACAATTGTTTGAGGAGCATCGGCGTGGATAGCGAGCAAAGTAAATGATCCGCGTAGCCGCTTTACCGCTGCTCTCATGGCAGCGGTGAGATCACCGTTGGATTCTTTGCGAAGTTCAGATAAGAGGTGGGCAACTGATTCGGTATCAGTTTCAGATGTAAATGTATGACCGCGTGATTGAAGTTCGGCTTTAAGTTCTGAGTAATTCTCGATGATCCCGTTATGAATAACGGCAAGCTTGCCTTCGTTATCAAGATGTGGGTGTGCATTGCTATCGGTTGGGCCACCATGAGTTGCCCAACGAGTATGACCGATTCCAGAATGAACGGTTGGAAGATTTGCTGGTAGCGCACCTTCGAGGTTAGCTAATTTGCCAGCACGTTTTTCGACGAAGAGAGCATTATTGGTACCTAGTGCGATTCCGGCTGAGTCATAGCCGCGATATTCAAGACGACGCAGACCTTCGATCAGAGGCGTGATTGCAGTTTGTGGCCCTGTGTAACCCACAAT
>WLDB01000101.1 GCA_009705035.1 Actinomycetota bacterium | reverse complement strand
TAGCTCAGCTTGGTAGAGCAAGCGGCTCATAATCGCTGTGTCGTGGGTTCAAATCCCGCCTCCGCTACGAGTAAGTCAGCAGTAAAGCGTGCGTAACGCGCGCAGTTTTGCCCAAAAGTGTGAGCTCAGGTAACCTGAGCCCACCAATCACGAAGGAGTAAGACCATGGCAAGCAAGAGCGCGGATGTACGTCCGAAGATCACCATGGCATGCGTGGATTGCAAAGAGCGTAACTACATCACCAAGAAGAACCGCCGCAACGATCCAGACCGTATGGAACTCAAGAAGTTCTGTCCACGTTGCAAGTCTTCAACTCTTCACCGCGAAACCCGCTAATGATTAGCCCGGATTCAATCGGGCGTACCTTCGCTGGTAGCGATTTAGCCACCGTCACACAATCTCAAATCGATGCCTTCTGCGCCGTCATTGGCGAGAGCGATACAAGCGTTGCGCCCCCAACTTTCTCAATTCGAATCACACTCGATCAATCCCAAAAAATTCTTTCAGACCCAGCAATTGGTCTGGATTGGACTCGCGTTGTCCACGGTGACCAACGCTTTGAATTAAAGAGCCCAATTAAGGCAGGGGATAGCTTTTCCTGTACTTCAACTATCGAATCCGCTAAAGCAATCGCTGGCAACGAGATTGTGACAGTTCGCTCTGACTTATCTAAAGATGGCGCGATTGTTGTATCGACGTGGTCAACTTTGGTGGTGCGTGGATGATTACCACTGACACAACATTTGAAGAGAAGGTTTTCTATATTAACCGAGCCCTCGTTAAGAGCTATGCCGATGCCAGTGGCGATCAGAACCCTATTCACCAGAACGAAGAATTTGCCCTATCTGTTGGCCTGCCTAATGTGATTGCCCATGGCATGTTGACGATGGCTCTCGTTGGTAAATATCTTTCTGATTTAGCCGGAGGATCCGCGAAAGTTCTTGAATTCAGCGCTCGCTTCACCAAGCCAGTGATTATCCCAGCGGGCGTTGATGTAGATCTCACTGTGTCAGCAATAGTTACTGATGTAAGTGATGGCAAAGCGAGTATTTCTTTAGCAGCAACTTCACAAGGCGTTAAAGTAATTGGTCTTGCAAAGGCTGTGATTTTGATATGAGCGCTCCAGAAAATGTTCATGAACTGGCACGTGCGCGTCAGGCTGCGCGGAGTGAGCGCAACTTTGCGCTCTCAGATACTTTACGAGATCAGATTGCAGCACAAGGATTTGAAGTAGTCGATGTTGCAGATGGGTATGAACTACGCCCAAAGAAGCGCTTTCCAACCTATGAATCCACGCGCGATATTCGAGCGATTAATTCTGGCAAGCACGAGATAACTGTTGCGATGATTATTGATGGGTATCACGAAGATGCCGTTGAAACTCTCAAGACCATAAAGGCTCACAGTGAATGCGCGATAGCTATGTTGGTTATTGGCGAACCAGGTATTTTGGCTGATCAGTTAGATGCCAGAACATCTCTTGTATCACTAACCGAAAATTTTGGCTGGGGAGAAAGCGCCAATGCGCTTTTGCGTAACGTGACAAGTGAATTTATTGTGATCATGGATCCATCTACACGCTTTACCGGTGATGCAATTTCTCCAGTACTTGTAGAGCTAAAGAAGCGCGACTTTGTTGCTGTCGGCTGGCGCGGTGGTCTAATCAATCTTGACGATGAATGGCGCAGTGTCGATGATAAAGGCCCCGGCGAAGTTGATGTCCTATTTAGTTATTTCATCGCGATGCATCGTGAAGATGTATTGGCTAGCCGTGGCTTTAATAATCGAGCTCTCTTCTATCGCAATGCTGATATTGAATTCTCGCTCTTATTGCGAAGTTCAAATGGTCGATTGCTTCAGATGGAGCTCCCATTGATTCAAGATCGCCACCATGGCTACCACGATAGTGACCCTGAATATCGAGAGCTACAATCGAAGAAGAATTACGACCGAATCCTCGAACGTTTCCGAGGTAAGACCGCAATTCTCTCTCCACGCAGGTAACCTTTTACTATGGCCAGCCTTCGCGATTACACCTCACTACGAGTGGGCGGTGAAGCAACGCGCTTTATTGAGGCATCGAGTGAAGCAGAGATTATCTCTGCGATTGAGTCATGCGGAGATTCACAAATACTCATCATCGGTGGCGGAACAAATATTCTCGTCGCAGATTCAGGTTTTGCCGGCACCGTTATTCGCCTTTCAAATAATAAAACCGAGAGCGAAATCGATGCATGTAGCGGTGCCACTCTCACAATTGGAGCTGGATCTGACTGGGATCGCTTTGTGGCCTCGACAATTACACGCGGCTTCGCAGGTCTTGAGACTTTAAGCGGTATTCCCGGAACGGTAGGTGCTGCACCAATTCAAAACATCGGTGCTTACGGCCATGAGGTATCAGAGTTCATTACCCAAGTCCGCACTTATGACCGCGAGAAAAAAGCAATTAAGACCTTTACCAATAGCGAATGTGAATTCGAATATCGCAATTCAATCTTTAAGAAGAATCCAGAGCGTTATGTTGTCATCTCAGTTCAGTTTCAACTGCGAATAGGTCAAGAGAGCACCCCCATCACATACATAGAGCTCGCAAAGAAACTAGGCATTAATCAAGGAGATAAAGCGCTAGTCACACAAACACGTGATGCTGTGATTGAACTTCGGCGCAGCAAGGGAATGATTCTTGATCGCAATGATCGCGATTCTTGGTCTGCAGGTTCTTTCTTTACCAATCCTATAGTCAGCGCAGAAGTTGCCGCTTCACTGCCAGAAGCAGCACCACGTTGGCCAGCAAGTGATGGCTTAGTAAAGGTAAGCGCAGCTTGGCTAATCGAAAATTCAGGAATCAATAAAGGAGATGCCAGCGGGGGAGCGAGAATCAGTAGCAAACATGTCTTGGCGCTGACCAATGCAGGCAATGCAACTGCCGAAGATCTCTGCACTCTTGCTCGACAAGTTCAGCAAAGTGTTCGCAAAACTTTCGCTATCGAGCTAACACCTGAAGTAAATCTCGTTGGAGTAAAGCTCTAAATCTGGTTATTCGGAAAGCAATTTCTTGATTCGCCCAATGCCTTCAACGATATCTTCATCGCTGGTTGCATAAGAAAATCGCAAATAACCTGATGGTCCAAAGGCTTCACCTGGTACCGCTGCTACTTCAACTTCATCCAGAATAATTGTGGCGAGTTCGGCTGATGTATTGGCTACCTTGCCGCGGATAGATTTTCCAAGAGCACCCTTAACAGAGGGATACACATAGAAAGCTCCCTGCGGGGTTGGACATTGGAAACCCGGAACTTCGTTGAGTAGATGGACAATTAATTTACGACGACGATTAAATGCCACGCCCATCTCATGCACTGCATCGAGGTTGCCGGTCAAAGCGGCAATCGCTGCACGCTGTGAAACGTTTGCAACATTTGAAGTCAGGTGCGATTGCAGATTAGCGGCAGCCTTAATGACATCCTTTGGCCCGATCATCCAGCCGACTCGCCATCCAGTCATTGCATAAGTCTTTGCAACTCCATTAACGATGATGGTCGTATCAGCAAGTTCTGGAATAACAACTGGCAATGATGGGGCAGTGGCACCGTCGTAAAGCAAGTGCTCATAAAT
>WLDB01000100.1 GCA_009705035.1 Actinomycetota bacterium | reverse complement strand
TGAGCCACTAATGAAGAGTGCGAACTCTGAGATTCCATATGTACTCTATCCAAATTCAGGGCGTGAATGGGATTCAGTTGAGAAGAGATGGCTTGGACCAGTCAGCTCTAGTTTTGCGCACTCTGATATCGAAAGTTGGATTTCGTTGGGTGCAAAACTTATTGGAGGCTGCTGTGGTGTTACTCCAAAAGATATCTCTGAACTTGGTCGCCAGATTCTCGCTTAATTCAAATTAAATCTTTTCAGCACTCCCGATGAAGCTTGCCTTAAATGGCAGTAGAGGCAAGATACAAGCATTGAAGGCATGATAGACATCTGGCTTTCCGGACCAGGTAATTGTTGTTACCTCTTGTGCTGCATTTAGCTCGTGGTGCCAAGAACCAAATTTCTTATCGATAACGTGGTCTTGGATGTATTGCCACCAGCTGTAGTAATCCTCAAGATATTGATCTTCACCTGTGACTTTCCATAGCGTGAAAGCAGCCATCACCGCTTCAGCTGCAACCCATTGCATACGTGAAGTAACAACAGGCTTCTTCTGCCAATCAATTGTGTAGACAAAACCTGGGCCACCATCTACTGCCCAACCGCTCTCTTTACCAATCTTGTACATAGCTCGGGCGCCTTCAACGATCCAGCTTGCACCCTTCTTGTCATCTGGCATACAGAGATCAATCTGCAAGATAAGACGTGACCATTCAAATAGGTGGCCGATTGTTACTCCGAATGGACGGAATGGGTCTGCAGGGTTATCGATATTGAAATCTCTTTCGACGTTCCATACGGCATCAAAGTGTTCAGGCAACATCCATTGGCTATTGCGAGCGAAATCATCGACTGCTCGCATGCAAATTGCATATGCACGATCTTTAAAGATGGTTCGCCCCGTTGCCTCAAAAGCTGCAGTCAGCGCTTCAACCGCATGCATATTGGCGTTAATACCCCTGTAAGGATTGAGCTCTGTAAATGATTGATTCCAATCGTTGCTCATCATTTCAAAGTTAGGATCCCAGAAATACTTCTCGATGAGCTCTTCGGCATACGTGAATAATTCTTCAGCGCCATCTACTCCGACCTCTTTGGCCGTTGTTGCGGCAAGAAGCACGAACATATGGTCATAAGCGTGTTTTCTATCGCTTAAAGGATTACCTTTAATATCGACTGCGTTGAAAAAACCGCCATTCTCTTTATCTCTAAATAGGGTGTTGAGTGAGTTGACTCCATGTTGAACTTGTTGCTTACCATCTATGAAACCCATCTGATGGCTCAATCCAAATACTTGAATCTTGCGAGCCTGCAAGTAACACTCAAGCGGCTTAGATGAATCAACTTTCCCCTCGGTATTGAGGTAACCGAATCCACCAGAATCGATTACTGATCCATATGCAAAGTTAAGTAAAGATTTTGCTTCGGCTAGGAGAAAATCTTTGTGGCCAGCATCTAGTGTTCTCATGCGATTACGATACTATCGCTGCTAATGAAAAGCATCACACGTGAAGCAGCTATAGCGCGCGTATCTTCGCTTCTTGACTCACCACAACGATTTATCTTGGGGGTCATCGGCAAGCCAGGCGTTGGCAAATCGACCTTTACTCAATTTCTTAATGAGCATGTTGCCAGTGAATTTATATCTATTCTGCCTATGGATGGTTTCCATATGACCAACGAAAAGTTGATTGAACTTGGACGCCGCGATCGAAAAGGTGCTCCCGATACATTTGATGTTGATGATTTTGCGAAATCATTGGCAGATGTCCGAGCTGGTCACGGAAGCGATATTCGTTTCCCCATCTTTGAACGCGAGATTGAGGCATCTATTCCCGATGCAGGGTTGATTCCCTCACAAGCCAAATTAGTTGTGGTTGAAGGAAATTACCTACTTCATGATGATTTTGGCTGGGAGAAAATCGGAGACTACTTGGATGAGACATGGTTTTTAGATGTTGATGATGAATTAAGAATGCAGAGGCTCATTGCACGCCATATTCAATTCGGAAAAACACCAGAAGCAGCTAATGAGTGGTCAAGAGGAACTGATGAAGTGAACGCGCAGTTAATAGAACAATCTCGATCTCGCGCCACCTTTACGGTCACTTTGGATTAAATAATGCGCTTGGTAAGCTGGCATTATGAAAAAAGTACTCTTAACTGGCGCTAGTGGCTATATCGGCAAGCACATCGCCCTCGAACTCATTAATCAAGGGTATGAAGTCCGAGCCTCGGTTCGTTCATTAAATCGCGCACAAGAGGTAAAAGATGCTGTTGCTCCCTTTGTGACACCAGGAATTGATCTAGCTAAAAAGCTAACATTTGTAGAACTAGATTTAGAGAAAGATTCTGGTTGGAGCGCAGCACTCAACGGCATAGATGTTTTAATGCACACGGCATCACCTTTTCCGATTGCATCTCCAAAGAATGAAGATGACTTGATTCGTCCAGCGGTCCAAGGGACTCTGCGGGCACTTGCTGCTGCTAAAGATGCCGGAGTAAAGCGAGTCGTGCTTACATCATCTAATGCGGCGGTATATGGGTACGACCTTCCAAAAGATGTCGTTGCCTTTGATGAAACTATGTGGACAGATGTCAATCTTCCCATCGGAAAAGTTGCATACACAAAATCAAAGACTTTAGCTGAAATGGCTGCATGGGATTATGTGAAGAAGAGTGCTCAAGATATCCAACTCACAACGATTAATCCGGTGTTAGTGCTAGGTGCGCCATTGGATAACAATTTTGGCTCTTCGATATCTGTGGTGGAAAGAATTCTGCAAGGAAAAGATCCACTACTGCCAGACCTACGCTTTGGAATCGTTGATGTAAAAGATGTTGCTCGCATGCATGTTCAAAGCATCGAGAACAAAGCCACTTTTGGAGAGAGAATCCTTGCCTGTTCTGAGACTCTCTCATTTATCGACATTGCAAAGATTCTCAAGAGCGTCTATCCGAAGAGTAAAACTAAGACCGGTAAAGCACCAACATTCTTAATCAAGTTTCTATCCAACTTCGATGGTGATATCAAGGCAGTCCTACCTCTACTAGGTAAGGCGATGATTACCAGTAATGCCAAAGCCATTCGCATACTTGGCATGAAGTTCATCCCCGCTGAGGTTTCAGTTAAAGATTCAGCAGCCTTCTTATTTAAGAGCGGTGCGATTAAGGGTTAGTTTCTTTTCGCTAACTCAGCCGACTCTTCCTTTTTAGCATCCTATATGATTGTATTAACGCATGGTCGCGCAAATGCCTTGTTGCGGTATGTAAAGCAAAGGAAAATCAATGAATATTCAGCCAACTCCTGCGGATAAGTTCACTTTTGGTCTTTGGACTGTCGGATGGCAGGCGCGTGATCCTTTTGGTGATCCAACTCGAGAAGCTTTAGATCCTGTTCATACAGTCAATGAACTAGCCGCACGTGGTGCATACGGTGTGACATTTCATGATGATGATCTCTTTCCATTTGGTTCTGATGATGCAACTCGTCAAGGACATATCAACCGCTTTAAGAAAGCACTTGCTGCGACCGGTATGAAGGTACCGATGGCAACAACAAATTTATTTAGCCACCCTGTCTTTAAAGATGGAGCGCTCACTAGCAATGACCGAGATATTCGCCGCTTTGCAATTCGCAAGGTGATGCGCAATATTGATTTGGCTGTTGATT
>WLDB01000010.1 GCA_009705035.1 Actinomycetota bacterium | reverse complement strand
TGTCGCGCGCTATTAAAGAGTGAAGCTCAGAAAACCCAACTCTCAATTAGAGTAAATAGAGCTAAACAGAGCAGGAATACTGCGAAGAGGGATTTGAGCGCTGCTGGAGTTGATTTCGATGCTTTACGAGAGGCAATATTTGAAATAACGATTGCGCTCAGACCCATCAGAATCGGTACATGCCAATCAACTTCGTTCAACGTCGCAGCGCGGCCGAGAAGTGCGGTGAGTGAGTTCATTGCAATAATCAGAAGCGATGTTCCAGCCGCAATAATCTGAGGTGTTCCGAAGAAAAGAACCAGGATAGGGATAGCCAAGAAACCACCACCTATGCCAAAGAGGCCGGTAATTGATCCAATAATGAGTGAGACAAGAATCAATATTGGCAGCGGCATCCGGGTATGGATAGTTGATAAAGGATTGCGAATCATTGATAGGCCAGCAAATGCAAGCACAATTGCAAAGCCAGTTGTAATGAATCTATCGGGTAACTGATCAGAGATTGATGAAAAACCAAGGTTGGTAATCAAACCGATTGCCCAAATAATTATCGCTTCGCGATAGAGAACTTCGCGGGAGCGCATCTTTGTAAGCACACCCGATGCAGCGGCTAATCCCACCACTGCAAGTGATGCTGTTGTTGCATGATGCGGTGTGAATGCAAAGATATAAATCAGAATCGGCACTGCAAGCATGGCGCCGCCTGCGCCAATAAAACCTAGGACGCTACCTATAAATGCGCCAGCAAGTAGCGCGCCAATTATCTCTACCGACATTGCAATCTCTGTTTAGATACTCAGCTAGCCGAAGAAAGCGATAGTTCCGACGCTTGGTCCGAAATCAGTTACTGCGCCACCTGCGACAAGTGCGAAGAGGATGAGCGCTGCACCACCGAGTGCAAGATCTTTGTTAAATGCCATCTGTTCTTGCATCTTGGTATTGGCATCGCTCTCTTTCCAGAACTGATGGAAGATGATTGCTGCCAGAATTACAGTGACTGCAATCAACGCAGCAGCTAAATCGATCCAAGCGCCAAGAAAGATAAGAATTCCGCCAACTAAAAATGCTAAGCCGCTACCGAGTACAGCTAGCTTTGCTGCTGGCACTTTCTTATATGTGGCGTAGCCGGTCATCGCCTCGAGGTTCTTAAAGTGGGCAAAGCCTGCTCCTACCCAGAGAAGGGCGAAGAGGGCGCGGCCGATAACGAGTACTAGATCCATATTTATCTCCTGTTCACGGTTCTATCCCAACTGTTATCCCAACACTGTAGCCCTAGAAGACGCTCAAAACCCTCAACTGGGGCTTTAGCGTTGCTCTTGTCGGTGGGGTGGGCTATTTTTCGAACATCTGTTCGAAAAGTGAAGAGGCACACACATGGCAAGCGAAGTAATCCCTGCGGGAGAGGTCCTTATCGATGGACCGACCACTCCTATCGAGTTCACTTTTCGAGGGCGACGTTTTCGTATCCATACCGTTCTCTCGCGTTGGTGCGAATCCGGGGGATGGTGGAACCGCGCTAGCGATGGAATCTATCGCCCCGATGATCAAGCGCGTGCACTCTGGACGGTCGAAGCTGCGCCCATCGGAGCGCTCACAACATTTCAACTCGAACGTGATGAAACCACTGGCCAATGGATTGTGACAACAATTTAGAAAATGAAATAAAAAGATGAGTTTTATCCATCTGCGCACAACGAGCGCTTATTCATTTAAGTACGGCACAACTCAGCCGCATGACCTTGTCGAGCGAGCTGCCCAATTTGAAATGCCGGCACTTGCCTTAACAGATAGAGATTCATTGGCTGGAGCAATCCGTTTTGCAAAAAGTTGTCTGCAATACGGTGTTGCTCCAATTCTCGGAATCAATCTGCAGATTGATTTAATCAATAGCGAATCAGTGGGTGTTAAATCCGATCGCAAGAATCTGCCACGTATCACAATCATGGCGGGCGGCGATGGGGGATGGCGCGACCTCTTGCATCTTTATCGTGGCATCACAACACACTCACCTGATCGCATTCCAGTGCTGACTCTCGATATCTTGCAACGCTTTAGCCAATACAGCAGCAAACTCTTTCTGCTACATGGCCCCGAATCACCAATCGCAGAAGCGATAGCGCTACATCGCTTCGATATCGCGATGGATATCTTCAATAAGACGCGCCCCTATTTTGCAGATCATGCAATCGAATGTGTATCGCATCTCGTTGGCGGCAATGGCCCGCGATCAACGCTCTTTGCGGGGCGTTCTCTCGCCTTTGCCCGTGATCACGATATCGATGCAATAGTTACCAATGCAGTGCGAATGCTCGACCGCGCAGATGGGCCGGTCGCCGATATCCTCGACTGCGCCCGCCAATTAGTTCCGCTTGATCCGCGCCATCTCGAACGTCGTAATGCTGAAGCCTTTCTCAAAAGTGCAGATGAGATGCAGGCGCTAGCTGCTGAAATTTCGCGCGCAGCTGGTGAAGGTTCACCACGACTACTTCTTAAGAGCACGCGCGAATGGGCAGAGCGCTCACTCTTATCGCCACAACGCGATATCGGTTTGGGTGCGGTCCACTTGCCTGAACCAAGTGTGGTTGGCGCTCAAAACGCAGCACATATGCGCGAGATTCTGCGCACTCGCACCGAATCAGGTTTACATTGGCGCTATAGCGATAGTGCGCGCATTAAGCAGGCACGTGCACGTCTCGATGATGAACTCGCTACCGTTGCCACACTTGGTTTTGAATCCTATTTTCTCACCGTCGCTGATATCACTGACACTGCGCGTGAAAAAGGAATCCGGGTTGCAGCGCGCGGCAGTGGCGCCGGCTCTCTCATCTGTCACTTGCTCGGAATCTCAGGTGTTGATCCAATCGAACATGGGCTTTTAATGGAGCGCTTCTGTTCACCTCTTCGTATGGCACTTCCTGATATTGATATTGATGTCGAATCAGCGCGACGTCTTGAAATTTACGATGCCATCTTTAACCGTTATGGCACTACCTCGTGGTCAGACCCCAACGCGATAGCGCGATGTGCCACAGTTTCGATGGTCGAGCGCTACCGAGCGCGCCACGCTATCCGCGATGCCGGTGCCGCCCTGGGCCTACCTGCTGTCGAAATTGATCTCTTAGCAAAGTCGATGCCACATATCCGCGCTGCAAATATCTCGGCTGCGCTGGCATCACTACCTGAACTCAAATCACTCAATACATCATCGCCACTTGCTGCGATGACAATCGCGCTAGCGCAACGCCTTGATGGTCTACCACGACATCTCTCGATGCATCCATGTGCTATCGCGCTCTCTGACGCCACTCTTTTAGATCGCGCACCGCTACAAATTGGCGCCAGTGGTTATCCGATGCTCGAATTCGATAAAGATGATGTCGAAGATATTGGTCTACTTAAACTCGATGTCTTGGGTGTTCGTATGCAATCTGCAATTGCCCACGCTGTCGATGAGATCAAACGTACTCACAATCCAGAATTTGATATCGATGCTATTCCGCTCGATGATCCTGATACCTACGCACTTATTAGAACAACAGATACTCTCGGACTCTTTCAAATCGAAAGTCCTGGCCAACGCGAACTCATCGGCAAACTTCAACCACGTACTTTTAATGATCTCATTATTGATATCTCGCTCTTTCGCCCTGGACCAGTAAAGAGCGACATGATCCGTCCATTTCTTGAGGCGCGCGAAGGCTTTAAATCAGCTCGCCTTATCCATCCCAAGCTTGCTCCTATCTTGAGTGAGACCGAAGGTGTGGTTGTCTTTCACGAACAAGTAATCTCGATTATCTCTGTCATGACTGGCATCTCTCTTGCTGCAGCCGATGAGAAACGTCGCGCGCTTGGCAGTAAAGAGGGACAACAAGAAGTCTGTGATTGGTTCTTCCCTGCAGCTACAGAGGCAGGTTTTGAGCTCCCAATCATTACCGAAATTTGGGATGTCCTACGTGCCTTTGCATCATTTGGTTTCTGCAAAGCACATGCCGCCGCCTTTGCCTTGCCCACCTATCAATCAGCATGGCTTAAGACCCATTACCCAGCAGCTTTTTTTTCGGGTGTCCTTACCCACGATCCCGGAATGTATCCCAAGCGTCTTATGCTCGATGAAGTGCGGCGAATGGATATTCCTATTGCGCCCCTAGATATTAATTATTCAGATATTAATTATCGGATTGACTCTGATACCCATCACCCTGCTATTCATAACTCTGGGATTCGCATCGCACTCTCTGCAATCTCTGGCGCTAGTTCTACCGAGATTGAATCAATTAAGAACGGTCAGCCCTATATTGATTTAGCAGATTTTTATCGCAGATCCGGCGCATCACTTCCGACTATCGAAACACTTATCCTTACCGGTGCTTTTGATGAGGTGCATATCAAGGGAGATTCAGATAAAGATATTACCCATCGAGATTTGCTATTGCATTTAGCTGACCTTCAAAAATCTAGCGCCCCAGCGCTAGCAGGTGCACAGATGTCACTTGGCCTGGCTCCACCTGCACTTACCTTAAGTGGCTTACCTGCAATGGGGCGAGCAGAGAAGATAGGTAATGAACTGACGCGATTAGGTATGGATATCACCGAACACTTGCTTGCTAGCTACGCCCCTTTCCTCAATGATATTGGCGCGATTCGATCATGCGATCTCTTGGCACAACGAAGCAATACCTCAGTACTTGTTGCGGGAGTAAAGGTTGCGTTGCAATCCCCACCGATACGTTCTGGTAAACGCGTTCTCTTTCTTACTCTCGATGATGGTTATGGATGCAGCGACTCGACATTCTTTCCTGATGTCTTAGCAAGCAGTACATATGCTCAGACTCTCCAAAGCGCATCGCTCTTCTTAGTGCGGGGCACTACTCGTCGCACCGGCGAACGCGGTATCTCTATTCGCGCAACAGGTGTCTGGAGCCTCGCTACTGCCCACGATAAGTGGCAAGCACGAGGTAGTGTGGCGATATGAGCACGATCTTGCATGTCGATATGGATGCCTTCTACGCATCTGTAGCCGAACTAGATCACCCCGAACTCCGCGGTAAAGCCTTAGTAGTCGGTGCAGGTGCACGCGGAGTTGTTCTCTCTGCAAATTATGAGGCGCGCAAATTCGGCATCAGGGCAGCAATGCCAGTAGGGCGCGCACAGAGAATGGCGCCACATGCGATATTTGTCGCCCCAGAACATCATCGCTATGCCGAGATCTCTGAACGCGTAATGGCAATCTTCGCCGCCTTTACTCCTAAGGTTGAACCCATCTCACTCGATGAAGCATTTCTAGATGTCACTGGGGCTATTCGTTTGCTCGGCAACGGCCGAAAAATTGCAGAAGATATTCGAGCCCGCGTATTTAAAGAAGAAGGAATTACTTGCTCTGTTGGCATCGCACAATCAAAATTTATTGCAAAACTTGCATCCCAACATTGCAAACCTAACGGCATGTTAGAGATTAGAGAAGAACGAATCTTAGAATTTCTCCATCCGCTACCTGTCGCTGCAATGTGGGGAGTAGGACCAAAAACCGGAGAAGCACTTGCCAAGTTAGGCCTTCATACCATCGGAGATATTGCGGCTACTCCGCGTGCAACTTTGATTCGGGCCTTAGGTGAAGCATCGGGGGCATCACTCTACGAGCTAGCTTGGGGGAGAGATTTCCGCGAAGTCAGCAATGATGAATCCGATAAGAGCATCAGCGCTGCCGAGACTTTCTCTCACGATTTAGATAATCCCGAAGAGATATTACGTGAGTATTTACGATTGACCGAGAAAGCATCTGCTCGATTACGTGATCGAGAACTTTTCGCCAAGACAATTTCGATTAAAGTGCGTTTCTCTGATTTCACTACTATCAGTCGTAGCAAGACGCTGCCTCAACCGATTGATAGCACGCAAGAAATTTATGAAATTGTGCGCACGCTATATAAGGCGCTAAAGATTGATCGAGCCAGGCTGCGACTTGTTGGTGTCAGCTTAGAAAATCTTCAAGAGGGAGCCCACGAACAGATGCTTCTGGGTTCGCGCGAGAAGGGTTGGCGTGAGGCAGATACCGCAATAGACCGCGCTAGGGCCCGTTTCGGCTCATCGAGTGTGCGTCCAGGTAGGTTAATTGAGCCTGAAAGTGAGCCTGAAGAGCTGGATTAGGCCAAGATGACGGATAGCCAGAACTGTTCTATTCTGTTGTCATGGCACTATCAGATAGAGAACGACGCTTACTAGCCGAGATGGAGGCAGCTCTCGCCTCTGATGATCCTCGCCTACAGAGCACGCTCTCAGGTGGCGATACCGCAACACTTCTGCGCGGAAAGTCTTCCTCTCTTATTAAGGCCGCACTTCTTATTCTTCTCGGAATCGCTACCCTCTTTACTGGCCTCATTTCGCAGGTTCCACTTATTGGCATTGCAGGCTTTCTCGTTACCTTGACAGGCTTAGTCCTGGCAATCCGCTCACTCAGCGCTCCCATCCAAGGAGCAGCGCGCTCAGGCAAATCGGGCAGGGGCGCACCGAAATCTGGAGGGCTCTCAGCCCGCCTCCAAGAACGTTGGGATCGCCGCTCCTTCGAGGAGTAACCGAGCCAAAACCCTCCACCTCGACCGGTCCGAAGCCAGCAATATTGGCAGGGGCCGGTTTTTTTTGCGCGCCAAAATCAGTGGGGGCGATAGGGGAGAGAGGGGGAAAAAAGTGGGCCAGGGTGGTGAAAAAAGGAGCAAAGTGGTGTAAAGTGGGGAACTAAGCGTAGATGTTGCGCTTAATACCTTGGGGAAGGTGAGTTAATTTCAATGTTTTTAGGCACTCACGAACCGCGCCTTGATGAGAAGGGTCGTTTAATCCTTCCTGCCAGGTTTCGTGAAGAGCTATCTCCGGGCCTTGTGATTACAAAAGGACAGGAACGTTGCCTCTATGTCTTCCCAGCTTCTGAATTTGCCCAGATCACCGAAACTCTTCGACAAGCCCCTGTAACAGCAAAGGGCGCTCGCGATTACCAGCGCGTGATGTTTGCCGGCGCTCACGATGAAATTCCTGACCGTCAAGGTCGAATCACTATTCCATCCGGACTTCGTACATATGCCGGATTAGAAAGAGAGTGCGTCGTAATCGGCGCCAATACCAGAGTTGAAATCTGGGATAGCGCTGCATGGAGTGCATACCTCGCAGATCGCGAATCAACTTTTGCTGACGTTTCTGAAGAAGTTTTTCCGGGACTCTTTTAGATCGTCAGCAAAAAACTTTATAGCTAGAAGAAATAAAAAAACTTAATAACAAGTGAATAACAAGTAAATATGGCCGCACTCACCTGTGGCCACCGCCGACCCAATGCACAAGTAATTCTTGTAAGAGTTATTACTCGAATTAAGTGGGGCCGACAGCGGCGCCCCTTCCCCGGCGTCGCTTTCGAATATATATCCGTCGGCCGGCGGTGACCAGAGTTGAGTGAACAACATGAGTAGAAAGTAAAGGGAGGAGAGTACATGGAACACATTTCGGTAATGCGTGATCGATGTGTTGATCTCCTTGCTCCTTCTATAAATGCTCACGATAAGTCAGTAATAATTGATGCCACACTTGGTTTAGGCGGTCACTCTGAGGCGCTACTTCAACGATTTGAAAACCTTACTGTCATTGGTATTGATCGCGATCTTCAAGCGATTGCTAAAGCAGAATTACGACTAGCTTCTTTTGGAGAACGCTTCAAATCTGCGCATTCAGTCTTTGATGATATTTCAGGGATAATCAATAATTTTGGATTTTCACAAATCAACGGTGTCCTCTTTGACCTTGGTGTCTCTTCTATGCAATTAGATCAAGAAGCACGCGGATTCTCTTACTCTCATGATGCACCGCTTGATATGCGCATGGATCAATCAACCGGAATCACAGCTGGTGACATCGTCAATACCTTCGAGCCTGGTGAAATTGTCAGAATTCTCCGCGTTTATGGAGAAGAGAAGTTTGCAACACGAATTGTTGAGAACATCGTTAAAGCTCGTGCAATAGCACCGCTAAATTCAACGGTAGCTCTAGCTACTTTGGTAAAAGAGAGTATTCCTGCGGCAACACGTCGTACCGGAGGTAATCCCGCGAAACGTACATTCCAGGCGCTTCGTATTGCAGTCAATGACGAGCTCGGTGCAATCGAGCGTGCGATCCCTCAGGCGCTTGCACGAATTGTTGTCGGCGGAAGAGTCGTTGTTATGTCATTCCAATCTCTAGAAGATCGCATCGTAAAAGAAATTTTTGCAGAGGCTTCAACTTCAAAGAGCCCTCGCGAGCTCCCTATCGAATTACCTGAATACGCCGCTAAGTTTAAGTTGGTTTTCAATTCTAGCGAGAAGCCAAGTGCGCTAGAGATTGAAGAAAATTCACGAGCAGCTTCAGTGCGATTGCGCGCAATTGAGCGGGTAGCAGCATGAGTGCTTCAGCGGCAAGAGTTTCAACTGCAATTACTGTAGGCATCAAACGCCAGGTCGTAGATCGCACAGCGCAAGTTATTTATACAACTTTTCCGAAGATGAGCGTTGAGCAAGAGGGAAGTCGTAAATACTTCGCAATCTTTCTCACAACAGCTGGTTCACTTGGTTTTCTCGCTCTCTTAACTATCAACACTTTGCTAGCCCAGGATGCATTTACTCTCTCTAATCTTAAAGTTGAGGCAAAGATGGTTGCCGATCAACGCGATGCAATAAATCGCGAGATAGATGCCAAGTCGGCTCCAAATGCACTAGCTAACGCTGCAACAAAGTTAGGTATGGCGCCATCTCAACAACCAATTTTTCTTAACCTCGAACCAAGCGTGGTGAGCAATGGGTGATCTTCACATTGCGAAATCTCGAATTCGCATTCTTGCTCTTGTCTTCACTGTAATTCTCGCGCTATTTAGTATCCAGTTAGTAAGGGTTCAAGTTGTCGAAGCTGCAAACTACAAGTTGCGCGCAGTTGATGAGATGGAGACGACTCGCACCATTCAAGCACCACGTGGTGAAATTACAGATATTAATGGAATCGCATTTGCCCGCAGCGTCTCAGCCATAAGCGTGGTCGTTGATCAAACTCAGATTAAGAACCCAGCAAAGACTGCGGCCTTCGCAGCTCCAATTCTTGACCTTCCGGTCGAGCAAGTCCAAGAAGCAATAACTGGCACTCGCAAATACTCAATGGTGTTAAAGAATGGCCGCCCAGCGTTGTGGGAAAAACTCACCAACGCAATCGATTCATATAACAGTCAGCTCTCAAAAGAAGAATTTGGCGAGCGAATCATCGGATTCTTCCCTGAGCGCTCTTACATCCGTGAATATCCTTCAGGTCAATTCATTTCATCCCTCGTTGGCTTTGTTCGTGCAGATGGTGTCGGTGCATCAGGAATTGAATCGACACTTAACTCCATAATTTCAGGTACTGCTGGGCGCTATTCATACGCACGTGCCAATGGCGCAGAGATTCCTGGCTCGCAAAGTGAGATTATTGCGCCCAAGGAAGGCAGCACTATCCGTCTTACTATTGATCGAGATGTGCAATGGGTTGCAGCCAAAGCGATTGCAGATGCTGTAAAACAAACTGGTGCAGTAAATGGCACTGTGATTGTGATGGACCCAAGAACTGGCGCAATTATTGCTCACGCGACAGCGCCTACCTTTAATCCAAATCAAACCAAAGGCGTCCCACTAGAGCTGATGAGAAATCCTTCGGTTCAAGATGTATATGAACCGGGTTCAACTGGAAAAGTTATGACGATTGCAGCTGCTCTTGAAGAGGGCACAATCTCTCCAACAACAGTTCTTCGCGTACCTGACTCGCTTTATCGTGCCGGCAAAGTTTTTCGTGATCACGATCCACATCCGGTTCAGCATCTTACAACTACTGGAATTTTAGCTGTCTCATCAAATATCGGTTCAATCAAAGTGGGAGATTCTCTTGGTAGCGACAAGCTTCATGATTACCTTACAAAATTTGGCATCGGAGAAAAGACTGGATCTGGTTTAGCTGGAGAATCAGCTGGCATCCTTCATCCTGTCTCAGAATGGTCTGGCACGACAGCACCAACTGTTGCATTTGGGCAGGGTTATTCACTTACTGCAATGCAAGCAACTAGCGTTTTCGCGACAATTGCAAATGGGGGAGTGCGAGTTTCCCCAACAGTAATTGCGGGAATTCGCGATGAATCTGGAAATTTCACTCCAGCTGGTAATCGTGATTCAGTGAGAGTAATAAGTGCTGCAAATGCCGCAAAACTTCGCACAATGATGGAGAGCGTTGTTTCTAATCATGGAACTGCTCCGACAGCTGCGATTCCCGGGTATAGAGTTGCCGGAAAAACTGGTACTGCGCAACGTGTTGATCCAATGACTGGTAAATACAGCGGGTACACAGCATCATTTATCGGTTTCGCCCCAGCAGATAGTCCACGCTTTGTTATCAATGTAACTTTGCAACGTCCTCGAAACGGTCACTTCGGTGGTGCGCTCTGCGGTCCAGTCTTTAAAAAGGTAATGACATTTGTTCTTCAGTCAAAACATGTTGCTCCAACCGGTACAGAGGTAGCTCGAGTCGCCCTCAATCAAGCCGAACTGAGGAAGATGGAGTCAGAGCAGCAGGCTAAGAATAAAATCAAGACAAGCCAAGCGAGTGTAAAAACCGAATGATCCGTCCAATAGGTGAGAGGAATCTTTCGCTCATGGAGGCTGCTCGATTATTGGGTGGTGAAGTAATCGGTGAGGGCGCAGTACTTTTCACTGGAGTAGCCCAGAATGATAAAGATATTGAGCCGGGAGATATCTTTGTGGCACTCTCTGGTGAAAAGCATGATGGCGCTCAATTTATTGGGAGCGCCAAGTTAAACGGAGCTGTAGCGGTCTTGCACGATAAAGAAGACGAATTAGATGCGCTTGGACTTCCACAACTTCTTGTACTCAATCCTCGAGAGGCAGCTGCAGTTCTTGCTTCAACCTTCTACGGGGATCCCATTCGCTCGATGCAGAGCATCGGAATAACGGGAACGAACGGTAAAACCACAGTCACCACTCTTCTTTATCAAATCTTCTCAGCCATTGGCCGAGATAGTGGGCTAATCGGTACCGTTGAAACACGTCTAGGTGATGATCGAGTGAAGAGTCTTCGAACAACTCCTGAAGCTACTGAACTACAAGCACTTGCCGCGGCGATGAACGAACGCCATATGCGTCACATGATTATGGAAGTTTCTAGCCACGCAATAGCCCTCAAACGCATATTAGGATCCCACTTCTCAGCAGTAGGGTTCACAAACCTTTCTCAAGATCATCTTGATTTCCATAAGGATATGGAGAGTTATTTCCAGGCAAAGGCAGCGCTCTTTTCTCACGAATATGCCGATCAAGCATTTATTAATATAGATAACCCTTACGGTGAGAGACTTTTTAATAGCTCCGAGATTCCTGCGATTTCACTCTCGCGCTTAAATACCAAAGCGCAATGGCATTTCACTGACATACATCCAACTGCATCTGGTTACGACTTCACGATTCGTGGTCGTGATGGAATCCTGATTGAGTCTAGGACTCCTATGCATGGGGGATTTAATCTAGATAACCTGCTGATGGCAGTCGCAATTGCACATCACTTTGAAGTTGATCCTCTTGAACTAGCCGCAATCCTGCCTTCAATGCATGGAGCGCCAGGAAGGCTCGAAGCAATAGATCTTGGCCAAAGTTTCAAAGCACTGGTTGATTACGCGCACTCACCTGACGCAGTAAGTAACGTGCTTGCAGCAACCCGCGAATTCACGACAGGAAGATTGATTGCAATTCTGGGTTGTGGTGGAGATAGAGATACATCCAAGCGAGCCCCAATGGGAGAGGCACTTTTTTCTGGAAGCGATATCGCAATCTTCACAAGTGATAATCCCCGAAGCGAGAACCCAATCGAAATCCTCAATCAGATGACCGCTGGCGTTACGATTGCTGAACCCTCACAAGTAATTGTTGATCGCAGAGAAGCTATAAAACAGGCAGTTTCGATTGCAACTGCCGGAGACACAATATTGCTTCTTGGTAAAGGCCATGAGAGCGGCCAAGATATCGGGGGAGTCATCCACGATTTCGATGATCGTCTTGTCCTAGCAGAATTAATAGAGGCAAAACGATGATTGGGTTAAAGGCGAGCGAGATAGCAGAAATCGTAGGAGGCGAGCTTCATGGAGATGATTGTTTAGTAACAGCGGCTCCTGAAATCTCTTCGCTGAAATCTACTCCCGGTTCAATCTTTCTTGCAATCAAAGGCGAGAATGTAGATGGGCACGATTACATTACTGATGCATTTGCAAAAGGTGCTGTTCTCGCTTTCACAAGTCGAGTTTCAAGCGAGAGATGCATCGTTATCGCAGATGTTGTGAATGCGATTTCTCTATTGGCATCACACGTTCGCAATTCACTCTCCGAACTAACAGTCATCGGCATCACTGGATCTCAAGGCAAAACCACAACAAAAGAGCTACTGTCTCATGTTCTTGCTGGCCATGGAGAGACGATCGCTCCAACAGGAAATTACAATAATGAGCTTGGTGTTCCCCTCACGCTACTACGTTGCACCGAGTCCACGAAGTTCGCAGTGATTGAAATGGGAGCAAGACATATGGGCGACATCGCTTCTCTCTGCGAAATTGCGAAACCAAATATTGGAGTAGTCCTCCGTGTTGCGGCTGCACATCTCGGCGAATTCGGTTCACTCGAAAAAATCGCGCAAACTAAGTCAGAGATGATTGAAGGACTCAAGGGCAAAGGCGTCGCCGTACTAGGTACATACGATTCATATACCCCGAAAATGAGCGCTAAACACGCTGGGCTAGTAATCACTTTCGGCGAGACGAGTGAAAACCCAATCCGCGCTACAGAGATTGAACTTCGTGAAGGATGTGCGCATTTTGATTTGGTTACACCTGCCGGTCGAAGTCCGGTAGCGCTACGTTTGGTCGGATTGCATCAAGTTGCCAATGCCTTAGCGGCAGCAGCAGTTGCACATGTTCTCGGATTTTCTACAGATGAAATTGCAAACTCTCTTTCACTCGCAGATTCGCAAGCCAAGTGGAGAATGGAGATCCACCAACTTCCAGAGCTCACTCTTATCAATGATGCCTATAACGCCAGCCCAGATTCGATGGAAGCTGCA
This sequence comes from Actinomycetota bacterium, assembly GCA_009705035.1. Taxonomy (GTDB): domain Bacteria; phylum Actinomycetota; class Actinomycetes; order Nanopelagicales; family Nanopelagicaceae; genus Planktophila. The sequence goes on along the minus strand of WLDB01000010.1, from coordinate 11,228 downwards.
CTGCGCACCCTCGCCTACTTCTCTCAAGAACGAGGCGGAGAATCTTGGGCCTTCCTCGGAAAAATGGCAGAGCTCGGCGAGTCATCATCACAAGAGCACGAGAAAATTGGCACCCTTGCCTCAGAGATTGGTATCGATCATCTCATCGCAATAGCTTCCCCAGAGTTCGCTGGAGCAGTAGCCGAATCAGTAGGAGGAGAGACCGGAATGTCAATCCACTTATGTTCTGATAAGAGCGAAGCGCTAAAACTAATTGAGTTTATCAACCCAGGAGATGTTGTCCTTTGTAAAGGTTCACGTTCGGCGGGCCTCGAAGAAGTCGCTGATGAAGTAATCAATCGATGGAAGTTACGAATGGAGAATCAGTAAATGAAAGAGATTCTCATCTCGGGTTCACTTGCTCTCTTCTTCTCGCTCTTCGGTACGCCAATTCTCATCAAATTATTAGCACGCCGTGGATACGGGCAATTCATCCGAGATGACGGTCCATCTTCGCATCACACTAAGCGTGGAACGCCCACCATGGGTGGAATCATCATCATCTTCTCCGTTATTGCTTCCTACCTTATTGCTCATTTGCTCACCGGTAATACTGTGAGCGTTTCAGCGGTACTTGTACTAGGCCTAGTAGTTGCACTTGGTTTCCTAGGCTTCCTGGATGATTACATGAAAATCTCCCGTCAAAATTCGCGAGGGATTAGCGGTAAAGCAAAGATTATTGGTCAGGTCGTTGCTGCCTCAATTTTTGGATACTTAGGATTGCAGTTTCCTGATAAAGATGGTTTAACTCCAATTAGTACTCAACTTTCTACAGTTCGAGATACCTCGATTACATTAGGTGTTGTAGCAGTCATCATCTGGGTGGCATTTATGGTCACCGCAACAAGTAATGGAGTCAATCTCACCGATGGTTTAGATGGACTCGCATCAGGCGCGGCAGTCATGACATTTATCGCTTTCATTTTGATTGGAGTATGGGAGTTTGGTGAAAGCTGTGCCATTAATCCCGGGAGCAATTGTTATCAAGTTCGCGATCCACTCGACCTAGCTGTGCTGGCCGCTGCATTTGCAGGCTCATGCACTGGATTCCTCTGGTGGAATGCTTCCCCTGCCAAGATATTTATGGGCGATACCGGTTCACTCGCACTTGGAGCAGCCTTAGCCGGCATTGCGACATCTCTTCGAGTCGAACTTTTGTTGATCCCACTCGGCGGATTATTTGTAATTATTACGATGTCAGTTGTTCTGCAGGTGGGCTACTTCAAACTGACCGGCGGAAAACGACTATTCCGAATGGCCCCTCTGCAACATCACTTTGAGTTGTTGGGTTGGGGAGAGGTCACAATTGTTCTTCGCTTCTGGATTATTGCTGGTCTCTCTGTAGCACTAGGGCTTGGACTTTTCTATACCCAATGGATTGCAAGTTAACCTCAAAACCATGGCAGCTGATTTCTATAAATCTCTCTCTGAGAAGCGAATTGTAATTGCCGGTGCAGGTGTGACCGGATTACCTGTGGCTCACGCACTGCAAGACAGAGGCGCAGAAGTTTCATTTGCAGATGATCGAGTCACGACCGTAGAAGGGTTTACCGTAACTTTCCCAAAGAATATTAAGAGTGAAGATTTCGATGCCCTATTGGTTTCACCTGGCTGGCGCGAAGACCATCCCTTGATTCGCCTGGCCAAAAGTGAAGGTAAAGCAATTCTCAACGAAGTAGACCTAGCTTGGGCAATTAAGAATGAAATCAATCCAAGTCAAAAATGGTTGGCACTGACTGGCACAAATGGCAAGACAACAACAGTTGAGATGGTCGCACACATCTTTGCAACAGCGAGAGTAAACGGTATTGCCTGTGGCAACGTGGGGCGCACGGTAATCGAATCCGTTTTATCTCCAGAGAAATATGATGTTTTGATCCTCGAGCTCTCATCTTTTCAACTGCACTGGCTAGAAGATGCCGAATTTACCTCTGCTGCGTTACTTAATATTGCTGATGATCACATCGATTGGCATGGAAGCTTCGATGCCTATGCACAAGCCAAAATTTCAATTTTAGATAAATGTGTAACCGGAATCCTTAATGCCGATGATGGCGAAGTAGTATCTAGAACCGCACATTGGCGAGGGCGAAAGATTTTCTATAGCTTGGATACTCCCGCTCCGGGTGAAATCGGAATCGTAGAAGAACTCCTTGTTGATCGTGCATTTGTCGCAGACGTTCAGGAAGCAAAGGTATTCGCAGAGCTCACAGAAATCATTCCGACAGTCCCTCATCAGATCTCTAACGCCCTTGCAGCAGCCGGGCTTGCTTCGACCATTGGAATATCCCACGATGATATTCGTAATGCTCTCTCAACATTCAAATCAGGTGCCCACCGCATTGAAAGAGTCGGAGTATCTAATGAAGTGACGTGGATTGATGACTCAAAGGCCACCAATCCTCATGCAGCAGAAGCCTCGATTCTCGCCAATCTCTCAGTCATTTGGATTGCAGGAGGTTTAGCTAAGGGGGCGCAGATGGAGTCCTTAATAGAGCGAACCTCACCCCGCTTAAAAGCGGCAATTTTAATCGGCGCCGACCGCGACTTAATTGCGGCAGAGGTTAAAAAATTCAGGCCAGATTTGCCACTTTTTCTCATAGATCCACCCGTGAATTATCAACCGGGCGATACCTCAAATCAATTTATGGAATCAATTGTTGCCAAAGCCCAAGAATTAGCAACATCTGGTGATTCAGTTTTGCTTGCCCCTGCCTGCGCCTCTATGGATCAGTTTTTATCCTATGCCGATCGTGGAGATAGGTTCCAACAAGCAGTTAAGAAGGTAGTTCTCAGTGAACGATAAAAGAGCCAACGATAAAGTGAAGAGCAAATTCCTCGATCAACCAGTAAATCACTTCTACATGTTGATGGTAAGTACATCTATTTTGATTGTGCTTGGTCTGGTTATGGTCTTCTCTGCATCCTCAATTCATGCCATTGATACCAAGGGTTATGCTTTCGCAGTTGCACTTCGCCAATTTATCTTTCTACTTTTGGCAGTCCCGACCGCAATATATTTGGCGCGTCTTCCACTCGAAAAGTGGGAGCAGATAGCGAAGTTTGGATTAGTGATTTCGATAGTCCTAGTGGCAATTGTTCTTATCCCTGGCGTAGGAAAAGAAGTTAATGGAAATCGAAATTGGATCGATTTAAAGGTTATTGATATTCAGCCCGGCGAACTCACCAAGTTATTCCTTATTCTCTGGGCCAGTCTTTTACTCGCTCGAAAAGAACGCGCTCAAAAGATGCGCTTTAACGCAATCACTCTTATTGCTCCTGGATTTATCATCGTAATGGCATTCATTATGCGTGGTGGAGATCTCGGAACGACTTCAGTGATTGCGGCGATATTGGCCGGACTCCTCTTCGTCTCAGGTGTTGACTTAAAGAAGATGGGTTTAGTAACTGCAATTTTTAGTCTCGCCCTTGCGGTAGGGATTGCAACTTCGGATTACAGGCGTGCGCGTTTTCTAGTCTTTTTAAATCCTTTTGCACCAGAGGATTACAAAAGTTTTGGTTGGCAGCCGGCGCACAGCTTGCTTGGTTTAGCTAGTGGAGGAGTTTTTGGCGTTGGTTTAGGTGGCAGTCGTCAGAAGTGGGGCAACCTTCCTGAAGCTCATACCGACTTTATCTTTTCGGTCATTGGTGAAGAGCTTGGTTTAATTGGAACATGCGCTGTTCTGGTTTTAATTGGAACCTTGATTTACTCGATATTTAGAATCGCACTCAAGGCGAAAGACCCATTCTCTCGATATGCAACGGCAGGAATAGCGTGTTGGATCGGAATTCAAGCGATTCTCAATATCGGTACAGCGATAAGCGTGCTCCCAGTGGTCGGTGTAACTCTTCCACTCGTCTCGTATGGCGGTTCTGCCTTACTCACGACAATCTTTGCATTAGGTTTTGTAATTGGAGTTTCTTTGCGAGATAAAGAGGTTTCAAGGGAGCTCGTCCGCAGATTCAAAGATAAGTAGGGTGCGCAGGCAAATATGAAGATTCTTCTGGCAGGTGGGGGAACGGCAGGTCACATTGAGCCAGCTCTCGCTGTTGCGCGTTCGCTCCGTAAACTCGACCCTAGTTGCGAATTATTATTTCTTGGCAGTAAAGAGGGTTTAGAAACCCAACTCATACCAGCTGCAGGTTTTCAACTTTTTTTCATTCCAAAAGTAAGAGTGCCTCGCAAAGTTACTCCTGCTCTCTTGCTTGCTCCGCTTCAGCTTCTCCAGGCAATCAGCGCTTCAATGAAGGCCCTCTCTGGAGCAAATGTGGCGATAGGTTTTGGGGGATATATATCTGCACCTCTCTATATTGCGGCAAAGATTAAGAAGGTTCCGTTTCTTATCCATGAACAAAATGCAAAACCAGGAATAGCCAACCGCTTGGGTGCATATCTGACGCCACATGTTGCGCTCTCATATCGAATTAATTCAGGTGCTCTCAAGAAAGGCATCTTGACCGGTGTACCACTTCGCCAGGATGTATTAATTGCCCTCAAAGAAGCGTCGCAGGATTGGCAGGTGGCCCGCAAGCTTGCAAAGCAGCGAGTAGCAGCTAAATACCAGATAGATTCAGAGCTCCCATTGGTTTTTATCTTTGGAGGATCGCAAGGCTCGCAAGCGATCAACTCTGTTATTGCAGATTCTCGAACAATTCTTGCTCAAGAAATATTCTCTGTGATTCATGGAGTTGGAAAGAACAACCCACTTCCGGCAAGAGACTCTTCTTATGTAGCGCTGGATTACATCACCGAGATGGCTGATTTATATCTTGCATCCGATATCGTCATTGCTAGAAGCGGCGCGGTTACTTGCGCCGAGGTCGCAGCCCTAGCTCGCTTTGCGCTATTCATTCCGCTTCCGATAGGAAATGGCGAACAGGCCCTTAATGCAGCTCCACTCGTGGCCACTGGGAGAGCAGCGCTAGTTAAGCAGAGTGACTTTAGCGCAACGTGGCTCGAGGCCAATCTGAGTGCATTGCTCGAGCAAAGTCGCAACGCACCAATGGCGGGAGATAACAAGGCAATTGATGCGGCAGATAGACTCGCATCAATGATCGAGAAAATTGGTGTGGTGCGATGAAATCGCTCAATATGGATTCACTCCGAGGAAAGCGGATTCATTTTATCGGAATCGGCGGCTCTGGCATGAGCGGCCTGGCCCGCATCGCTCTAGATGATGGAATTTCAGTTTCAGGTTCAGATTCTAAAGATTCATCAGTTCTGGCAGCTCTAACTGCTTTAGGTGCAAGAGTTTCAACAACTCATAGCGCGACCAATTTGGCCAATGTTGATGTTGTTATTTTCTCTACTGCTATTTCCACGACTAATCCTGAGTATGTAGAGGCGGAAAGATTGGGACTTCCCTTGCTCACCCGGGCAAAAGCTCTAGCTCTCCTGATGGATGGCAAGATTAAAATTGCCGTTGCAGGCACACACGGAAAGACCACAACATCTTCGATGGCTACCGTTGCATTTCAAAGTTGCGGGGCAGACCCATCTTTTGCAATTGGTGGAAGCTTGACCGCATCTGGCGCTAATGCGCATCGCGGAACCGGAAAATTCTTTATCGCCGAAGCCGATGAATCAGATGGATCATTTATTGAATATCATCCTGATGCTGCAATTGTTACCAATATCGAACATGATCACGTCGATTTCTTTGCTACTCCAGAAGCTGTCACTCAAGCCTTCGCTGATTTCGCCATGACCATCCATGCAGATGGTGTACTTGTTTACTGCGCTGATGACCAAGGTTCCCGAGCGCTTGGTCAATCCTTAACACATTGCCGAACAATTTCATACGGTGTAACCGACGGCTCTGCGCTCATGATTGACCACATTGAACTTACTGCACAGGGATCAAGAGCCCGAGCACTCTGGAATTCGACAGTAGTGGGCTATCTAGAGCTCTCGGTACCTGGCCACCACAATCTTCTCAACGCAGCCGGTGCGCTAGCTTTAGGACTCACTCTCGAACTCAACCCAATGCTTTTACTCAATGGTCTAGCGAGTTTCAGGGGAGCCGGCAGAAGGTTCGAACTCAAATCCTCGCTTCACGGAATTCGAATCATCGATGATTACGGTCACCATCCAACAGAAATTTCTGTCACTCTCGATGCAGCACGGAGATATGCCGATACTGGTCGTGTCTTAGTTGTATTTCAGCCACATCGATACTCGCGAACAGAGGCATTCCTAGATGCTTTTGCCGTTGCACTTGATAAGGCTGATGATGTAACGCTGTTAGAAATATATGCAGCGAGTGAACAGCCTATTCCGGGAGTAAGTGCATCTCTGATCGTAGAAAAGATGAAGCACGGAACTTTTCTTCCGAACTTCGCTGAAGCAGCGGATCGGATTGTCGAGATAGCACGGCCTGGAGATGTAATTCTGACCCTAGGGGCAGGCGATGTTAACTCTCTCGCTGGCATCATCGCTGAGGGAATTAGTAAGAAAAATTCATGAATCTCTCTCGGCGTACACTTGTGGCATCGACAGTGATTGCACTCTTTAGTGCAGCTACATATCTCCTTGCTTGGTCACCCATATTTGAAGTATCAACCATTACCGTGAAAGGTAATCCTAAAGAAGTAGCTACTCAAGTAATTGTGAAAGCCTCAGATATTTCGGTGGGGGATAAGCTCTCTAGAATCGAACCACGTTCAATCGATAATCGTTTAGCAGAACTTAATTGGATAGAGAGCGCCGATCTCTCTCGCAATTGGATTAGCGGTGAAATCACTATTGTGGTCAAGCCCCGCGTTGCAGTGGGTCTATATAAAGGCAGAGCCCTCGATAGCTCAGGTGAAATCTTCGATCTTCCCGGAGATGCACCTAGCCAGCTACCAGTCGTCACAGCTGCATCGGCAGATCTCGGCCTTGAAGCAATTGAACTCTTCCGCGAACTCCCGTTATCGATCAGAGAGAATCTCATCTCGATTAGCGCCTCAAACCAATCCTCTATTTGGAGCGTTGAGATGCGCGAGAATCGCAGATTACTTGTCCAATGGGGCTCATTGAAAGAGCTCGCTCTCAAGGTCCGTGTATATAACGCTCTATTGGAGCTACCAGAAAATAAATCAGCGAAAAAGATTGATTTATCAGCCCCACATGCCCCTATTGTGAAATAAAAATAAGCGACTTCAAGAGAAAAAACCCTCTATCCGCGGTAGAGGTATTTATTCGTGTTGGTTTTTGATTAGAGCTCGTATAGGACATACCTTGCCTTCCATCAAAGCGATTAGAAATGTAACTCTCAAGAGAGGGTTGACACTTCTTAAGGAGGCTCCAGGTGGCTGCACCACAGAATTATCTTGCTGTTATTAAAGTTGTCGGTATCGGCGGCGGAGGTGTTAACGCAATCAACCGAATGATTGAGGTTGGTCTTAAGGGCGTTGAATTCATCGCTATTAATACTGATGCACAGCACCTGTTGATGAGCGATGCTGATGTAAAACTAGACATTGGTCGCGCTTCAACAAAAGGACTCGGAGCTGGTGCTGCACCTGAGAAGGGTCGTCAAGCTGCAATTGATCACACTGAAGAGATTGAAGAGATTCTTCGTGGCGCAGATATGGTCTTTGTAACTGCAGGTGAAGGTGGCGGAACAGGAACAGGCGGAGCTCCAATTGTTGCAAAGATTGCACGCGATCTTGGTGCGCTAACTATTGGTGTAGTTACTCGCCCCTTTTCATTTGAAGGAAAGATTAGAACTTCACAAGCTGATGAAGGAATCGCAGCACTTCGCGATCACGTAGATACTCTGATTGTTATTCCCAATGATCGTCTCCTTGCAATTTCTGATCGCAACATCACCGCATTAGATGCATTTAAAAGCGCTGATCAAGTACTCCTCTCTGGCGTACAGGGAATCACTGAGATAATTACTCAGCCCGGTCTAATCAACTTAGACTTTGCAGATGTTAAAGCAGTCATGACAGATGCTGGATCTGCGCTGATGGGTATCGGTTCAGCTCGTGGTGAGAACCGTGCGTCGCGAGCAGCCGAACTGGCTATCTCTAGCCCACTCTTGGAGGCCTCAATCGATGGCGCAATGGGAGTTCTGCTCTCAGTCGCCGGTGGTTCAGATCTGGGCCTCTTTGAAATTAACGAAGCATGCGAGTTGGTTCAGTCAGCTGCCCACCCTGATGCAAAAATCATTTTCGGAACCACCATTGATGACGCCCTCGGAGATGAAGTTCGAATCACCGTGATCGCTGCAGGTTTTGCGGGCGGTGAGCCAAAGAAAGTTGAGATGCCGGTAATTGATGCATCATCACTTTCAGGAGTTGCTGATCCGATTCCATCGAACGATCCACTCTCGGTTGCTCTAGATCTCGATGGTGGTACCGCGCGTAAGCGCATCACATTTGAAGATTTGGTTGCAGAAGATGAAATTGATGTCCCAGACTTTATGAAGTAGATCCAATCCATGCCATATCGCTTTACCAAACGCACCGGAGGCCATAGCCACGGTGCGTTTGCATCTCTCAACCTTGCTATGCATGTTGGTGATAGCGAAGAACTGGTGGCGCAAAATCGTTTGATTGCTGACAAGTTCTTTACTCCAGTTCAATACATGAACCAGGTTCATGGAAATCGAATAGCAATTATTGAAGAACAGAGCGATGATGCACCGACCGCCGATGCGCTTGTATCAGGAATCCCCGGAGTTACCTTGGCTGTCATGGTGGCTGATTGCATTCCGTTACTACTAATCTCGAAAGAAGTGGTGGGTGCAGTTCATGTTGGCCGTAAAGGGCTGATGAATTCAATTGCGCTGATAACTATAGAACTTATGAGAGATATGGGTGCTACCTCTATCCAGGCGGTAATGGGTCCTTCTATCTGTGGCCGGTGTTATGAAGTTTCAGCTGATATTTACCACGAAGTTATTGCCGCTCACCCAAGGTCAAAGTCTTCAACTACATCAGGAACTTTCGCTCTTGATTTACCTGCGGCATTACGTACTGTCCTGGAAGGCGAATCGATTCCGATAGTTGATGAATTCTCGTGCACAGTTGAAGATCCTGACCTCTTCTCTTATCGACGCGATGGGGTAACAGGAAGACAAGCTGGGTTAATCTGCATATGAACAAGCGGGAAGAAGATCTAGCTCTGGCACTTTCAAGTGTCGAAAGTGAAATAGCCCCTTATAGGCCAGAGTTGATAGTGGTAACTAAGACTTATCCAATGTCAGATGTCGAGATACTTCAGAAACTCGGAGTCCGTAATTTTGGTGAAAATCGTAATGAAGAGGGTCTCGCGAAAAGCTCGCAGGTCCGTGGACGTTGGCATTACCAAGGAGAAATTCAAGGAAAAAAACTGCGCAGCATTTCTTCTTGGGCACAGGTAATTCACTCTCTCGACTCACTCGACCATGCAAGTAAACTCAATCGAATCTTAGAGGAGAGCGATTTAAAGGTAGAGCTCTTTCTACAACTCTCACTTGATGGCAACCCGCAAAGGGGAGGGGTCGTATCGACTGAACTCATCTCTATAGCCGAAGCAGTATCTGAAATGGGCCACCTCACAATGCTAGGAATTATGTGTGTGCCACCTGCCGATGCCCCTGCCAAAGAAGCATTTATGGGAATTGCCGCATTTCATAAGCACTTCCTATCGCTCTTTCCGCGGTCGCCATACCTTTCAGCGGGAATGAGCGGTGATTACATGATCGCCCTTGAACATGGAGCGACACACATTCGCGTAGGTAGCAAAATCCTGGGCCAGCGCCAGTACGACTAGTAACCTTGCCCCATGTCGAGATCGCTAAATAAAGTCATGGGTTTTCTTGGGTTGGTAGATACCGAGGAAGATCAGCAAGCCATTGAGCCAGCGCGTACTCGCGAAGTATCGGCTCGTCCAACAAGCCGACGTGTTTCAGAGCAGACCGGCGTAACCCTTCTTGGTTCTCGCACACACGCGATAGAGCCACATGATCAACAAGTGGATGATGAGCGTCCTTCCTACAGCATCATTACTTTGCAACCACGCTCTTATTCGGAGGCTCGCAAAGTTGGAGAGCATTACCGTGAGGGTAACCCTGTAATTATCAATCTCGATGACATGGAAGAAGGCGAACGTAAGCGCCTCGTAGATTTTGCAAGTGGACTCGTCTTCGGTCTACATGGACGCATCGAGCGAATCAGTCTTAAAGTTTTCTTACTCTCACCAGCAAATGTAAGTGTGAGTAACGAAGAGAAGAGCGCGGCGCAAGCCAGTTTCTTCAATCAGAGCTGAACTTAAGTCATGCTGAAAGATCTCATTCTCCAGATCCTCACACTCTTTAAATGGGCGCTATTTCTCCGCATCATTATTGATTATGCGCGTATGTTTGCACGCAATTGGCGCCCCAACTCATTTGTGATTGCAATCTTCGAAGCTATCTACACAATTACCGAACCGGCGATGGCATATGTTCGACGTTTTGTTCCACCGTTGCGATTGGGCGGAGTAGCAATCGATTTATCCTTTATCGTCCTGATTATCGCAATAGATTTGTTACGCGGCTTGATCCGCGTCTTCCTCTAGTTGCGCCAAAAAGTTTACGATTTAGAGATAGTGAAAGTTAAACCGATTTCACTTTCACCCGTTGCAAGTGCTGGTTGGTGAAGAAAAGAAGTAGCAAGAACTTCCCGAGAGATATGCTCAACGCCTTGCGATACCGTCGCCACAAACTCCGGAAGCGCATTCCACTCAATTGCAATGCGATCTGAAATATCGAAACCATCACTCTTTCTGCGCTCTTGAATAGCACGAATAACCTCGCGAATATGGCCGGCAGCAATCAGCTCTGGCGTTAACGTCAAATCCAGAGCAACGCTCTCGCCATCATTGCTAGCAACCATCCAGCCGCTCTTTGGAACTTCAGTGATAACCAGATCATCTAGTTCTATTGCGTAACCCTCAAGGGTTACTGATTCGCCACGGCGAAGTCGGCCCACTAGCTCTGCTGGCTCACTCGCGTTAAGAAGTTTGGCAATATCTTGAACAGACTTTCCATATTTTGCGCCAAGAGTCTTGAAGTTAGCCTTTATCGAGATATCTACTAAATCTTCATCAGCATCTGCGATATCGGCGAGATCAATAACGTTGAGTTCGTCAGAGATTTGCTCACGCATCTCTGACGGAAGTGCTGACCAGCCCTGTGCTGAGATAAGTGCACGTTGTAAAGGCTGGCGAATCT
>WLDB01000001.1 GCA_009705035.1 Actinomycetota bacterium | reverse complement strand
GCAACTTTAAGTCCGCGACCGCCGCCACCGAAAGCCGCTTTAATCGCTACGGGCAATCCATGTTCGCGTGCAAAGGCGACGATTTCATCAGCATCATTTACTGGATCTTTAGTGCCTGCAACAAGTGGTGCTCCTGCGGCAGAGGCGATACGACGTGCCGAAACCTTATCGCCCAGCGCACTAATTGCTGCAGGTGATGGACCAATCCAGATTAACTTCGCATCTAAAACTGCTTGTGCAAAGTCAGCATTTTCTGAGAGAAAGCCATATCCGGGGTGAATTGCATCAGCGCCGGAGACTTTAGCCAAAGCAATGATTTTTGGAATATTGAGATAGGTATCTTTTGCGGTTATGCCATCGAGCGAGAAAGCAAAATCTGCATTTCTTGTATGCAGGGCATCGCGATCTTCTTCCGAGTAAATCGCCACAGATTCAAGGCCATGGTCACGGCAGGCTCGAATTACACGCAGGGCAATCTCACCGCGATTAGCAATCAGTACTCTCTTCATTAGGCGCCCATCTTCTTAAGTTCTGGCCAGGTGTAACCAAGTTCTTTTATGGAGCGACGAAGAAACGGCATCGAAATTCCAACCACATTTGTGTAGTCACCTTCAATGACCGGGATAAATGGTGAACCAAAACCATCGAGAGTAAAACCACCGGCAACCTTTAGAGGTTCTCCTGAGGCAACATAGTCAGTGATTTCCTCTTCATTCATGACGTCAAAGGTAACTTTTGTCGTAACACGATCTGCAATTTCGATACCTTTTTCGGTATCAATAATGCAATGGCCAGTATGAAGCCATCCCGAGCGCCCGCTAATCTGGTGCGCTCTTTCGATTGCAACCTCAGGAGTTTCTGGTTTTCCAAAAGAGATGCCGTCTACATCAAAAGTTGAATCACAACCAATAATGATTGCAGGGTAATTAATGCTTTCGCGAACGGTATGAGCTTTGGCGATTGCGAGAGCAATCACCATATCGGCGGGGGTCATTGCCATAAAAAAATCAGTCTCTTCGTCAACATGGCTAACCACAATTGTTGGATTCAATCCAGCGCTCTCCAAGAGACGACGGCGCGATGTCGATTGTGAAGCTAAAACTATGCGCGGCACTATTCAAATCTCCTAGCGCCAAAGGTGATCTGGTGGGGGAGCGGTTGACGTAGCTGAGGTAGCCCAAAGACACTCCGTTTAATCACTGGCTTTAACTCAACAGCTTTATGATTTTTTAATACTGCTTGAAGCGCAATTCGCTCTTCATCTGTTGGGTTGCCAGAAGTAATTGTAAATTTCATATCTACAGTGGGATGTTTCCATGTTTGCGGGCAGGCAAGACATCGCGCTTAGTTTTCAGAGTTCTAAATGCCTTCGTGATGTATTGCCGTGAATCCTCTGGCTCAATAACGCTATCAATTGTTCCGCGCTCTGCAGCCAAATACGGGTTAGAGAATTTTTCAGTGTAATCAGTAATAAGTTCAGCTCGTTTTGCTTCAACATTATCAGAGCCTGCGAGCTCTTTACGATAGAGAATATTGACTGCGCCTTGTGCACCCATCACGGCAATTTCGGCAGTAGGCCAGGCGAAGTTGATATCGCTGCCAAGGTATTTAGATCCCATCACAATAAACGCTCCGCCGTAAGCCTTGCGCGTAATCAATGTAACGAGCGGAACAGAGGCTTCGGCATATGCATAGAGCAACTTCGCACCGCGACGGATGATTCCGTTCCACTCTTGTTCGATTCCGGGCATAAATCCAGGGACATCAACGAGCGTAAGGATAGGAATATTAAAGGCATCACAGAAGCGCAAGAAGCGGGCAGCCTTTTCGGATGAGTTGATATCAAGGGTTCCAGCAAGCTGAGATGGCTGATTGGCGATTATTCCAATTGATTGACCTTCGATTCGCGCAAATCCAACAACAATATTCGGTGCATATAAAGAGTGCACCTCTAAGAATTCGCCTTCATCAACGATTGCCTGAATAAGTGCCTTCATGTCATACGGCTGGTTTGGGCTATCCGGGATCAGAGTGTTGAGTGCGGTATCACTTGCCTTCTTATCAAGCGTCTGTGTTGGGGGCAACACAGGAGAACCATCCATATTATTTGAAGGTAGATAAGAGAGAAGCGCCTTTACATAGTCAATTGCATCCGCCTCTGAATCTGCCATGTAGTGAGCATTTCCAGATTTGGTGTTATGAGTAAGGGCTCCGCCTAGCTCTTCCATGCCAACATCTTCACCCGTTACCGTTTTGATGACATCTGGACCGGTAATAAACATATTTGATGTCTCCTTCACCATTACAGTGAAGTCGGTTAGTGCGGGAGAGTAGGCAGAACCGCCAGCGCATGGACCAAGAATCAGCGAGATCTGCGGGATAACACCAGAAGAACGTGTATTTAGTCTAAAAATTTTCCCGTAGCCATTAAGGGATGCAACACCTTCTTGAATTCGGGCTCCACCAGAGTCGTTGATACCAATAAGTGGAATCCCTGACTTGAGAGCGAAGTCCGCAATTTTTACAATCTTGTCGGCGTGAACTTCACCGAGTGAGCCACCAAAGACTGTGAAATCTTGTGAGTAAAGCGCAATTGGCCGACCATCGACGGTAGCTGTTCCAATCACAACACCATCGCCATAAGGGCGGTTCTGCTCCATTCCGAAATTAGTGGCATGGTGGCGGGCGAATTCATCGATTTCAGTAAAAGAATCGGGATCTACCAACATCTCGATACGTTCGCGAGCGGTTTTCTTGCCCTTGGCGTGCTGCTTCTCAGTCGCGCGAGCGGAGCCTGCATGAACTGCTTCATCTATACGATCACGAAGGTCATTTATTTTTCCTGAAGTAGTGTGCAGATTGTTGCTCATGTGCATAAGGTACTAGCCATGAGTACTGATGCGCCAAGAGCGCCACTAGATCCCAAACGCATATCCGCAGAAATTTCGCAGTACTGGCGAGTAAGCGTGGTTGATATCACCGAATCTACTCAGGTCGACCTTTTACAACTCGTAAGTAGCAATCAGGCACTTTCAAAGCGTGTAATCGTAAGTGAATATCAGAGTGCTGGTCGTGGTCGACTTGATCGAAATTTCGAAGCAGCCCCAATGTCAGCGCTAACTTTTTCACTGTACATCGAACCAAAAGTTGATAAATCAGAGTGGTCATTCTTAACTCTTCTAACAGCACTGAGTGTGCGAGAGGCAATCGCGTCACTTGAGAGCAAAATTCGTATAGATATTAAGTGGCCAAATGATTTGTTAATTAATGAAAAGAAATGTGCAGGAATCATTGCGCAAGCAACCGATAAGGGAGTTGTGATTGGTATCGGAATAAATGTTGGTATGAACCAATCAGAGCTTCCCGTGCCAACTGCAACATCTCTGGCAATCGAAGGTGGGGTCGAATTAGATCGAAATGTAATTTTGGGAGCAATCCTTAATCACTTCGAGGTAAACCTTCAGATATGGGAACTTGGGAAAAGCTTTATTTCTGAATACAAAGAGGCATCAGCGACTATCAATGCCGACGTTGAAGTAACCCTGCCTGGTGGAAAAATCATTAGATCTAAAGCGATCGGAGTCAGCGATGCGGGCGAGCTTCTACTCGAAAGCGGAGAAGCCGTTACCGTAGGCGATGTAGTTCATCTACGATAGGGGAGTGTCAAAGCCATTTCCTAAGGTAGGAGTCATTGGAGCAGGACAACTAGCTCGCATGATGGTCGCTCCAGCGACGGCACTCGGCGTAGATCTTCTTCTATTTGCACAAGATGCTAACGATTCTGGTGCACAAGTTGCCAGTCATGTAGTTGGTGATTACACCAATCTCGCCCAAGTAATGAATTTCGCACAACAGTGCGATGTCGTGACCTTCGAGCATGAGTTGGTGCCACTCTCAATAATTAGAGGTTTAGAAGCTGCCGGAGTAAAGGTATATCCACCTTCCCACGCATTTATTTTTTCGCAAGATAAGGCAGAGATGCGCAAGAAATTAAATAAATTTCCAGCGCCAGAGTTTCAGATAATTTCGGAGCCCTCATCAATCACAAAATTCCCAGTCATCGCTAAGGCGATTAGTGGTGGATACGATGGTCGCGGGGTCTGGAAAGTTAGGACTACGCAAGAGTTGCAAGAAATTCTTAAGACTTGTTCACCCCTGCTTATCGAAGAGCTAGTCGAATTTGATTGCGAGATTGCCGTAATGGTTGCTCGATCACCTCATGGACAGGCAACGTCGTGGGCACCAGTAGAGACTGTGCAACAAGATGGCATCTGTATTTTGACAATTACTCCAGCTCAGAAGATTTCAAGTAGCGTTGCAGAGCGCGCCCAGCAGATGGCTCTGGAAATTGCGCAAGAAGTTGGCGTAGTCGGAGTCATGGCGGTCGAGATGTTTGTAAAGGGCGAAAACATTTATGTAAATGAGCTAGCCATGCGTCCGCATAATTCAGGGCACTGGTCGATTGAGGGCGCTGAGACATCTCAATTCGAACAACATCTTCGTGCAATATTAGATCTTCCATTGGGAAGTCCAGCAATGAACCATGCATATGCCGTGATGGGCAATATCCTCGGCGGCGAAAAGACCGATATGTATCGCCCTTATTTGCATCTCATGGCGCGAAATCCAAGCTTGCACTTTCATCAGTATAAAAAGGATGTGCGGCCTGGGCGCAAGATTGGGCATGTCACCGCCTGCGGTAATGACCTTCTACACTTACTCCACGAGGTTGAACATGCACGTGACTACATGAGCGGAGTTATTGATGAGTAAAGATGTTGCCATCATCATGGGATCAGACTCTGATTGGCCAATTATGGAAGAAGCCGCAAAAGCTCTCGATACTTTCGAAATTTCATATTCTGCCGATGTTGTATCGGCTCATCGCATGCCTGAAGAGATGTTTGATTTTGCAAAGAGCGCAGCATCCAAAGGCTACAAAGTAATTATTGCCGGCGCAGGTGGAGCAGCACATTTACCCGGAATGGTCGCATCACTCACAACTCTTCCTGTGATCGGTGTCCCGATCTCATTAAAGAATCTCGACGGCATGGATTCATTACTCTCTATCGTGCAAATGCCTGCTGGTGTTCCAGTGGCAACCGTCAGTATTGATGGCGCTAAGAATGCCGGAATCCTCGCAGCGCGCATTATTGGTTCAGCTGATGCATCTGTGGCAAAGCGAGTTGAAGCACAATTAGCAACAATTTCAGATGAGGCAAAAGCTAAAGGCGCCCAACTAAACGCTCGTCGAAATAATAAGACCGGCTTCTAGAAAAATAAAGTTGAATTAATCCGTACGGCCCAAGGCATGAACGCGCCACCCAGCATTTCGCCAGAGATTGCGATCCAGTGCATTGCGTCCATCGATAAGGAATTTTTGCTTTACTAGCTGCCCAATAACAGATGGATCTAGCTCGCGATATTCCTTCCATTCAGTCAGATGCAAGATGGCATCCGCGCCCTTTACGGCATCAACAACCTTTTCGGCATAGTCCAAATTTGGAAAACGCTTTCGCGCAGGTTCGATTCCCTTTGGATCATGAACAACAACTTGCGCACCCGCTGCTTGTAGCTGTGCAGCGATATCAAGTGCTGGAGAGTCGCGCACATCATCACTATCTGGTTTAAATGTTGCGCCAAGTACAGCAATTTTATATTGAGTAAGGTCTTCAGAGAGATCTGCACGAACCACATCAATAACACGTTGACGTGCGCGTAAGTTGATATTGTCTATCTCACGTAAGAATTCAAGAGCTTGATCTGCTCCAAGTTCCTGGGCGCGCGCCATAAAGGCACGAATATCTTTCGGCAAACATCCACCACCAAAACCAATACCTGCTTGCAAGAAGCGGCTACCGATACGTGGGTCATATCCAATTGCCTTAGCAAGAACAGTTACGTCGCCACCAGCGGCTTCACATACTTCAGCCATTGCGTTGATGAAAGAGATTTTTGTAGCAAGGAATGAATTTGCCGCAACCTTTACTAACTCTGCAGTTGGTAAATCTGCGCGAATCCAAGGTGTTCCTAGCGCAATTACTGGCTGATAAACCTCTTTGAGAATATCTTCTGCGCGGTCATTTGCAACACCTACGACAAGTCGATTTGGAGTGAGTGTATCTTCTACTGCAAAACCTTCGCGCAGGAACTCTGGATTCCAAGCTAAATCTGACTGTGGTGCGCTCTCTGCCAATTGTGCGCGCAAAGCCTCTGCTGTACCAACCGGAACAGTTGATTTACCAACAACAAGTGATCCATCCTTTAGGTATGGTGCGATTGCAGCCACTGATGATTTCACATATGTTAAATCTGCAGCGAGGCCATCTTTGCTCTGCGGAGTACCGACGCAAATAAAGTGCACATCGGCATCGGCGACCGCCGCGAAATCTGTCGTGAATGAGAGGCGCCCAGTCTTCATCTCATCAGCAAGAAGCGTGTCCAGGCCTGGTTCATAGAAAGGCAACACACCGCTTGAAAGCAGGGCAACTTTTTCGGGGTCGGTATCTATGCCAACGACCTCAAAGCCAAGTGAAGACATACATGCTGCGTGGGTTGCACCAAGATAGCCACAACCAATTACCGATAGCTTTAAAGTCATGTGTGCGAGTCTATTGCAGAGAGTTATTTCTTACTTGCGCAGGGATTGTTTGCGGCGGTCTGTGTCTTGAATTTATCGATTGTTGTAGGCGTAGGAGTTGCCTTCGGAGAGGCTTCGGATGAGGCTGAAGCAGAAGGATCAGTGGCGGGGAGCACAGTATCTACGAGAGCAGCATCATTTTTAATTCGGTTCCAAAGTTCTGATGCGAGCACTTCATCCCAGATTACGACTGAACCAACTGTTGGATGGCGGCCATTTGGATTAGAAAGTGGAACGGTCAAAGTTCGGACGCTGCCAGAAGATAGATTGCTCATCTGCTTGCCCAAGGTAAGAAGATCATTTTTAGTGACTCCTTCATCCATTTTTACCGTTGAAATAGTTGCTTGATAAAAGTTAGCTAACTTAATTGGATTGAGCAATGTGCCAGAAGAAGTCGCCTTACGGACAATTGCACTCACGAATTGCTGTTGACGCTCCATTCTTCCAATATCACCACGGCCATCAAAGTCACGAGTTCGCACATACTTTAAAGATTCAACACCGTCGAGAAGATGGTAACCAGCCTTCATAACTAGATGGCTCTTTGGATCGTCGATATCAACCTTTGAACAAACTTTAATTCCGCCGAGAGCATCTACGACTCCAACAAAACCAGCAAAACTCACTTCGATGTAATGATCAATCTTTAACTCGGTCATTAACTCAATAGTTTGAATGAGCAACGGTGCGCCGCCAAAGGCGAATGCAGCATTAAGTTTTCCGGGACGATCTGGAATCTGACTTTTTCCATCTTGACTGATATGCGCTGGAATAGTTACTAAAGTATCTCGGGGAAGCGAAACGATAAAGGCAGCATCGCGTGCCTTACTGATATGTACCAGAAGCATTGTGTCAGAGCGACCGCCAGCAGCTACGTCGGTACCACCAACGCGTAATTCACGGATCTGTTCCTTTGTAAGGCCTTCACGGTTATCAGAACCAACGACGAGATAATTGAGGGCCGAACTTACCTTTTCGGGACGATTCTCTAAATCTCCAAAGACGCTAATTCTCGAAATCTGCCCACTAATCTGCCCGAGTCCAACCCAAGTAGTGGTGGCGAGAATTACCACACCAAGAGATAGTGAGGTAATTATTCGAATCGCGCGAGTAGATTTCACATCCGTAGGGTACTTGCACGATAGCGTTATGGGGTTATGACGACACAGGCAGATCAGGGATTAGAGAATTCAGGGGGCAACTTGCCCTTTGTTAGCGTGATTCTGCCCATATTAAATGAAGAGAATTATCTCGAAGGTTCAATTCGCTCGATTCTTTCTCAGGATTATCTCGGCAAGTTCGAAATTGTTCTTGCTGTTGCGCCATCACAAGATAAATCGCTAGAACTTGCAGAGCAAATTGCGCGTAATAATTCGCAGGTTATTGTTGTCGATAATCCATCTGGCAAGACAGCCGCTGGCCTCAATGCTGCGCTCAAAAAATCACTAGGGACAATAATTGTTCGCGTTGACGGACATGCAGAAATACCTCGTACATATATAAGCGATGCGGTTCAAACTCTTGAAAAAACAGGTGCAGTAAATGTAGGTGGCATCATGGCAGCTGAAGGCATAACTCGTTTCGAAAAAGCGGTGGCTAAAGCGATGCGTAGCAGGCTTGGTGTTGGCGCTTCACGATTTCATACCGGCGGCACTCCGGGGCCTGTAGATACTGTCTATCTTGGAGTTTTTCAGCGTGAAGCTCTTATCGCTATCGGGGGTTTTGATGAGAGATTTACGCGAGCACAAGATTGGGAACTTAACTTTCGATTACGCAGCAATGGCGGAGTAATTTACTTCGATCCACGCTTACAAGTTACTTATCGGCCTCGCCCCAACATATCTGCTCTAGCAAAACAGTATTTTCAGTATGGCACTTGGCGCAGGGTTGTAGCGCGTCGACATAAAGGAACAATCAATCTTCGCTATTTGGCGCCACCCATCGCGCTAGTTTGTTTTGTTGGCTCACTCCTTCTTGGTCTTATTCATCCGCTGCTACTAATTCCAGCAGCTACCTACCTAGTAGCGATAGTTATTTCAGCAACAACTATTGCAAGCTCCGTTGGGCAGTATCTCTACCTACTATTAATCATCCCTACAATGCATTTTTCATGGGGAGCTGGATTTATTACTTCACAGAAGAATCTCGTGCCTTTAGATCAATAAGAAAGGCTCTACTGCGGTAATCTTTCACACATGAGCGAACCGTTGGTGACTTATCTGCCTTTTAAGGCTGGTCTGCCTCCAATGGGTACCTATCTCCGCTCACTACTTAAACGCCGCGCATTTATCTCAGAATTTGCGCGCTCTGAGCTTCGCAACCAGAACTATGGCTCGGTCTTTGGTCAGCTTTGGCTAGTCCTCAATCCGCTTCTGCTCTCAGCTGTTTATTTCCTTCTTATCTACGTTATCGGTGGAAGTAGCGATAGCACTCGCTTTGCCCATCTGACTGCTTCACTCTTCCTCTTCTATTTGGTAGCAAATAGCTTGACTGGGGGAGTAAAAGCAATCACCTCTGGTCAACGCTTGATCCTCAATACATCATTCCCACGAATTATGTTGCCGCTCTCAGCGGTTGTGATTGCATTTCTAAAGTTCCTACCGACACTTGTGGTGGCCTTTGTGATTCATGCCGTAGTTGGCCTGAGCTATTCGTGGCAGATGTTATGGGCGATCCCGATTTTAACGATTGCGCTATTGCTCGCAACCGGACTAGCAATTCTCTTCTCTTGCATCAATGTTTACTTTAGAGATATCTCGAGCATCCTGCCTTACCTCACTCGAAGCTTGCTCTATTTATCGCCAATTCTTTATGAAGCATCTTCTGTTTCAGATTCAATTAAACAATTTCAGATCGTTAATCCCATTTTTTATCTTCTCGATTCTTGGTCGAGAGTAATGGTTCATGCGCAAGCCCCCGAGCTCTTTTCGCTCGTACATGCTTTTTCTTTTGCATTTATGATTTTTGTTATTGGTACATACTTCTTCCTATCGAGGGAGCGTGATTTCGCTGTCCGACTTTAAGCACGAACATCCAAAGGCCTCAATTGCTGTCTCTATTAAAGAATTAGGCCTCACCTACAAGACATCAATTGAAAAAAAGCCAACGCTTAAGGCGCGCATTAAAACTCTTGGTCGTGGCAAGAAACATACGCGCATTGTTCGCGCCGTCGATGGAATAAGTCTAGATATTCATTACGGATCTGTACTTGGAGTTATTGGCTCGAATGGTGCAGGAAAATCAACTTTAATGAGAGTTATCTCCGGAATCATCCCTCCCACCGAAGGGCGCGTTGACGTCTACGGGAGCGTTTCTACTTTACTTGCGCTAGGTGTCGGATTTAACCCATCAATGACAGGGCGCGAAAATGTCTATCTAGGTGGCCTAGCAGCGGGAATGACTGAGGCTGAAATTGATGAGAATTTCGAGGCAATAGCTGACTTTTCAGAGCTCGGTGAATCCATTGATGCGCCCATGCGTACCTACTCATCAGGTATGTATGCGCGCCTTGCATTCTCTGTTGCAGCAATCGTCGAACCTGACATTCTCATTATCGATGAAGCGCTAAGCACTGGTGATGCAAAGTTTAAAGAGAAGTCGCTTAATCGCGTTAAGGAACTTCGTTCAGCCGATCGCGCCCTGATATTGGTTAGCCATGCGCTAGCAACAATTGAAGATGTATGTAATGAAGTTATCTGGCTCAATAAAGGCAAGTTAATGGCCCGCGGTAATCCTGCAGAAGTAATTGCCGAGTATCAGAAGTTTATGAATGTCAGAAAGAGCGCTTCTTCCGATGAGGATGTCTAAAGTCCACAGAGGGGCAATTTTTCTCGCAATTTCATTAACTGCCTCTCTCATTGCACCGCCGGTATTTGCTTCAACTGCTCCAGCGATTTTTACATTTACTGGCTCTGGTTTTGGACATGGCGTAGGCATGAGCCAAATCGGCGCGCGGGCTATGGCGGAAGCAGGCGAGAGCGCCACCTCAATCCTTAAGTACTATTACAAAGATGTCGAAGTGATTCCGGTAGTAGATACCGCGACAATCCGAGTCAATATTGGCCACGCAATTAAGGGTGCGATTTTTTCAACCTCAACTAATTCAAGTTCGCTCAAAGTTTTTGCTGGCGATCTACCTTTCTCAGATACAGCGACCGCACCTATCTTGAGCGTTGCCAATAAGAAGAAATTAACAATATCTATCTCTCTAGATAAAAAAGGGATTCAAGGGTTACCAGGTACTCCGGCTGTTGCAACACTGCGTTGGTCTGGAGGCGCTGCCCCTGTTGTCACGGTAACTGAATCGACTTCAACAAGCCGATATCGATATGGGCAGATTCAAATTAAGGTCGTAAAGGGTGCGTTAGAGATTACCAATTCACTTGCTTTGCGTGATGAGTATTTACTTGGAATTAGTGAAGTCCCTACATCATGGCCACCAGCGATATTAGAGGCACAAACTATTGCGGCTCGTAGCTATGCACTATCAAAGATGGGTGCAATCAAGCCTGTCTGTGATTGCAATGTCTATGACCATATCGTTGATCAAAACTTTGTAGGTTTTGCAAAAGAAAGTGAACCCCGTGTGGGTCAGATTTGGCGCGCAGCGGTACTTCGCACGCTCGTCGATAGCTCTACTGGGCTAGCAATATTAAGCAATGGCAAGCCAATACAGGCCTACTACTTCTCATCATCTGGCGGCGCTACGCAAGCGAGTGCAGATGCGTGGGGCGGATACACGGCCTATACACATTCAGTAGCAGATACGGCGAGCGTTCTTGCAACGCTCAATCCGCGTTATGCATCATGGACTGCAACTTCAACTCAATCACTGGTTTCGCGAGCTTTCGGCCTACCGGATGTTGCTTCGCTAGAAATTTTATCTCGCAATTCAGCAGGAGCGGTGACTTGGATTAAAGGCATCTCTACCAATGGCGTATCAATGGTGATCCGTGGCGATACTTTTAGAAGCCGCACAAAGATACCTTCGCCTTGGTTTACTCCTGTTGTTGGCTAATCTCAATTAATATTATTCAATAATTAATTAGCGTGGAGCAAGGCATTTAGGCCGCCCCATGTTCCGGTACGCATGATCACTTCTAAACCACCAGTAAGTGAATTGCGACGGAAAAGTAAGTTGCTAGCACCTGACAAAGTTCCGGCTTTAACAATTTCTCCATCAGGCAAAGTAACTTTAGAAGCAGCAGTAATGTAAGTGCCTGCCTCAATTACACAATTATCGCCCAGCGAAATTCCGAGCCCCGAGTTAGCCCCAAGCAAACACTTCTGGCCTATAGAGATCACTTCTTTTCCACCACCGCTGAGAGTGCCCATGATTGATGCACCGCCTCCGACATCGGTGCCATCTCCAACAACAACTCCAGCTGAAATTCTGCCTTCAACCATCGATACACCCAGAGTTCCAGCATTAAAATTGACGAAGCCTTCATGCATCACAGTTGTTCCTGAAGAGAGATAAGCACCCAAGCGAACTCGATCCGCATCAGCGATTCGAACCCCTGAAGGAATCACATAATCAACCATGCGCGGAAACTTATCGACAGCAAAAATTGTGACGTTTCCATACTTCGCCTTCAACTTGGCGCGTGTTAATTCAAAACCTTCGATTGCGCATGGGCCGTGTGAGGTCCAAACCACATTAGAAAGTAATCCAAAAATTCCATCGAGTGATTGCCCGTGTGGCGCCACTAAGCGATGAGAGAGCAAATGCAGGCGAAGATAGGCATCGAGCGCATCTTTTGGGGCATCATCAAGATTAATCTCCAGCGAAACAACTTCTCGGGTTACTCCGCGATCTGAATCTGGTTTTGCTAAAGAGCGAAGAGATTCATCCGCTGTTGATGCAAGCGCGCCCAATGCAGGAGCGGGAAACCAGACATCTAAAACAGTAGTTCCTGACAGGGTTGCAACTCCGTGTCCATGCGCCAAACGACTATGCGCTGAACGACTGTTATCTGATGTTGACATGGCATAAGAGTAACTCAACCTCTATCCTCAGCCGTATGCGTATCGCCGTTTACTGCTCATCTTCATCGCAAATTGATGAAAAATTTATAGATTTCGCCTTCAATCTTGGAGCAGCAATTGCTGATGCTGGATTCGATTTGGTCTCAGGGGGCGGTTACGTCTCGTCGATGGGCGCTATTTCAAGGGGAGCGCGAAGCAAGGGTGGAAAGACTATTGGAATCATTCCACAACGCCTTGTCGATATTGAGTTTGCCGATCATGACAATGACGAGCTGGTTGTCGTTGATTCGATGCGAAGCCGCAAAGGGAAAATCGAAGAGCTCGCAGATGCATTTATTGCACTACCCGGTGGACTTGGCACACTAGAAGAACTCATTGAGATTTGGGTGGGACGTTATTTAGGTTTTCATAGCAAACCAATAGTGATTCTTGATCCTGAAGGTGTTTATCGCAAATTACACGAACTCGTCATTGAACTTGAAGATTTACACTTTGTTAAACCAGGCATGAGAGATCTCGTGCTTTGGGCTACCGCTATTGATGAAGCAATTGATTTTATCAATGCTCATCACCAAGACTCAAAATGAGTAACGCCCTCGCCCTCACCGTTGCTGTTCCTCTTTCACAAGAGCAGGCATGGAGCGCCATCATCGATTGGCAAGGGCAGAGCAATTGGATGCTACAAACAAAAGTTTGGGTAGATGGTGAGAAAACATCTGGAGTAGGTACAAAGATTGCTGCATTCACTGGGCCACTGCACCGTTACTATCCACGATTCAAAAGATTCGGACTCTTGGATTTAATGGAAGTCACTGCATGGAATCCACCTCTACGTTGTGACGTCATTCATTATGGTTCGATCCTCAAAGGAAGCGGCACATTTGAAGTTGAGGCGATTGATGATTCACATTCGCTCTTTCACTGGTCAGAGGAGATTGAGGCATCTAGAGCGCTCTTTTTACTAGTACGCCCCTTTATTCTTATCGGGGTAAAGATTTCTCTCGCCCGATTTGTGCGCCAACAGGAGTAATCTCTCTACCTATGAGCGCCCCTCAAACTGTCAGAGAGCTAATTGCATCTCTGCCCGAAGAGGAGCGCATCATCCTTACCCTTCACTTTCTCGGCGGAAAATCTGCTGATGAGATAGCGGATCTTCTGAAGGTTCCTGAAAAATCCGTCCGCGCACTCATTGAGTCGGGTAAAGAGAGAATTACTCTCCTTATGGGCCTTTAACTCCCGCTCACCTAAGGCGAGAATGCGCTATTTCGACCTATTCACGATTTCCATAAGTAGGCTCATATGCGAGATACTTACCCCATGGCAGCGATGAAACCCCGTACTGGCGATGGCCCAATGGAAGTCACCAAGGAAGCGCGCTCCCTTGTGATGCGAATTCCACTAGAAGGCGGAGGTCGCCTCGTGGTTGAACTCAATCCCCAAGAGGCTAACAATCTCAGCGCCGCACTCGAAGCAGCTGTCGCCCTTATCAAGAAGTAAGGCCACTTCACGATGCTCTCCTCGGTTGAGCCAAAGCTACATTCGCTCCTCGAAGGAGATCTTTTAGCGCTCGGCTTTATCAAGCACGATGATGAAACATTCTCATTTATCGGCTCAGCCTCTCTCATCTCCGAAATCGAAGCTCTCTTCGAAATTAATCTTCTCGATGAACTTGCCTTCTTTAAACCTACAGGTAAAGCCGGTGAGATTTTTGAAATTCCGGTACTTGATTCTCACACCTCGATAGATCGTCTCTATCTCGTAGGAGCCGGAGATCAGAGTCTGACATCACTTCGCACAGCCGGTGCCGCTATAGGACGAAAAGTTCGCGGTAAAGCAGAACACCTCATCTCAATGCTCACCACTGAGAAGCGAGAAGATTTATCAGCAATTACAGCCCATGCAATTTCCATGGCACTTGGCGCTTACACGTGGCATCTCAAGAGTGGAACACCACCAGAAATTCCACACCTCTCGATTGCAAGCGAAGACCAGAACACTGTGGCCAGAGCCAACTCAATCGCGCAAGGAGTATTGCTAGCAAGAGATCTCATACACACTCCTTCAAATATTAAGAATCCGCTCTGGCTTGCCAATGAAGCAAAGAAGATCGCCGAAGAGAAGAACCTGACAATTAAGGTTTTATCTGGACGTGAGTTAACAAAATTTGGTGGATTAGTTGCCGTGGGTGGTTCATCGCCGAATCCAGGCCCTCGCTTTATTGAGCTCTCTTACATTCCCAAGAAGCTTGCGAAATCAAAGAGTAAAGCTGCAACTGCACTTCCTCATATTGTTATTGTCGGAAAAGGAATTACCTTCGACACCGGAGGCGTCTCCCTTAAGCGTCCATATGACACCATGATTGGGATGAAGAGTGATATGGCCGGAGCTGCTGCTGCGCTCGCCACAATTTCTACAATTGCAGACCTGCAACCAAATATTAGAGTCACCGTTCTTATGATGTGTGCTGAAAATGCATTATCGGGAACCTCGCAACGCCCCTCAGATATCATCACCCAATATGACGGGACTACCGTTGAAATAATTAATACTGATGCAGAAGGTCGCTTAGTTTTGGCTGATGGATTGGCCTATGCAGATAAGCACCTTGACCCCGATTATTTACTTGATATTGCCACCCTTACCGGCGCGGCCACACTCGGTCTAGGACGCCAATATGCAGCGATGTATACACGTGATGAAAAATTGGCTCAACAACTCTTCGCTGCTGGCGAAATTTCAGGTGAACGTGTCTGGCATATGCCGCTCATTGATGAGTATGTGGATTCTCTTCTTAGTGATGTTGCCGACCTGAATCACACCGCCGATAAAGGCGATGGTTCCGCCGGATCAGTCACTGCAGCGCTCTACCTCGAACAATTTGTAGGAGATCGCAAATGGCTCCACCTGGATATTGCCGGGCCAGGACGAAGTGAGAGCGATTCAGGAGAAAATCCGAAAGGCGGCACCGGTTTCGGGGTGCGCTTACTCGTAAATTGGATAGTGTCTCTTTCATGATTATCGATCCTCACTCATACGCCGAGAGCTTTATCGGCGAAAATCCGACCAAGAGCGCAGCAAGAGCCCGAGGTATCGAAATCGGTACTCTCGATGTCACCCCAGGTGCTGGTGCCTATTTATCTTTTCTGGCCAGGCTTTTGAAGGCGCAATCGGTCGTAGAAATTGGTACCGGATCCGGCGTAGGTTCACTCTGGCTACTAGATGGAATGCTTAATTCTGGCACCATCACTTCAATCGATGATGAGATGGAACATAGCTCGATTGCACGCCAAGCATTTGCTGAGGCAGATATTGCTCCGCAGAGGTTCCGATTGATTACCAACCCTGTAATGGAAGTTGTCGCCAAATTAACTGATCGCGCATATGACATGGTTATCTTTCGACATGAGCCAGAAGATTTACCTTATGCAATCTCAGAGGCATCTCGCATTCTTCGTAGTGGCGGAGTCTTTGTAGTCGATAACTTTTTTGGTGGTAGCAAAGTCAGTGATCCTGCTCAACGAGATCCAAAAACAGTTGCTTTGCGCGAGGCAGGCAAAGCAATCAAGTTTGATACCGAAACGTGGGCCACGACGCTTATTCCTATTGGTGATGGCTTATTGCTCGCCACAAAATTATAAATACCCTAAAGACTATAAATACGATGAATATAAGGGAAACGAGATATGAGTAATTACGGAGATGGGTTCGGACCAGGTTCTAATAGCCCTTGGTGGAATGCTCCTTCGCGCTCACGCATGAAAGTTTCGTTTCGCGCTTCTGTCACAACAACAATTTTGGTCGGAATTATTGCCGGCGCGTTTGGAGCTGCATCGAGCGGTTCTCTCTTCGGATACTCAACAAGATTAGTTTCCTCGAATTCAACGATTGAACGTTCTCCAGATTCCGTTGCTGGCATAGCAAAACGAGTCCTGCCTTCAGTCGTATCTATTGAAGCTAGAGGCTCAGATGGGGGTGCAACCGGATCCGGATTTGTGATTGCGAGTGATGGATTCATCCTTACCAATAATCACGTGATTGCTGAGGCTGTGACAAGCGGCGGAAAAATCTTGGTTCGCCTTCAAGATGGTAGCTCTTACGATGCTGATGTAATAGGTAGAGAAGTTTCATATGATCTTGCTGTCTTGCGAATTAGCAATAAGAGACTCACTGCTTTGCAATTTGGAGATAGCGACAAAGTTGCAGTGGGAGATCCTGTCCTTGCAATCGGTTCCCCACTTGGCCTCTCCGGTACGGTCACGTTAGGAATCATTAGCGCTAAAGATCGCGCCGTAACGGCTGGTGAAAGCCAGAGTGAGAGTTCCTTTATCAACGCGCTGCAAACTGATGCTGCTATAAACCCTGGTAATTCGGGTGGACCACTCGTTGATGCAACAGGTGCAGTCATCGGAGTAAATTCCGCAATTGCATCCCTTGGTTCATCATTTGGAGGACAGACGGGATCGATTGGATTAGGTTTTGCAATTCCCATAAATCAAGCACGTAAAACTGCTGAGCAATTGATTAAAACAGGGAAGGCCACCTATCCAGTTATCGGCGTCTCAGTTGATATGAGCTATGCCGGATCGGGGGCGCTTATTTCGAATAAGAGCGGAGCAGTTCTTGCTGGAGGCCCGGCAGAGAAAGCGGGGCTCAAAGCGGGAGATGTTATTACTGAATTCGATGGACGAGATATCAATTCAGCAGAAGAACTCATCGTCTCTGTTCGCTCTCGTGATGTAGGCGATGTTGTAGAGATTACTTATCTTCGCAAGGGTGTGAGTGCGAAGGTGAAGCTCACCCTGACAGCTGGCAAGTAGAGCGATAAGGTTGCGACATGTTCTTTGATTTTGGAGCGGGTGAACTCATTGGCTTAGCCATTCTTGGCATGGTTCTAGTCGGCCCCGATAAGTTGCCGGGCCTGGCCGTCCAAGCTGCTAAGTTAATTAAGAAAGCCCGAACTCTTGCAACCAGTGCGACCAACGAACTCAAAGAAAATCTTGGCCCAGGATTTGAAGACCTCAAGCCTGCAGATCTCAATCCAAAGACATTTGTAAAGAAGCAGATTGATGCGGTTATGGATGAATCCTCACCAAAGCCAAAGCGACCTGAAAGCAAGATCGACCCCGATTTACTATGACCACCAATCAAGCTGTTCTTGATGCTCTTTCAAAGGTTAATGACCCAGAGCTACATCGTTCAATTACCGAATTAGGGATGGTCGAAGAGGTCACGATTGAAGGCACGGCCCTTAAGTTAAAAATCCTCTTAACGATTTCTGGTTGTCCAATGCGTGATCGCCTTACCAAAGATATCTCTGCGGCGGCGTTGACCGTCGCAGGAATCACAACAGTAGATATTGAATTCGGCGTGATGAATGAAGAGCAGAGAGCGAATATAAAAAAGCTTCTTCGCAACGGTCGCGAAAGCTTTATCTCTTTTGCACAGAAAGATTCGCTTACTCGCGTTATTGGAATTGCATCGGGTAAAGGCGGAGTAGGTAAATCCTCGCTAACTGCCAACCTAGCCGTAGCAGCAGCGCAGAAGGGCTTGCGAGTAGGCATCCTTGACGCTGATGTGTATGGCCACTCTATTCCACGCCTAATGGGGTTGATGGGTCAGCGCCCTACCGCAATCGATCAGATGTTTATCCCGCTCGAATCTTTTGGTGTCAAAGTTGTTTCGATGGAGATGTTTAAGCCAGAGAGATCAGACCCAATCGCCTACCGCGGACCCTTGCTGCACCGAGTGCTTGAGCAACTTTTATCTGATGCTTACTGGGGAGATTTAGATATCCTCTTTATTGATCTCCCGCCAGGCACTGGAGATTTGGCAATCTCACTCGGCCAGCTCATTCCGACTTCAGAGATTATCGTTGTTACAACACCGCAGATTGCAGCGGCAGAGGTAGCAGAGCGAGCAGGTCGCATTGCGCACCAAATACATCAGCGAGTAATCGGCGTCATTGAAAATATGTCTGCCGCTCCCTGCGCCTCATGTGGGCAAGAGATGGCTCTCTTTGGTAGCGGTGGGGGAGAAGAAACAGCACGCAGACTTTCGTTGTTGGTTGGCGGAGATGTACCGCTTATGGGCAAGATTCCATTTAGCGCTCAACTACGCGAAGGTGGAGATGAAGGAACTCCCGTGTTTATAAATGCGCCAGATAGTCCTAGCGCAATTGCTATCGCTTCAGTAATTGATTCCTTGGTAATTCGCCAGGATTCTTTACTTGGCGTCAGGCTTGGACTTGCGTAGCTCTTCAACTATTTCTTGAGAGAGATTTTCAAGTTCACTTCGTACAAAATCGCGCGTTGAAACGTCGCCGAGTGCGATACGCAAACTAGCAAGCTCGCGTGTCAGGTATTCGGTATCTGCCATATTGCGATCACCCCGAGCTCTATCTTCATTGAGGGCGATTCGATCTCTATCTGCTTGGCGATTTTGCGCAAGCAAGATCAGAGGGGCTGCATAAGAAGCTTGTAGCGAAAGAATGAGCGTAAGAAAGATGAATGGGTAATCATCCCAACGCAGATTTACAGGTGCGAAGATATTCCAAAGCACCCAAGTAAAAACGAAGACAGTCATGTAAACAAGGAATCGCGCCGTTCCTAAGAACCTAGCGAAACGTTCAGATAAGCGACCGAATGCTTCGGAATCGTAATTACCTCGAAGTGAGCGACGGCTCTCACGAGGTGTGTCTAAACCATGGTTGCGTGCCATCATTTAACCTCGACTTCCTTCGGATAGTTCGCCTTCAAAGCTTGTATCAATGTTTTCTAGCGCTGCTGTAGTTGCTGCAGAATCACGGTGTGCATGGCGCCAGTTCTCAGGTAATAGGTGGTCGAGAACGTCGTCAACGGTAATCGCCCCTAGTAGGCGTTCATTTGCATCGATAACCGGAATAGAAAGCAAGTTATAGCTAGCTAAGTATGAAGCAACCTCATGGAGTGATGCATCGGGATTAACGCCGTGCGTGCTTGAATCCACAATAGAACCGAGCAATGTGGCAGGCGGTTCACGGAGTAAACGTTGATAATGAACGAGCCCTATGAAGCGACCAGTAGGAGTTTCAAGTGGCTGGCGGCAGATAAAAATTTGTGATGCTAAAGCAGGTGATAGCTCGCTCTTTCTCACGGCCGCGAGTGCATCAGCAACTGAATAATCGGCTGACATCACAATCGGTTCGGTTGTCATCAATCCGCCAGCAGAATAATCCTCATAAGTCATCAATCGCAGAACATCTTCGGCATCCTCTGGATCCATTAAATCAATAAGTTCCTGCGCGCGTTCTTCTCCAATTTCGCGCAGAAGATCTGCCGCATCATCAGGATCCATCTCTTCCAAAACATCAGCGGCTCTCTCGCCTTCGAGTTCTGCCAAAAGCTCAACTCGCACTTGCTCATCCATCTCTTCAATGACATCTGCAAGGCGCTCGTCATCCAGGGCACGCGCAACTTCAATGCGTCGCTTTGGCGAGAGGTCTTGTAAGACAGTAGCTAAATCTGCGGCTCGCAAAGTGCTGAGAGTTGCAAGAAGATTTGTAGCGCCTTGACTAGCTTCTTGAGCTGCAAAGCCGACAAGCTCATTCCAGGCAACGGTAGATGTCGCTCCCTTGCGACGAATCCCACGTCCCTTTCGCATTATGTGAACTTTTGAAATAAGCCAATCACCGGTGCGAGTGAGCTCCATACCCATATCTTCTACAACAACCGACTCGCCACTTTCAACGATGGTAATGGAGCGATCAAGTAAATCTCCCAAGACAAGAATTTCTCCAGCACGAGTTTCAAAGCGACGCATGTTCAGTAGTCCGGTAATTACTACAGCACCAGATTCGATAGAAGTAACTCGAGTGATCGGAACAAATACACGACGACGTAGCGGTACTTCAACTACGAGACCAAGGATTCGGGGAGGCTGATTATTTGAGCGCAGGGTCGCCACAGCATCGCGCACCTTGCCAACAGGATCTCCATTAGGGTCAAAGACCGCTGTGCCAGCAAGGCGGGCGAGGAATACGCGATTCATTCCATTGCCGCTCATAGGATTCCCTTCATAGGCTAAGGGTATCGGCTAGGTTTCATCCATGGCTCCCACTTCTTCAGACATTACAGCGATGCCCGAACGCTCTGACCTGATCCGATTAGGTATCGGAATCCTCGGAATCGGTTCATCGGGGCCCCTCATTGCATTGAGCGCAATGCCCATCCTCTCCCTCATATTCTGGAGAAATCTTGGTGGCTCACTATTTACGCTTCCTTTTGCGCTTCGAAATAAAGTTGATCGCGCCGGCGCAAAATGGGCAGCCGCTGCCGGGGTACTACTGGCACTTCACTTCATTGGATTCTTCGCTGCAATGCGAATGACTTCTGTTGCGGCGGGCACCGCGCTTGTCGCCCTCCAGCCAATTTTTGCAAGTATCTTTGTAAAAATGACGGGCGGACATATTCCTTCGAAGGCCTGGCTCGGAATGATTGTCAGCTTCGTTGGTGTACTTCTAATTTCAGGAATTGATTTCTCGCTCGACCGTCGTTCATTTCTTGGCGATCTAGCAGCAGTAATTTCTGCTGCGCTCGCTGCCCTCTATATGTTATTTGGATCTAAAGCGATGAAGTCGCTCGCAGCTAGTTCTTACACCGCAATTTGCTATGGAGTTTGCGCTCTCACCGCGCTACCTATTGCAATTATCAGTGGAAGTGAGTTGATTGATTTTCCAGCCCGTGAATGGTGGATTCTTTTGGCGCTTATTGCTGGCGCACAGATACTCGGGCATTCCATGTTTAACGCAGCACTCAAGCGAGTTTCTCCCGCAGTTGTTTCATTAATAGTTTTCTTTGAAGTCCCTGTTGCTGCAATCTTGGCTGGGATTTTTGAGATCGGAAAACAACCTTCCGGACTTATTATTCCAGGAATAATCCTTATTCTCGGAGGGTGCACCATGGTTGTATTGCGCACGCGTCCCACCCGCGAAATGGTCGAAGCTGAGGTATTGGAATGATTGATCTACATACACATACAACATGTAGCGACGGA
Source organism: Actinomycetota bacterium (assembly GCA_009705035.1). GTDB lineage: Bacteria > Actinomycetota > Actinomycetes > Nanopelagicales > Nanopelagicaceae > Planktophila. Next base: position 41,443 of record WLDB01000001.1, on the reverse strand, counting down.
ACCGATTCACCACTGATGTTAGTGAAGAAAGCTGCCGCTGCCGGAATAACAGTTTTAGGTTTAGCAGATCACGATTCAACTTCTGGCTGGGAAGAAGCAACCAATGCACTTCATTCAGATCTGCAATTAGTTCTTGGCTCAGAAGTTTCCTGTCTCACTGAGGATGGAGTAGCAGTTCATATGCTGGGCATGCTCTTCGATGGCAAAGATGACGAAATTCAACGTTTGCTTGCAGACTCTCGCGATACTCGAATTCCACGGATGCGAAAAATGATCGAAAATCTGCGGGCTGCAGGCTACGACATAACCATTGAAGATGTTGCGCAATCAACGCCTGAGGGCGCCACTTTAGGTAGACCACATCTGGCAGATGCACTTGTTAAGAAAAAAATTGTGAAGAGTCGCGACGAAGCTTTCGCGGATTTACTCAACAATGATTCACCTTTCTATGTCACTCATCTATCGCCGACTCCAGAGGATGCTATTCGGGCGATTAGAAAAGCTGGGGGAGTTTCTGTGATTGCTCACCCTTTCGCTTCAAGACGTGGTCAGATCATTGATGAATCAACTTTTCAATCACTTGTTGCAGCAGGCCTTAACGGGATTGAGGTTTACCATCGTGACCATAGTGAAGATGAGCGAAATCAACTTATGGCTGTTGCCCGCTCACTTGATCTAGTTGTTACAGGCTCAAGTGATTATCACGGTACCGGAAAACTCAATCAACTTGGTGAGAACACCACTGATAGGCAAGAATGGGAACGTCTTGAGTCAATGGCTAATGAGAGAAGAGTAGTGCAACGATGGATGAAGTAACCGCCCTCACCTTCGCAGTACAAGCTTTTGTAACACTGTTGGTAATTTTCGATCCTCCGGGAGCAACCCCGATCTTCCTCTCACTTGTTGCGAATAAGAGCCAACGTGAGCGAACTCGTTTAGCATGGCTAGCAGCAGGTGTCTCTCTTTTGGTGATTGCATCCTTCGCATTATTCGGTCGCTTTATCCTTGAATACATGCATGTCTCAATTGAGGCGCTTCAGGCAGCAGGTGGATTACTTCTTCTCTATGTCTCACTTCAACTCCTTACAGGTACAGTGCACGAGATGGAGACTAAGGGAACAAATATCGGCATGGTTCCATTGGGTACACCGTTGCTCGCGGGCCCAGGAGCAATCGTTGCAACGATGATCTTCGTAGAGCAAGCAGATACAGCAGCACGAATGAGTGGATTAGCACTAGCTATCATCGCAGTTCACTTAGTCATTGGAATAGTTCTCATGACATCAACAACTATCCTTAAAGTGATAAGGGAATCAGGAGTAAATCTCCTGGCGAGAATTGCAGGTTTGTTACTTGCTGCAATCGCGGTTCAGATGCTCGCCAATGCCATCAAGCTCTTAGCGAATTGATTTAACTTTCTGAGACGCGTTTCGTACGAGTTCGAACTCTTGTACTAGCCTCACGTGGAGCTTTCTTTACTGGCTCACTCTTGCTGACAGGTCGATCGCGCACTGGACGATCTCGCACAGGGCGATCACGTTTGGTTTCGACTTCAACTTTGGCTGCAGCAACCATGCGACCGGATGCATCTGTTGGAATATCAAGGGCCTCAAAGAAGTGAGCTGAAGAAGAATACGTCTCAAGTGGCTCTGGTAAGCCTAGTTCGAGAGTTGTATCTATCATCTTCCATCGTGCAAGTTCATCCCAATCAACAAAAGTTACTGCGATTCCATCTGCGCCAGCTCGAGCTGTACGTCCAATGCGGTGAACGTATGCTTTTTCATCTTCTGGGCATTGAAAGTTAATTACGTGAGTGATTCCATCTACGTCGATACCGCGGGCCGCAACATCTGTCGCAATCAATACATCGCGCTTTCCAGATTTAAAGTCGTTAAGAGCTTTCTCGCGTGCGCTCTGCCCTAAATCACCATGAATAGAAGATGCCCGAAAACCGCGCTCCATTAAGTCATCAGCAGTCTTTTGGGCAGTGCGCTTTGTACGACAGAAAACAATTGTTGGACCGCGCCCATTTGCCTGAAGGATTCGGGCTAACATCTCAATCTTATCCATCGCATGCGCGCGGAAGACATGTTGTTTGATGCGAGCAACTACACGACCCTCATCTTGTGAATCTTGGGTGCGAATATGTACTGGCTGATTCATGAATTTACGAGCCAAGGCGATGATGTCGCCCGGCATTGTTGCTGAGAAGAGCATTGTCTGTTGACGAGCAGGAGTGGATGAAAAAATCTTCTCTACATCCGGAAGAAAGCCGAGATCTAGCATCTCATCTGCTTCATCGAGAACTACTCGGGTGACCTTCGATAGCTTAAGTTTTCCTTGACGATAGAGATCGAGTAAACGTCCTGGTGTTCCAATTACGATCTCAACCCCTGATTCAAGAGCTTCAATCTGTGGTTCGAAGGCGCGTCCGCCATAGACAGCGAGCGAGCGGATTCCGCGATTAAGTGAGAGCTCTTCAATATCTTTAGCTACTTGAACACATAGCTCACGTGTAGGTACAACGATAAGTGCCTGTGGTGCACCTTTGGCTTCGAGAGAGTCCCACTCTGGATCAGATGGAGAGATAACGCGTTCAATAACTGGGATGCCGAATGCGAGAGTCTTTCCGGTCCCGGTCTTTGCTTGTCCGATGACATCTCCATCGGCGAGTGCGATGGGTAGAACCATCTCTTGAATTGCAAATGGCGCTAAGAATCCATGGAGATGGAGAGCGTCAATCGTCTCCTTACGAAGAGGAAGTTCGGCGAAGGTTAGGCTCACTTAGAGGGCGCCGAAGCCAACGCGACGTTCGACTGGCTCACCGATTTCGATGTAGCCAATCTTTGCCGCAGGAACAAGAATTTCGTGACCGCGAATATCAGTCAGGCTTAAAGGAGTATTTGCTGCAAGCGCTGCGGTGATCGCGCTCTTTATCTCAGCCGGTGAAGAAGGGCACTCAAAGGAGAGCTCGCTTGAAACATCTGTTACGGCGATGCGAACCTGTGATGACTTTTCATTTTTCTTAGTGCTCATGAGGAGATTCTATTCGTTAAAGCTCAGTGCGGGGAAATCCAGATATTCCACGCCACATCAGGTTCTCAACGAGATCCATAGCTTGTTGGCGAGTGAGCTTGCTATCTCGCTCAAGCCAGTGACGCGCCGTCACTTGGGCATATCCAATCAAACCAACTCCGAGCAACATGGCCGCCTCTTTAGGAAGTCCGGTGTCATTAGAAATCACTCCACTTACAGCAGCAGCGCAGTCATAGGTCATACGACTCAATCTTTCGTGCACCTGTGGCTCGACGCTCATATCGCTCTCAAAGAGAAGACGGAAGGCTTCACCTTCATTTTCGATAAAGGTGAAGTAGGCAACGATAGTGGCGTGCACTCTCTGCGCGTTATCTGGAGTCGAAGAGATTGCTTTTTGAATTTCATAAACCAGTGAATCAATGTGAAGGTCGAGAACAGCAAGGTAGAGATCTAACTTTGATGGAAAATGTTGATAGAGAACCGGCTTACTTACACCAGCACGATCTGCAATCTCATCCATTGCAGCAGAGTGATATCCGGCTGCAGTAAAAACTTCGAGCGCTGCCGTTAAAAGAATTGCTCGCCTTTCATCGCGAGGCAGGCGAGCTTTATCGCCTTTTGCTAGCGAACCGGTTGCCTGCGAACCATTTGCATCTGCTGTACTCATTGTGCCTATCGTAGCGAGTGATGAGCTGATGCGTAAAGTGGCGAGCTCTCGCGCATTACGGCAGAATCATCACATGAAGACTCCACCACTCGTTTCCCCTGGTGCGCCGCTAACTGTTGATGAAGTTCGACGTTATAGCCGCCACCTCATTATTCCTGATGTTGCGATGGCTGGTCAGCAAAGAATGATGAATGCCAAAGTTCTCTGCGTTGGTGCAGGTGGATTAGGTTCTCCAGCACTTATGTATCTTGCTGCTGCTGGTATCGGAACTCTCGGCATAGTTGAATTCGACACCGTCGATGAATCAAATCTACAACGACAGATTATTCACGGTCAATCAGATATCGGAAAAAGTAAGGCAAAGAGTGCTCGCGAGAAAATTGCTGAGATCAATCCTTATGTAAAAGTTATTACTCATGAAACTCGTCTCGATAATTCCAATGTTCTCGAAATTTTTGCGCAGTACGACATTATTGTTGATGGAACAGATAACTTCGCTACTCGTTATCTTGTTAATGATGCATGCGTACTCTTAAAGAAGCCCTATGTTTGGGGATCGATTTACCGCTTCGATGGACAAGCCAGTGTTTTCTGGGCCGAGTACGGTCCTTGCTACCGCTGCCTCTATCCAGAACCACCACCTCCCGGAATGGTTCCAAGCTGCGCCGAAGGTGGCGTACTCGGTGTTCTCTGCGCGACCATCGGTTCGATTCAGACAACTGAAGCAATCAAAGTTCTAACAGGTGTTGGCGAGCCACTCATTGGTTCATTGATGATTTATGACGCGCTCGAGATGAGCTTTCGCAAAGTAAAGATTCGCAAAGATCCAAATTGCCCTATCTGTAGCGATAATCCGCGTCAAAAAGAGTTACTTCCCGACTACGAAGCATTCTGCGGCGTACTTTCAGATGCGGCTCAAGAGGCTAGTACAGGTTCGACCATCACTGTCCAAGAGTTGAAATCAAAGATTGATGGGGCAGAAAATTTCTATCTCATCGACGTGCGTGAACCGAGTGAGTTTGAGATTGTTCGAATTCCGGGTTCCCATCTGATTCCAAAACAAGGATTTATTGATGGAAGCGCACTCGCAGATTTGCCTCAAAATAAGCCAATCATTCTTCACTGCAAGAGCGGTGTTCGCTCTGCCGAGTGCTTGGCAATTCTAAAGAACGCTGGATTTGCCGATGCTACCCATGTAAGCGGTGGCGTTATTGCTTGGGCAAAGCAGATCGATTCTTCTCTCCCGGTTTACTAAAGAGTAAACACAGATGCAGAATTCATATAAGGGCTATCGCGCTCTGCTCGTTCATGCTCACCCCGATGATGAGACGATCAATAATGGCGCGACGATGGCGATGTACGCGGCGCTTGGCGCTGACGTCACGCTTGTCACCTGCACGCGTGGCGAGGAAGGCGAAGTTCTTGTTGAAGAGCATTCACATAAAGCCGCCACTCACGATGATTTACTTGGAGATCACCGAGTCATTGAACTTGCAGAAGCGATGAAAGAGCTCGGAATAAGCGACTATAGATTCTTAGGATCACCACAGCTCAAATATCGCGATAGTGGCATGATGGGTACCGAACCCAATGAACGTAGTGATTGTTTCTGGCAGGCAGATTTTGATACCGCAACTTCTCATCTCGTACGCGTTATCGATGAAGTCAAACCTCATATCCTGATTACTTACGATGAATTCGGTGGCTATGGTCACCCAGATCATATTCAAGCCCATCGCGTAGCTATGGCTGCTGCAGAAAAAAGCGAGTGGCAGATTCCTAAAATTTATTGGAATGTCATGCCTCGCTCTGTGATTCAAGATGGCATCGATAAAATGAAAGAATTAGGCTCAGATTTCTTTGGTGCCGAAAGTGCTGATGATTTACCGTTTGCAAAAGATGATTCATTCGTCACCACACTTATTGATGGAAACTCGTATGTAGATCAGAAAATGGCTGCCATGCGTGCTCATGCCACACAGATAGCGGTTGATGGCCCATTCTTCGCTCTCTCCAATAATTTAGGGCTACAAGTGTGGGGGCATGAGTACTACACCTTAGTTCGCGGCGAAAAGTGCGAACCATTTGATAGCAATGGAAGAGAGAGCGATCTCTTCTCCGGCATAACGCTGTAAATGCAGACTTTATCCGCCCTTTTCTTCGGCATAAGTTCTGGGCTCGCCTCCGTTCTACTTCATCAGAGCGTGGCGCCAGTGGGTCTCATTCTTGGCCTCACACTTTCGTACTTTTCGATCTGGTACGTGGGGCGATACACCGGCAAAAGAATTTACAAATTTCTTGCGGCCTGTGCGTGGGTTGTAATTGCTTTGAGAGCGGGAACATTCGGAGTAGGAAGAGAACTTCTTATTCAGGGAGACTCACTTGGAGCAGCTCTGATGATTCTCGGACTTATTACGGTTGCGTTAGCTGCTCTTCGTCGCGCTTAACTCTTGCCATCTTGGACTTTATATCCCAAGGAAAGTAACTGATCACGAAGGCGATCGCTCTCACTCCAATTTCCTTCGGCGCGAGCGGCAGTTCGTAGTTCTATCAATCCCTTAACCTCATCGGAAACTTCAATAACTTTTGGTGCGCGTGAGATATCTAAGCCAAGAACTAGATCTGCATAGAGAAAGATTGCGCGCTTATCTAATGCGCCAATCGTCACATCTTTCTCAATTGCGCGAAGCCTAATCAAGACCTTTGGAGTATCAAGATCGTTCATTAAGTTGGCGTGGACTTCTTGATCGTATTTTAATTCAGCGCCCCAACCCCAACTATTTACTAGAGAACGCCATCTCTCAAGTGTTGCATGTGCAGCTCGCAGCGAATCCCACGTGAGGTTCATCTGCGAGCGATATCGATTCTCTAATAGAGCCAAACGCAGAGCTAATGGGTCAAGTCCAGCGGCGATGATTTCTTCTACAAGTACGACATTTCCAGCACTTTTGGACATCTTCCGACCCTCAAAGAGAAGGTGTTCTCCATGAAGCCAATGCGCGACTACATCCTTTTTGGCAATGGAATTTGTCTGGGCTCGTTCGTTTTCGTGGTGTGGAAACCTTAAATCGATACCACCAACATGGATATCGACGCTATCTCCCAAGAGCTGAAGAGACATAGCAGTGCATTCAATATGCCAACCTGGAAATCCGATTCCCCAAGGTGAATCCCAGACCATCTCGGTTCTGGTGGCAGAAACTTTCCAGAGCGCCCAATCGGCATGGAACCTTTTCGCTCCATCGTCCTCAAATTCAAAACGATGACCTGGCTTAAGTGAATCTAATTTGTTGCCGCTAATAAATCCGTAACTTGGGAAACTCTCGGCGCTAAAGTAAACATTTTTGTCAGAACCAACATATGCATTTCCGCTTTCAATAAGAACCCCAATTGCTTCAATAATTTCTCTCATATTATCGCTAGCGCGAGGATAGAAATGTGCAGGAGTTATATTGAGAGAAGCGAGATCCTTATGAAATCTCTCTTCATACTTACGGGCTATTTCGATGGGAGTCAGAGATTGATTTCTCGCCTCTTGCAAGACTTTATCTTCTTGCGCGCCGGCTACAAAATTATCATTCATGTGACCAACATCAGTAATGTTTTGAACCGTTATCGCGCTTTGACCCTTTAATGAGAGCACTCGAACAATTAAATCAGTGAGCAAGAATGTACGCATATTTCCTACATGGGCGTCACGATAAACAGTTGGACCACATGAGTAAATTCGAACTAGGTCGCTAGATATTTCTCGTAATTGGCGAGAAGCAGTTTCATAGAGTTGCAATCGTGCTTCTTCTAGCTCACGTTCGTGATCCCGGCGATTAAAAACAGGTATGACTCTAAAGAAGGCAATATCACTAGTTGAGAAAGTAGCTACCGAGCCATCGCCTTTGATTATTTCACCCTCACTCTTGAGAACTCCCAGAAGATCCCTCATCGAATCTCCTTCGCGCAGGCGAATACTGACGCGCTTGCCGATTGCGCCAGCTACCTCACTCGTAAAATCCCCAGAAAAATCCATAGCCCAACCTTATTGGGGCGCCCTTAATCGTGCATCGAGTGCGATGCAGGGTTAGAATTCGCAGAGGCGGCGCAGGCAGGCGCCGCAAAAGCTATTTGAAGGAGAACCCCGTGACTTATGTAATTGCCCAGCCTTGCGTGGACGTTAAGGACAAGTCATGTCGTGAAGAGTGCCCAGTTGATTGCATTTACGAAGGCTCACGGATGCTCTATATCCAACCCGATGAGTGTGTTGATTGTGGAGCCTGCGAACCTGTCTGTCCTGTTGAAGCAATCTATTACGAAGATGATGTCCCAGGTCAGTGGCAGGAATATAAGAAAGTAAATACTGAATTTTTTATTGAGCTCGGATCTCCCGGTGGAGCATCTAAGGTGGGCGAGACCAATACCGACCACCCTGATGTGAGCGCACTTGGCCCACAAACTTCCTGATTTTCCCTGGGATGCACTTGCTCCATATGGCGTAATTGCAAAAGAACATCACGCAGGAATAATCGATCTCTCTGTTGGCACCCCGGTAGACCCAACTCCAGATTTTATTCAGAGAGCCTTGCGCGAGGCGGCAAACTCACCAAGTTATCCCGTGACAGTTGGAACTCCAGAACTTCGCGTGGCAATCACTGAATGGGCGAAAAAGAATCTAGGTGCCACTGGAGATTTTGCAGTACTTCCGTTGATTGGCTCAAAAGAGTTTGTTGCTTGGCTACCAACGCTTCTAACCACCAAGAGCGTCCTCTACCCTGATGTTGCATACCCGACATATTTAGTAGGAGCACTTCTGGCAAAAGCTGAGGCAACTCCAGTCGATATTGATGCTACTCAGTGGCCGACAGCGGAGTTAGCGTGGGTTAACTCTCCTTCTAACCCAACCGGTCGCGTCCATAATGAAATTGAATACCGTGTTGCTATCGATTGGGCGCGTAGAACTAAGGGAGTAGTCGTATCTGATGAGTGCTATCTAGAGTTCGGTACAAATAAAACTCCCTCATCCATTTTGCAATACACAGATGGAGATAACCGAAATATTCTTGCTGTGCACTCACTCTCAAAGCGATCAAATCTTGCCGGTTATCGTGCAGCCTTTGTTGTGGGCGATCCGGCACTAATTGCTCAGATTCTTGAAGTTCGCAAACATGCCGGAATGATGGTCCCTCTGCCTGTACAGAAAGCGATGATTGCAGCCTTGGCTGATTCAGATCATGTAAGTGAACAACGCAATCGTTATAACGCCCGCAAAGCCAAGCTAATTCCAGCTCTAACCACTGCCGGATTCACAATTGATTTCTCCGATGCAGGGCTCTATCTCTGGGCGACTCGCAATGAAGATTGCTGGGAATCTGTCGCCTGGCTTGCTCAGCTTGGAATACTCGCAACCCCTGGCATTTTCTATGGGGATAAAGGCTCGCAGCATATTCGAATTGCAATGACCGCTACTGATCAGCAGATAACTGATGCGGCTTCGCGAATTACCGAAGCTGTAAAGGCATAACGATGGCTCTTGGAATTCTTCTCGTCGGTGGATTTGGAACGCGCTTGATGCCACTTACCTCTGAGACTCCCAAACCTATGTTGCCAGTAGCGGGCATTCCAGTGACAGAGCATCAAATAATGGCTGCGAAGGCAGCTGGTATTCACACACTTGTTCTCGCTACTTCATATCTTGCTAATGTCTTTACTCCCTACTTTGGCGATGGTTCGCGGTGGGGAATCAAGATTCTCTATGCAGTTGAAAAAGAACCGCTCGGCACAGGTGGTGCGATTCGTAATGCCGCGCAACTTTTTGATTTAGCAAATCTTGGAGATGAGCCGATTGTAATTTTCAATGGTGATGTCCTAAGTCGCCACTCGATTGCTGAGCAAATCAAGTTTCACCAAAGTAAGAATGCAGAAGTCTCTCTGCATTTAATTGATGTGGAAGATGCTCGAGCATTTGGTTGCGTTCCAACTGATTCTGATGGGCGCGTCACTGCATTCTTAGAGAAGATGGAGAACCCCGTAACTCAATCAATTAACGCTGGCTGCTACATCTTCCATCCGCGGGTGCTCAATGAGATTCCACTCGGCAAAGTTGTCAGCATTGAGCGCGAAACCTTCCCAGCTCTCGTTAAAGATGCTCGAGCAATCTATGGCTACAGAGAACAGGCATACTGGCTCGATGTGGGTACGCCGGCAGCGCTCTTTAAAGGCTCGCGTGATTTAATCGATGGAGATTTCCAATCCTTAGCCGAGTGCAAGATTGATCCCAGCGCCACAATCACAGGAAAGAGCTCTCTTGGGGCTCGAGTTGAAGTCGGCGCAGATTGCATCATTGAAGATTGCATAGTTGGGGATGATGTAATTATTGGGAACGGGACCACACTTCGCCACTGTTTTATTGCTCACGGAGCTCACATTGCACCTGCAACTAATTTAGAAAATTTCTATCAATCCGTGCGTAAAAGTGAGCCTATTCCTAGCTAATTGTCGATATTTACTCACCCATCCGCGATTTTATCGGTTTGTGAACGGGGAGCGGGGTTGACTAAAAGGGATTACATGGGTGTAATTCGGTATGTAGCAAGGCGCTTCTAATGAAGTGCCCCTAGTGTCATAACGACTAAATGACTTGAGGAGATTCGACATATGCCGATCCGCCCAGAGGGATTTTCAACTGGCAAGCCATCAGCCCCCACTGCTGGACCAACAATCCAACTCGCCAATGGCGAAAATATGGAGCTTTCGTGGCAGGAGCGCTCACTATGCGCCCAGACCGATCCAGAAGCATTCTTCCCTGAAAAAGGTGGCTCTACTCGCGAAGCAAAGCGAGTCTGCCTCTCCTGCGATGTGCGCCAAGAGTGTCTTGAATACGCGCTCGCTCACGATGAGCGATTTGGTATCTGGGGCGGCCTCTCAGAGCGCGAACGTCGTCGCCTAAAGCGTCGCGCCTAAAGAGCTCTCACTCTCTTGCGATTGCAAAGATCGTAAAGAGTAAAAATCGTAAAGGGTACTAGTCATGGCGATTAATCGAATTAGCGCTCTCTTGGTCGTTCATGACGGAGCGACTTGGTTACCCGAAGTTGTTGCCTCAATTGCATCGCAAACACTTCCTGCAGATTTGATTCTCGCAATCGATACGGGTTCGCTAGATTCTTCACCAAAGCTCCTTAAAGGAGCAAAAATTCCAACGGTCACTCTTGATCGCACTACATCTTTTGCAGAGGCAATCAATTACGGCTTATCTCAACTTCCTGCACCAGTAAACGGAGTCGATGAGTGGCTCTGGATCCTTCACGATGATTGTTCATTAGATGCAGGCGCTCTTGCCGAGTTAATAAGTGCTGTATCCGAACGGCCAAGTATTGCAATGGTGGGACCGAAACTTCTTGGTTGGCATGATCGCACACATCTACTTGAAGCTGGAATAAGTATCGCAACTAATGGATCACGTTGGACCGGACTTGAGCCTCATGAATACGATCAAGGTCAGCATGATGGCACTCATGAAGTTCTTGCCGTAAGTACAGCCGGCGCACTAATTCGACGCGAAGTTTTCGAAGAGCTTGGTGGATTTGATACAAATCTAGAACTCTTTAGAGATGATGTTGATTTTGGTTGGCGCATGCACGTTGCAGGTCACTCAGCACTGGCAGTTACTTCAGCCATTGGTTATCACGCCCAAGCCGCCGCAACAGAGAGACGTGGCATTGATATCGCGGGTGCACCTCTTCATCGGCCACTCCTTCTCGATCGACGAAATGCTGCATATGTCCTTCTTGCAAATTCTTCTTGGTGGAAATTGCCTTTACTCGCGATTCAGTTATTGAGCGGTGCGCTCATTAGGTCTGTCGCATTTCTATTTGCAAAATTGCCGGGTTACGCCAGCGATGAAATTTTGGCGATTGCATCGCTTCTCATCCATCCCGGCGAATTATTGGTAGCGCGAAAGAAACGGCGCAGTCAAAGATTGGTCTCATCAGGAATCGTCGCACGGTTTATCCCCTCACGCTGGGATCAACTTCGTACCGGTACTAGCCGATTCTTCGAAAGAATTCGTGAGCGTATCTTCCCTGAAGATATCAATGATGAATCCATCATGATAAGCAATTTAGATATTGCCGAAGATGACGAAGAAATTCTCCAGCCGTTGGCGAGAAAATCTTGGCGATCACTCTTCTTGAAGCCTTTTGTTTTTTCATTCACTTTGATGTCAGTTCTGGTCTTTGTCTGGATGCGCTATAGATTCGGCACCATCTCTGGTGGTGCATTGGCAATTTCTCAAGAGGGAGCTTCAGAACTTTGGAAATTCTATGTTGAGAGTTGGCACCCTGTTGGCATGGGAAGTGGAATCGAAGCTCCAGCGTGGACATTTCTACTAGCGCTTCTATCTACTGCCACTTTCGGGAATGTTTCACTGGCAGTTGGCTTACTCTTCTTTGCAGCGCCATTCTTAGCGCTATGGAGCGCCCACTCATACCTCAAGGGGCTCACATCAAATTCAGTGCTTTCGGCCGCGATGGCATTTCTCTATGCGCTATCACCCGTATCGATATCAGCTATTAATGGTGGGCGCCTAGGAGTACTCGTACTAATCATTGCACTTCCACTGATGCTGCGCCTCTGGGGAAGCTGGGATCGCATCGAGGAGCGTGCCCTTCGAAGTATCTTCACCGTCGCTCTCTTTCTCTGGGTACTTCTAGCATTTAACCCATCACTCTTTATTCCACTCACAATCTTTACATTAATTTATATTTCCAAGGATTTTCTCTACTTTGCTAAGAATCCAAGAGACCCATTATTTATTGCTCGCGCTCTGCGACGTTTACTACTCCTAGCAATTCCATTTCTTCTGCTCGTCCCAAATTCCTTGAAATTTCTCATCAATCCCAGCCAACTCCTTATCGAAATCGGAGTTCCGCAGGATGGCGGTGGCGCTAATCTGGCACTACTTGCAAACCCAGGAGGACTTGGCTCACTTCCTTGGTGGGCAATTAGCCCTATCTCACTTTTATTACTCGTGACTTATTTTTCAATCTCGCAGGCTCGTAAGTATTCCGCGCTAGGTATTACATTTCTGCTACTGGGTGCGCTCTGTGCTGCAATTCGAGTTACAGGTAATGGATCATCTTCCACACAACTTTTCTTTAGCGGAGCTCTCATTGCTGTAGCTAGCCTCTTTGCTGTTGTAGCTGCAACTATTGCATTTGATGGAGTAAAAGAACGTTTGGAAAATACCCGTCTTAGTTATCAGCACTTCATTGTCGCCTTAGTTCTCTTATTTTCACTCACCTATAGCGTTACATCTTCACTTTGGATATTTACAGCAAGTGCCAACTCCCCACTTGCCCATAAGTCTGAAGTTGTGTTGCCGGCCTATCTCGCTGTTGAAGAGGAAGCTAAAATCCTTGTGATTCGCCCCCTCACAAATAATGGACATACATCGCTTGCCTATTCAATTTCTCGCGGCGAGGGAATCAAACTTGGTGAGGCAGATGTTGCCACTTCATTGAGCGAATCGCTTACTGCTGCAGTTGAAGGTCTCATCGACAATACCGGCGTCACCAGTAGCAAAGTGTTTGTTGCTCACGGAATCAAATATGTATTCGTGAAAAAGACTGCGAATAAAGAGCTCATCCAGGTAATTGATGGACTCGGTGGATTTAGTCGTGCATCATCAACAGATGAAGGAACAGTGTGGAAGGTGAATGAACCTACTGGACGTTTCTTCTTCACTGATTTTTCAGGCAAAGTCACTGTCTTGGATTCAGTTCAAGGAACTGTAAAGGCGCCTGGATTTGGAACGATTACTCTTACTGAGAACTTCAGTACTTCGTGGCAAGCTCTTTCTGAAGGAGTAAGGCTTGAGCGCTCAACCAATAATTACGGTCTTCCGCAATTTAAGGTGTTACAAGCAGGTGAAATTAATTTCTTACATGATGGCACTGGCCGTCGCGCCTGGATCTCTCTCTTCTTAATTGTCTTAGTGACCTCGATTATTATGGCGCTACCTTCGGGACGTCGACGTCGCGAAATGTTGGATCGAGAACTCGCATGATAAGAAATAGAAACGTTCATCTTTTTGCAGCTCTAATTGTTGTTATTCTTACGGTTAATTTGCTCTCATTTACTACAAATAAGGTTGCATATACTGAAAGCTATCCTGCAGTTGTCTGTCCTGCTGATAGCGAGAATGAAGACTCATTTATTTCACTCGCATCTTCTAAAGCTTTGGTCCGCAAATCAGGAACTTCGACGATGACATTTAAAGAATCAGGAAAGAGTCGGCTAGCCGGGGGTGAGCAAGCAATTGTTATTGATTCGCAAGAGATTACTCCTATCTCTTGGCAGACGCGTTCGGGTATATGGGCGGGAGCGGTAACCTGTTTAGCGCCAATAACTTCTCAATGGTTTGTCGGTGGTAGCGCAGATGTCACCTCAAAGGGAAGATTAACTCTCGTTAATAGCGGGTTAGGTCGTGCTCTTGTTGGAGTTTCAGTATTTACTGAGGCCGGATCGCAAATAGAACAGGTAATACCAGTCAAGGCCAACTCGGTAAAGAGTGTGCGCCTTTCCTATCTGACACCGGGTTCGCGCGCCTTAGTAATCAATGTGGTTTCGCAATCGGGCCGAGTCAATGCATTCTTGGTTGATGAACGTGGTCGAGGTCTTCAAACTTTAGGTGGAGATTCCGTAAACTCAATATCCACGCCTTCGCGCTCATTATTTATTCCTGCAATTCCGCATATTCCTTCGAGAGGGAGTATTCAGCAACACATTCTCCGCATAATGGTGCCAGGTGATGTAAGCGCAGAAATTAAAGCAAATGTCATCTCAGCTAACGAGTCATTTGCTCCTGCAGGAGTTGATGGACGACTTATCGCACCAGGTAAAGTTATTGATCTCCCTCTAAACGTATTGACATCAAACCCTCGTTTTGCACTTGAGCTGAAAGCTGATCGCCCAATTGTGGCTGCGGTTTTCTCAAAGACTCTCGTAAGCGGTAAGTCAGATTTTCTCTGGAGTACGCCGGTTCCAGAACTCGAACCGAGTATTTACTCAGTAACGGGCACATCGCCTTTACTGGTCTTCACGGGCGAAAAGATTTCAGTTGATTTAGAAATTGGTGCTCCAAAGGGAAAGATCTTCAAAGTTGAACTCCGCGGATCAGGTCTCGTTACATATCAAGTTGGGGCGAAGGCGCGCACGGTGAAGATCCAGAAGAGCTCATCAGATACCTATGGCTCAGCTTTAATCAATTCCACGAGCGGTTCTGGATATGCGCCTCTTCTTCCGGGTACAGCTCTCACTCGTTCATCTGTTCCGCAATCAGATATTCGAGTGTTGATTCCATAGTTTAAGCATCGTCTTCCACTAATCTTCTCGCTATGAGTTCATTTTCAGGCCGCTCTTGTTCGCGCGTAAGTTGTCGCGCAACTGCCACAATGACACTCACATATATCTACGCCGAATCTAAGGCAGTTCTTGGGCCAATTGCAGCGTTCTCCGAACCGCATGCATACGATCTTTGTGCGCGCCATGCATCCAAGCTCACTGTTCCGAATGGTTGGAGCGTTGATCGCGAGGCGCTTGTAACCGAAAGTCCTGGACCAAATGAGGACGATCTTATGGCGATTGCAGATGCGATCCGTGAAGTTGCGCGTGCATCTGATTCTGCAGAAGCCGAGATAGTAACTAAAGACTCTTCTAACCTGGGTCGTCGTGGCCATTTGCGTGCAGTTCCTTCATGACCATTTCAATTTTCAAAGCTTATGACATACGTGGGCTAGTTGAAGATGAGCTCACCGCTGATTTTGCATTCGCAACTGGTGTTGCATATGCACGTTTTCTCAAAGAAGAACGCGAACCAGCAACAGTTGTCATTGGCGAGGATATGCGTCCCTCATCACCCGAACTTGCTGATGCATTTAGCGCAGGAGTAATGTCGCAAGGGTTAGATATTCTTCGAATCGGTTTAGCGTCTACCGATATGCTCTATTTTGCGGCAGGAAAACTTAATCTTCCGGGGGCTATGTTTACAGCTAGCCACAATCCTGCCGCCTATAACGGAATCAAATTATGTTTGAGTGGGGCCCGCCCGATCGGAAAAGAATCAGGACTACAGCGAATTGAAAAATATGTCCAAGAGGGTTCTCCAATTTCTACAACTCAAGTCGGTGTAGAGCGCAGAGAAGATATGTTGGCAGATTATGTTGCGCACTTACACGCGCTAGTCGACACAACGCAGATTAGAAAACTCAAGATTGTCGTTGATGCCGGAAACGGTATGGCAGGCCACACTGCCCCAGCGGTCTTTGCCTCACTAAATGCTGAGATTATTGAGCTCTATTACGAACTCGATGGCTCTTTTCCGAACCATGAAGCAAATCCCATCGACCCTGCAAATCTTAGAGATTTGCAGAGCGCAGTGCGTAAGAATAAAGCTGACCTTGGACTTGCCTTCGATGGAGATGCAGATCGTTGCTTTTTAGTTGACGAGAATGGCGACCTTGTAAACCCATCATCACTCACTTCGCTTATTGCATCACGAGAGCTAGCAAAATATCCTGAGTCAACAATTATTTATAATCTCATCTCATCTCGAGCAGTCCCAGAAATAATCGCTGAAAATGGCGGTAAAGCGGTGCGCTCTCGCGTTGGTCACTCGTACATCAAGAAGCTTATGGCCGAGACCGGAGCGGTTTTCGGTGGAGAACATTCGGGTCATTTTTATTTCCGCGACTTTTGGAGAGCTGATTCTGGAATGCTTGCTGCCTTGCATGCAATTGCAGCGCTAGGCGGTAGCGATCAGAGTCTTTCGCACTTACTCTCCCCATTTAATCGTTATTTCTCGAGCGGAGAAATTAACTCAACAGTGGCAGATGCACCAACAGCGATTAGTGAAATTGAGAACATTTATTCAGCGCGCCCTGGAATCGAAATTGATCACCTTGATGGCCTCACGGTTTCAGCCGATACCTGGTGGTTTAACCTTCGTGCATCCAATACCGAACCTCTGCTGAGACTCAATGTTGAAGCAGCAACGATGGTAGAGATGGAATCCATGAGGGAATCTGTGCTCAACACGATTCGCATCTGAGCTTGATTCTGCCAATATCTACTGCACCCAGTAATCTTTACCCATAGCCGATCAGCACAGTAGAGCCCTACGCCGAAGGTCAAGCGAAAAAGAGAAGCGCCCATTCAGGGCCTATTTAGGGAGAAGTAGAAAAAAATGGCATCAACAACCACAGTTCCAAAACACGA
Organism: Actinomycetota bacterium; assembly: GCA_009705035.1. Taxonomy (GTDB): domain Bacteria; phylum Actinomycetota; class Actinomycetes; order Nanopelagicales; family Nanopelagicaceae; genus Planktophila. The sequence goes on along the minus strand of WLDB01000001.1, from coordinate 24,477 downwards.
TATTGCAGATGCATCGCTAGCAGCTGAAGGTCGCAAGCGCATCGAATGGGCAGAGCGCAATATGCCCGTCTTAGCTGAAATTCGCCAGCGTTTTGAGAAGTCACAACCTTTTACAGGTGTGCGAATCGCAGCATGTATGCACGTAACAACAGAGACCGCTAACTTGATGCGCGTTCTTAAGGCAGGAGGAGCAGAGATTGCTCTCTGTGCATCGAATCCACTTTCAACACAGGATGACACTGCTGCAGCACTTGTACACGAATACGGAATCTCAGTCTTTGCACGCAACGCTGTCGATCGTGATGGTTACTACTCACACATTAATGCTGCTTTAGATATTGAGCCTCACCAAGTTTTTGATGATGGCTGCGACCTTGTAAATACACTCCACACAACTCGTCGTGAGCTTCTGCCAACAATTACAGGCGGATGCGAAGAGACTACGACCGGAGTCATCCGTCTTAATCAAATGGCTAAAGATGGAGCCCTTACATTTCCGATGATTGCTGTTAACGATACAGATACAAAGCATATGTTTGACAACCGTTATGGCACAGGACAATCAACTCTTGATGCAGTATTCCGCGCTACAAACTTCCTGCTTGCTGGAAAAATTGTGGTTGTTGCAGGATTCGGATATTGCGGAAAAGGTGTTGCAGAACGCTCAAAGGGTATGGGTGCAGATGTAATTGTTACTGAAATCGATCCAACCAAGGCGCTCGATGCCATGATGCAGGGATTCCGCGTAATGCCAATGTCAGAGGCAGCCAAAGTAGGCGATGTCTTCATCACTGTAACCGGCAATCGCGATGTACTTCGCGAAGAGCACTTCTTGGTGATGAAAGATGGCGCAATCATGGCTAACTCTGGCCACTTTGACATTGAAATTGATGTTGCTTGGTTAGAGCAAAAAGCAAAGTCAAAGAATGCAAAGATGCGCCACCAGACAGATGAGTACGTTCTAGCAGATGGACGTCGTTTGCTACTTATCGCCGAAGGTCGTCTCGTTAACCTTGGCGCTGCAGAAGGACACCCTGCATCAGTTATGGATATGTCATTCTCTGATCAAGCGTTGACAGCTGAATACCTCGTTAAAGAGGCGAAGAATCTCAAGCCTGGAGTTCATGATGTTCCTGTCTACATCGATAAGGAAGTTGCATCACTTAAGCTCAAGTCAATGGGCGGCAAGATTGATACCCTCACAACAGCTCAAGAGCTTTACTTGAACTCTTGGGAGCACGGTTCTTAAATGTCATTAATTATGGTCGTCGATGACGACCAAGATCTTGCGGAGATGCTGGGGATTGTTTTAACGAGCTCTGGCTTTGATGTAGATCTAGTCAATCGAGGAGACGAGGCACTGGAGGTATTTAGAAGTAATCCTCCAGATCTCGTCTTACTTGATGTGATGTTGCCAGGAATCGACGGAATTGAAGTCTGTAAATTAATTCGGGCTGAATCAATGGTGCCAATAGTCATGCTCAGCGCAAAAGGTGAGACCCTCGACATTGTTCGAGGGCTAGAAGCGGGCGCAGATGATTATATGCAGAAGCCATTTAGAGATGAAGCCGAACTAATTGCTCGTATTCGGACAAGACTTCGCAGAACAAATTCAGATGTAACGGGACTTCTCACCATTGGTGATATCACAATTGATGTTACTGCTCATGAAGTTCGTCGTGGTTCTGAGAAGATAACACTGACTCGTCTTGAATTTGATTTATTGGTTGCACTTGCCAAAGACCCGGTACGAGTATTTACTCGAGATGCGCTTTTAAGTGAGGTCTGGGGATACAGGCACTCAACTGATACCAGGCTTGTTAATGTGCACGTGCAGCGACTTCGCTCGAAGATTGAGCATGATCCAGAGCATCCAGAAATTGTGATGACCATCAGAGGAGTTGGCTACAAGGCGGGCGGCCAATCTTAAATGAAGGGTCTTTACCTTCTCTTTCAGCGTTCGATTGCAATCAAAGTTGTAACATCAACGCTATTGCTCTCTTTGGGAGTTATTTGGCTTACGGGATCCGCACTTAACTCGCGACTTTCTGATGGTATTCGTTCAGTAAATCTCAACTCATCTTTGGCAGAGGCGCGCTTAGCACTCTTTAATGCGCAGTATCAATTTGTAATCACTCAAGTTGCAACTCCTGAACAGCGTGAGACCGTACTGGCGCAAATCGTCAAAGAAGCGACCACGCAAGGAGCTAAACAGCTACAGCGTGAAGTCATAATCATTAAAAGTCCTACCAATAAAATTGAATCAGAATCTTTTGAGATAGCCTCTAATCAGTCACGCAAAGATTCGGTACCCCCAGCGCTTCGTGAAAATGTAGTCAAGAGCGCTGAAATTGCTTATGAGTACGGAACTCTGACTTATGATTCTGAAATCTCATTTGACTCACTCTTTATTGGCTCCCTTATTAATATTCCGAGTGCAGGTCAGTATGAAATGTATGTTGTGTTCTCCCTGGCGGATCAAGCTTCAACCATTACGCTCATTCAAAATTCGCTTCTAGTTACTGGCTTTGCTCTGATATTTCTAATCGCTCTCATTACATGGCTGGTAGTTCGCCAGGTAGTGCGACCGGTCCGACAAGCAGCTAGTGTTGCTAAACAATTTACCCAAGGAGAATTTGATTTACGACTACCTATTGATTCGAAAGATGAATTAGCTACGCTGGCGATTTCCTTTAATGATATGGCCGAATCAATCGAACAACAGATTTCACGCCTCGAGAATTTATCTCGAGTTCAGCAGAGATTTGTCTCTGACGTTACGCACGAACTAAGAACACCACTGACAACTTTACGCATGGCCTCAGAAGTAATTCATAATAATCGCGAATCTTTTGATCCTCCTGTAGCGAGAAGTGCTGAGTTGCTTGTCGCCCAATTAGATCGCTTTGAGCGTTTACTGGAAGACTTGCTTGAGGTTTCACGTTTTGATGCCGAAGTAGCGATTCTAGAACCGATTGAATTCGATCTCATTTCGCTGATAAAGCGCTGCGTTGAGGACTTGGGAGTAAACGGAGATGAGAAGACTTCCGGAGTCTCAATTAAATCTGATAACGCAACCGTCACCATAAAAGCCGATATGCGCCGCGTCGAACGAATTATGCGAAATTTGCTTTCGAATGCCCTCGACCATTGCGAAGGTACTCCAATTGAGATTCAGATTCGTTCAACTGATAGCGAAGTTGCCGTTGGGGTCAGAGATTTTGGATCTGGACTAGATGAGTCATCATTGATTCGCGTATTTGATCGATTCTGGCGAGCGGATCCTTCTCGCGCTCGAGTACGAGGCGGCACAGGTCTTGGACTTTCGATTGCTCTAGAAGATGCCCGATTACATAATGGTGAACTCGATGCATGGGGCAGACCTGGCAAGGGCGCACACTTTGTGCTCACCTTGCCGCGCATAGCTGGAACTCATATTTTGAGTCGTCCTTTGAAACCCACACCCGAAGATTTCCACGAAGAGTACTTCTACCAATAATCGGATGATGCTTTCTCGGAGATGATTTCGGGATGGATTTCTTGAAAGGCTTCAATGAGATTATCTTCCCAACCCGATGTATTTCATGTTCTTTACTCGGCGCTTCACTCTGCCCGAGTTGTAGCGCAACCTGGTCCCATCAGCCATATTTTCAGAGATTATCGCGCGATTCGAAAAATACTCTCTTGGTTTCATCAAGCGTTCTTTACTCTCCGATAGCAAGCCATATTCTTCTGGCAGCAAAAGAATCCAGCGTTAGAAAATCAACAGAATTCGTAATTCTCGCTCTTGAGCACTCCATGCAAAAGTTACTTTTGCGAGAACCTAATCTTCAGATCTTCGCTCTAGTTCCTATTCCTTCACGACCACAAGCAGTACGCACAAGAGGGCGTGACTTCTTACAAGTTATAACTCAATCGCTCTCAGCTAAGTTTCACATTCCAATAATTCCTATCTTGGGATATTCAAAGAAGGTTAAAGATCAGAGCGGGCTCAATAGCGAAGAGCGCTGGAATAATCTCAATGATTCTCTTGTTGTTAAAGATAGGACATTGGCAGGTAAAGCGCAGGGAGTGCTACTCGTTGATGACCTTGTAACCACCGGAGCAACCCTTCTTGCTGCAGAGAAGGCCTTAAATCAAGCGGGAATAAGGGCTATCGGAGCCGTTACTGCCTGTGTGGCGCAACCACTACGATATGGCAGTGGGAGAGCTCCCTTCTGAAAGGTAATTATTTAATGTCAAAGATTCTCGACAAGATTATGCGCGCCGGCGAAGGAAAAATCCTTCGCGATCTCAGCAAGCTAGTTGATCAAGTCAATAGTTTCGAGGCAGGTATCACTTCACTTTCAGATGCTGAGCTTCAAGGTAAGACCGCTCAATTCAAAGCACGATTACAAGAGGGCGAAACTCTCGATGATTTACTGCCAGAAGCTTTTGCGGTAGTCCGCGAAGCGGCAAAGCGCACATTGGGGCAACGGCATTACGACGTACAGATTATGGGCGGTGCTGCTCTTCACCTAGGAAATATTGCCGAAATGCGCACCGGTGAAGGAAAGACGCTCGTCGCAACTCTTCCTTCATACCTCAATGCTTTAGCAGGACGCGGAGTTCACGTCGTCACTGTTAATGATTATTTGGCCGAGCGTGACAGCGAGTGGATGGGACGTATTCACCGTTTCCTTGGTCTCACAGTTGGTGTAATCGTAAACAGCATGACTCCCACCGAGCGACGTGCAGCTTATAACTGCGATATTACATACGGCACTAATAATGAATTTGGTTTTGATTACCTTCGCGACAATATGGCTTGGTCACTCGAAGATTGCGTACAGCGCGATCACTTCTTTGCCGTAGTAGATGAAGTTGACTCGATTCTCATCGATGAAGCTCGCACCCCTCTAATCATTAGCGGTCCGGCAGATAAGCCCACCAAATGGTATGTCGAGTTTGCAAATATCGCTGTGAAATTACAACGCGAAGTGCACTATGAAGTTGATGAGAAGAAAAAGACAATCGGAATTCTAGAAGAAGGTGTCACTAAAGTTGAAGAGCTTCTAGGGATTGAAAATCTCTACGAAGCTGCAAATACAACTCTAATTGGATACCTCAACAATTCGATTAAGGCGAAAGAACTTTTTAAGCGCGATAAAGATTATGTCGTCATGAACGGTGAGCTCTTGATTGTTGATGAACATACAGGACGCATGCTCTCTGGTCGTCGCTATAGCGAAGGTCTCCATCAAGCACTTGAAGCGAAAGAGCGTATTGAGATTCAAAATGAGAATCAGACCCTAGCCACAATTACTTTGCAGAATTACTTCCGTTTATACGAAACCATCTCAGGCATGACCGGTACTGCAATGACTGAAGCAGCAGAATTTCATCAGATCTATAAATTAGGTGTTGTTCCTATCCCTACAAACCGTGAGATGCAGCGAATCGATGAGCCAGATCTTGTTTACAAATCAGAGCTTGGAAAATTCCATGCTGTAGTTGCAGATATTGTTGAACGTCATCGCAAGGGTCAACCTGTCTTGGTCGGTACCGTGAGCGTTGAAAAATCAGAAGAGTTATCTTCTCTTCTAAAGCGTTCTGGCGTTCCACACGAAGTCCTCAATGCAAAGCATCACGAACGTGAAGCATCTATCGTGGCACGAGCAGGCGTAAAGGGCGCGGTTACAGTCGCGACAAATATGGCAGGACGAGGTACAGACATTATGCTCGGCGGAAACCCTGAGTTCATGGCTGATTTTGAACTGCAACGTCGCGGCATCTCTCCAGTTGATAATGCAGCTGAATATGAAGCAGCTTGGCCGAGTGAAATTGAAAAACAGAAGGCAGCGATTGCGACAGAACATGAAGAGGTAATTGCACTCGGTGGTCTCTATGTTCTCGGTACCGAGCGCCATGAATCTCGTCGTATCGATAATCAGTTACGTGGACGTTCAGGACGCCAAGGCGATCCTGGAGAATCTCGCTTCTATCTTTCTCTTCAAGATGAACTCATGCGACGATTTAACTCGGCACTTGTTGAGCGATTCCTCTCAGCAGCAGGTCTCCCTGAAGATGAACCGATCGAATCAAAGATGGTCTCCAACGCAATTCGTTCAGCGCAGACACAGGTAGAGGCGCAAAACTTTGAAATTCGAAAGAATGTCCTTAAGTATGACGATGTAATGAATCGTCAACGTGAAGTTATCTATGGTGAACGACGCCTAGTTCTTGAAGGCGAAGATATTGGTTCACAGGTAAAAGACTTTGTATCTGAGACGCTCTCAGCCTATGTGCGCGCAGCTACTGCCGAAGGATTTAGTGAAGATTGGAACCTGGCTGATCTCTGGACAGCCCTTAAGTTGGTATATCCAGTTTCCTTCACCGTTGATCAACTGTTGAATGAAATTGGGGGAGTGGCAGCACTAGATGCAGATTTCCTTGAAGCCCGCGTTCTCGAGGATGCAGCCGCTGCCTATGAAGCACGCGAAGCCAATCTTGGTGCAGAAGTTCTCCGTGAACTCGAGCGCAAGGTTCTTCTCTCGGTTTTAGATCGGAGATGGCGTGAGCATCTCTATGAAATGGATTACCTGCAAGAAGGTATCGGTTTGCGTGCGATGGCACAGCGCGACCCATTGGTTGAGTACCAGCGCGAAGGGTACGAACTCTTTGCTGCGATGATGGATGCAGTCAAGGAAGAGCTTGCAAGCTTAGTTTTCAATGTTGAAGTAACGGTCGAATCTAGCGATGGAAAAATTGCCGCAAAAGGTGTGGCTACCGGTCCTGCCCAGGAAAAGCCTCTTACTTACACTGCTCCCGGAGAAAGTGGCTCTGTTACTTCAGGCGAGGTTTCAAGAAATAGCCAATGTCCTTGTGGTTCAGGAAAGAAGTTTAAGCGCTGTCACGGCGCCGCTTAAAGTTCTTTATACACCTCGCTTACTGAATTAATCTAAGTGAGGTGCAGAGCCACCGACCATCTACGCCTTCACACCGGATTGATAGTGCTTGAATGCGCTCTGAAAAATCGATGATTACCACCGCCTCACATATTCCATCGAGGGGTTCAGTAATATGGATTGTTTTCACTCTACCAATTTTCTTAACCGATCCGACTTTTCTAAGCAACTCATTGAAAACAACACGATGACATCTTTGCAAAAGTTGGGCTGGTTGCCTTCGACCTGCCCATACTTCGATTGTGCTGATTGCAAATGTTGTTATCCAACGGTGTAACCCTGGTAATTCGCTTGCTGAGGTTGGCTGCGGAACGTCATCGCTCTCGTAGATTTCTCCAAAATGTGAGGGTACTGAGTAAAGTCGAGCCCGTTGCGGTACAAACTCTGGCCGTGGTTCAAATAGGTCAAGTACTGGGTGACCCCAGATTGCGTCGCTCTCTTCAGTTGTAAATATCTCTAACTCTAGGCTCTGTATATTCATTGAGCGAGAATGGCAAGTTCTTTAGGTTAGGACATCATTCTCTATCTCTAATTCGATCTCATCCTTTCGGATGGTTGTGGATAAAAAATTTTCATTTGAGTAGATGCTTATACGGTGCCGTCATGGTAAAGATAGAGAAGAAATCCAATACTCGTTTTCAGATTGCTACTGTGCTATTCATTCTGGCAATAATCACGCCATTCCTTTTATCTCTTGCTTCAAGCAAGTCTGAGCAATATTGGGTAATCGCCCGGCCAATTCCTTCGGGGAGCAAAATCACCTTAAATGATCTAAAAACAATTGGTTTGCGCATCGATAACAATGAACATGATTTTCTCGCCTCATCAACAAATCTCAACGGGCTGATAACTACGCGTTCATTTCTAGCTAACGAACTTGTAGACGTTCGATATCTCAGCGATGCAAGAGAGAGCAGACTTGAAGAAGTTTCTGTTGCAGTTGCATCAAGTGATATACCTATGAAAACCAAGGTAGGTGATTACGTCTCAATTTTCCTCTTACAGGATGCTAAAAATGGTGAACTATCTTCACCCCCCATCCGAATCCTTTCTGGAGTCTTTATCTCTGATCTCGACCGCAAGGGTTCTAATTTTGGAAACACAATTTCACTTTCTCTCTCACTCGATCAGGAATCAGTCCCGGCCCTATTGGCGGCAAGTAGCAGAGGACGATTAGTTCTTGTAGGCAAAAATGGCTGAGCCCTATAGATATGCGATAACGGCAATAAGTGATGCCCAAGATGAAGGTTTTATCGCTGCATCACTCGAGCGACAAGGGTGGCAAGTTCTGTACAGAGCTCTGACCGCTGATCAGTTATCCAATTTCCTTGACACCTTAGATGCAGAGCAAGTCACAATTTTTACTACCTCCGATTTCGTTTCCGGAGCTACTAACTATTTAAGAAAACTCAAACCATCGATTAACGAGATTCGTCTCTCTGCAATTCCAGCTAATGACCATGACTTTTCCGAGATGATTCGTGCTTCTACTAAGGAAGCGACTTTGACTTGGTCTGCAATTCCCACAGTTCCGATAGTTACCCTCTCATCCTTCGGGCGAAGCGTTGGAACTTCAACCATCGCACTTAATATTGCTTCAGAACTTGCGATGCAAGGCTCACGCGTGCTCCTTATCGATGCTCATGCACGTAGCGCATTCCTCTCGCCATATCTTCAGATTTTTGGAGTAAATCGCGAAGTTCTTCGAAGCCCATTTGGTTTTTCAATCTTTGAGGCTCATAGCGCTGAAAACTTTGCAACACTTGAAGAGAATATTGCTCAATATGAGATTCTCTTGATTGACATTGGAGAGGTATGGCAACCTGCAAGAGCTATCTCCGGCAATCGCTCAGAAGATTACCCATTCATATGGGCAGCTCACTATTCAACAGAAATGATCACCATCTCTAGCTCAGAGGGCAGTGCAATCAGTGAAGTGCGCAATTCATTGAGAGGGCTTAAAGAACTGGCGATAAAACCGAAAATTACTCATCTCATCAACAATGTACGGAATCACTCTATTAAAGAGCGAACTACCCAGCAAAAAATCATTTCAGATGAACTTCATTGCCGTTCCATATTTCTCTCACGAGATGATCGCGCTCTGTCTAGGGCAAAAGCAGCCTCATCCACTCTGGCGCAGAGCGCACCCAAGAGCGCGTTGCGAGGTGAAATCGCACGATACTGCAGAGAAAGTAACTGGGGATTGAGTTAGTCCTATATTCTTCTTCCTATGCGCGTCTATTTGGGATCTACAGCAGATGAAGTTCAAGAGTTTCTTAAAGAGCTCTCTCTTGATATACCCGATGTATACGCTCCGACCGATATCTTCAGATCAACGCATCCTGAAATGGATGAAGAAGAGCTTGAATATTCACTCTCACTTTTGGCGGCCGAAGATGCTCTGGATTTGGCCGATGATAAATCAGGCGTGCCATTAGTCATTGCATTCGAAGTTGCAGAAGAAGTACTTGGAGATTTTGATGAAATTAGCGCGGCACTGTTGGCTCCGCTGCATTGGAGCCAAGTCGAAGCAATCTTTACCGTTGGCGAGAGCGCTGACGATCTAACTTGGTTCGCTCCACAAGAGGCTGCCGCCTCTATTGAAGAGTGGTTAAAGGCATAACTCTTTATGGCTTCCATCGAAGAATATCTCCAAGGAAGAAGTCCGATATCTCCCAGCGAGATACATAGACTTCGCGAGCTTGTTGCGGATTGGCAAATACTCTCTGACCTCTCTTTCGCAGATCTCATTCTCTGGGTACCTATTCGAAAAGATGCAATGTCGTGGCCTACTGGATATATCGCAGTCGCACATATAAGGCCAACGACTGCAGCAACTGTTTTTGCTAATGATGTAATTGGCGATGAGATTAGATGGGGTGAACGCACCTATCTCGATCAAGCGCTATCTAGCGCTGAGATTATTCGAGATACAGAACCCCAGCCTTTCGGTGATTTAATGATTAAAGAAGAGACCATCCCTGTTTTGATGGACGAAAAAGTTATTGCTGTAATTTCTCGCCACCGTAACTCAGACTTAATGCGTCAACCATCAAAATTGGAACTCAATTACCGAGAGATTGCGCACGAGCTTTATCGAATGGTGGCAGAAGGAAACTTCCCCTATAAAGATGCGGGATCGCTCTTTGATCCGACCCCTCGCGTAGGAGATGGATTAATTAGAATTGATGTAAATGGCACAATTAGTTATGCCAGCCCAAACGCTCGTTCTGCCTTTAGCAGAATGGGTTGGAGCAATGAACTCATTGGGTATTCACTGGGCGATATTGCACATCAACTCGCACGTGAAAACGTTGATGCAAGTGATGAGAGTTTGAAGGGCCGTTTAAGCGGGCGTGCACTTCGCAGAGTTGAAGTTGAAAATCCTGGAGGAACAATTGATTTAATCGTTCTTCCAATTCTTGCAGGTCAAGATCGCACTGGTGCAATTGTTCTTCTCAATAATGTGACTGAACTTCGCAGACGTGAACGCGAGCTCGTCACAAAAGATGCGACGATTCGAGAAATTCATCACCGCGTTAAAAATAATCTGCAGACCGTCTCGGCGCTCTTAAGGTTACAGGCACGTAGAATTGATAATCCCGAAGCAAGCCAAGCCCTCAATGAAGCGGTTCGCCGAATAGCCTCTATCGCACTCGTTCATGAGACTCTCTCTGGTGGCTCGGATGCATCCGTTGGATTCGATGATGTATTAGATCGCTTAGTGAGCCATGCTCTCGAGCTCACTCCGAGACTTAATGAAATTACAATTTCGCGAACCGGTCAGCTCGGCTCTGTCGATCCCCGCATTGCTACACCACTTGCACTCGTAATCACCGAACTTATTTACAACGCCCTCGAGCACGGATTAGAAGATGAAGGCACAGAACTCACTATCGCTATTGAACGTGATGGCCAGAGCGCCCATGTGACAATAATTGATGATGGAGTCGGTTTACCTGCCGGGTTTGATTTAACGCAATCTTCAAACTTGGGACTTCAAATTGTTCGTACTCTGACTGAAAACGAGCTCCGCGGCACTTTAAATTTGGTTTCAAATGCAGAAGAGACGCGGGCGCAATTAAGCTTCCCGCTAACTTAAATTTTTAACTATTTCCGTTAACTGTTTCCGTTGTCAACAAGACGAGCTCGGTTACGAGCAGCGCGACGCTTAAGTGCACGGCGCTCATCTTCAGAGAGGCCGCCCCATACGCCGGCATCTTGGCCAGATTCAAGGGCCCAAGCTAGACAAGGCTCTTTTACGATGCAACGGGCACAGACCTTCTTCGCCTCTTCAATTTGAGTGATGGCTGGCCCAGTATTTCCAACAGGGAAGAAGAGTTCGGGATCTTCATCACGACAGGCGGATTGATGTCTCCAGTCCATGGCGAAGCTCCTTTGAAATTAGCAATCAAATATCGTTGTTACGCGAGTGCGTTCAGGGGTAATTCTCTCGCGTAACGAGCTCATTCACAAGAAGGTAGCGAAAAAACTTTAGTAAATTTGTAGAAAATTGAGGTGATATATATCGCGTTAGAGAGTTATTTCGAATTATTTAAGATGTGCCCCCGACAGGATTCGAACCTGTGCACCTGCCTCCGGAGGGCAGTGCTCTATCCCCTGAGCTACGGGGGCCAGATTTTTTATGGCCCAGAGGATAGATTATCCGACTATGAGCACTTCTAATTTTGAGTTGGCCTACTTCGCAACCGGTTGTTTCTGGGGGGCAGAGCGTCGCTTCTGGTCACTTTCAGGCGTTAATTCGACACAAGTTGGATACATGGGCGGCATCAAAGCCAATCCAACCTATGAAGAGGTCTGCACTGGGAGAACACTTCATACTGAAATTGTTGAAGTTAACTTTGATCCCAATCAAATCACTTACGAATCACTCTGTCGTGAATTTTGGGTGATGCACGATCCAACATCGCTTAATCGCCAAGGAGGCGATATTGGAACTCAATATCGTAGCTCCATCTTTTTCACTAGTGATAACCAAAGAGAGGTAGCACTCGCTACTCGAGATCGATACCAAAGCGCACTCAACCTTTTAGGTATTGGCGAGATTGTTACAGAGATACTTACCGCAGATGGGGTTCCTTTTTATCCAGCCGAGCAATACCACCAGCGCTATCTCGAAAAGAATCCAAATGGTTACGATTGCCATTCAAGTGCTGGCGTCGCCTTTCCCAATTAATTCAGCGCCCTCCAGCAATACCAGGCAACGATGCTTCGATAAGGGCGAAACTTCTCACCCTTGGCCTCAAGCTCTTTCGGAGCAATTTCATTTGAGAGAGAATAGATTTTCTCCCAGCCTCTTCGTACTCCCAAATCGCCGGTAGGCCAAATATCAAGGCGCCCTAATTGAAAAATCATAAACATATCTACCGTCCAAGGACCAACCCCCCATAATGAAGTGAGCTGAGAAGAAATCTCCTCATCATCTTCTATTGCGTGTAGCGAGTTGATCTTTATCTCTTTAGTAATAGCTGCAGTAGCTATACCTTGGATAGTGCGGAATTTTGCTCCAGATACGCCAGCCTCTCGCATCTGCCTCTCGGTGATCGATGAGATACGTGCGGGAGTTACTTTGCCACCGGCTAGCTTTTTCACCCGCAGGTAGATAGTTTCTGCCGCCTTCACCGCTAATTGCTGCGAAATAACCGATTCCACGAGTGAATCAAAGTGAGTTACAGGTTTTTCGTTTCGTCCAATAGTGCAGAGCGGATGTGCTGCAATTATGCGCGCCAATTTCTTATCACGAGATGAAATCTCAGAGGTGATTGCTCGCATTTCTCTCTCACTCACAGGGGTGATGGGCATGAGGCAATCATGGAGATTGGAATCAAGGAGTGCAATACTGGAACTATGAGCGACTTTGGATTTCTATCAATTGACGAGCTGCGAACCCATAAAAGCGAAAAATGGCGAGGCTTCCCTCAAGATGTTCTGCCATTGCCAGTTGCAGAAATGGATTTTCAGGTTGCTGAGCCGATTCGTAAAGTACTACTCGAAATGGTTTCGCATTCAGATCTCGGTTACCTCGGCTCTATTCCAGAGATGGGCGAAGCCTTCAAGCATTTTGCATCATCACGCTTTGGTTGGAAACCAGATCCGCTTCAGGTAAGAATTGCCGCCGATGTCGGTGTCGGAATTGTCGAAACTCTTCGAGTAATCACAAAGCCCGGCGATTCAATTCTTATCAATTCTCCGGTATATCCAAACTTCTCTGCTTGGTCAGAGGAGACCCACCTCAGCGTTGTTGATGTTCCATTAACTCATACAGATATAGAAATTGATGGAAATAATTGGCATCTCAATTGGGATGCAATCGAAAAGGCCTATCAATCGGGGATAAAGGTTCATCTGATCTGCAATCCACACAATCCACTTGGTCGCGTGTATACGCGAGCTGAGCTTCTTCGCTTTGTTGAATTAGCAGTTGCGAATAATGTCATCGTAATAAGCGATGAAATTCATGCACCCTTAACATTTTCGGAGCAGCCGTTCACCCCCTTTCTTGCAATAGATGACAGGGCGCGCTCTGTTGGAATCACCGTCACTGCCGCTAGTAAAGGTTGGAATATTGCGGGCCTTAAATGCGCAATTATCGTGACAGAAGATGAGGCACTCTTCGAACGCCTTAATGCGATTGCTCCCGCAACACATTACCGCGCATCACTTCTTGGGGCCTTCGCTACGGTCGCAGCTTTCCGCGAAGGTGGCCCGTGGCTTGATGCCCTGCTTCTGCAACTCGATAAAAATAGAAATCTCGTACAAGAATTGATATCAGAGAAGATCCCAGCTGCAGTTGCACATATCCCTCACTCCTCGTATCTCTCATGGATTGATCTCAGCGCATATAACCTTGGCGATAATCCTGCTGCCTATCTGGTTGAGAATGCGAAAACAGCATTTGTGCCGGGGGAGAGATTCGGTAAAGATTTTTCACAGTTTATTCGCCTTAATTTTGCAACCTCGCCAGAAATCATCAAAGAGGCCTTTGAAAGAGTATCCGCGGCGATTGGCTAAGGAGATACCCTTGCTCTATGGAAAACCTTCGCCCTGAGAGCTTGGCTATCAACTCTGGCCGCCCAGAACGTCAAGCAGGAGCACCGTTAAATCCCGATATCTCACTGAATTCAACATTTATTGCTGGCGGAATCGGATACGGTCGCTTTGGTAATGAAACGTGGAGCGCGTTAGAAGATGCAATCACTGCACTAGAACAAGGTGATTCAACTCTTGCATTTAGTTCAGGGATGGGTGCAATCACTGCTGTCTTCTCACTTCTACCTCATGGCGCACCGGTTGTTGCATCAGATCAGGGGTATAGCGGCACAATGTCGCTTCTCAAGAAATATCATGAGCAAGGAAGATTAGAGGTGCGCTTTGTTGATATTTCAAATACTGCAGATGTCTTTGAAGCACTTATGGGCGCTGCTTTTCTTTGGATTGAATCTCCGACAAATCCCGGACTTGCCGTAGCTGAACTTCCTCAGATTATTGGTGAAGCGAAGAAAAGAAATATGGGCGTCGCAGTCGACAATACATTTGCGACTGCACTCAACCAGCAGCCTTTGAGCTTAGGCGCTGATATCTCAATGAATTCAGTGACAAAGTATTTATCAGGACATAGTGATGTAATCATCGGATCGCTCTCAATGCGCGATCCCGCTCTACATGCACGATTGCTTGAGGCTCGCACTCTGCAAGGAAGTATCCCGGGCCCCTTTGAATCATGGCTTGCTCTGCGTGGAATTCGGACTTTCCCATTGCGTTTTAGAGCTGCAGAAGCGAGTGCCCGTGAGTTAGTTAAACGTCTGCAGACTTTGGCTCAGGTTTCCAACGTTCGCTATCCGGGCTTTGGCGCAATCATCTCCTTCGAGATTGGCGCCCCAGTAGCAGAGATTGAGAAAGTGCTCGATGCAACGTCGTTGATTTCAAATGCAACGAGCTTGGGCGGAGTCGAGACCACCTGGGAGCGTAGACGGCGTTGGCCATCAGAGAGTGCGAGCGTTCCAGAAAACCTGATTCGCCTCTCGGTCGGTTGCGAACATATTGAGGATCTATGGAGTGATCTCAATAAATCCATTTCAACTCTTAAGGGCTAACCCACTTACATCACACATATTTAGGCCAAAGAGAGTATTTTTCTCTTATGAAAGCGCTCCGCCGGATAATCGCTACCATCACCGTGACCCTTCTTGCCTTTAGGGCTGTAGCAACTTTTCTTAGCTGGATTGAGAAGCAAGAAGATTCTGAAGTTGATGCATGGATTGATGAAGATGAATTTGAGGATGCATAGTTGGATACTTATCAAGCCGGCGTATGTAATATCGGTGGGGCAGAGGTTGCACGTCGTCGTCAAGTAGCAATCATTGGCGGAGTTACTTATCTTGCGCTTGCCCTCTATACAATCATTGCGAACTTCTCGCCATTAGCATCATTCTTCCTTTTGGCTCCGGCATCTGTATTTGCAATCGGCTTTGTTCAATCTCGTAAACGTTTCTGCCTGGCATATGGATTGATGGGAACCTTTAATTTTCAAAAATTAGGTTCAATCACAAAAGTTGAAGATAAGGCTGCGCTCGCCGCTGATCGAAAAATGGCGCTGAGCATCATTGTTCAATCTTTAGGAATAGCTTTTATTTTGACAGCTTTAGTGATTGCGATTAATTCTTTCTAAATCTGTTAGCGCGATTTTTTCTTCTCAAAGTCACGATTCATCTTTGATTTAAATCCTTTTGCAGGCTCTTGAGGTGGCGCGGGAATAGGACCTAGTTCTTCACGTGCCTGTTCTAGTTCGGCAGCAGCGCTGCTTTTCACTTCATCAAACTTGGCAGAGAGTAAGCTTTTATCGGTTGGCCCTTTGGCACTACGTAATGCGAGAAGGTATTCACGCCGAGCCTTCTCTATTGCGACTTTGAAATTCTGATTAAGAATTCTCATCTCAATTTCTCGTGCCTTAAGTTTGTTCAAGTAAATTTCAAAATCGAATTTGTACTGCTCTTGCGGAGATAGCGTCGCAACTGGAGCAGGGCTTTGATCTGCATATGAAGGTGCAATCATGAAAGTCGAGAAGACTACGGATGTCGCAAATAGAGCAACGGGGAAGTGTGCTCTCGTACGCATGTGATGGGTAGCCATGGGCTAATTCTGCTCGAAGTTTTTGTGAGAGGCCTGTGAAAATGGATTTCTTCATCTGTGTCTCGCTCGTAGGTAGAGAATTACTGCTCAACATGGCAAGGTTCTCGTATGGCTCAGCTAATTCTCATCATTGATGACGAGGCGGGAGTCCGCGAACTCTTAGCCGATGCTCTCAAGCTCGCCGGATTCGAAACTTTAACCGCCGCTGATGCGATGATCGCACAAACAATTTTACGTACCTCAAAACCAGATCTCCTGGTTGTCGATATCAACATGCCACTGATGGATGGCTTTGAGTTCATTGAGAAAATTCGCTCAAATGGTGATCAGACCCCAGCGTTGATGTTAAGTGCACGTGCTGATCGAGCAGATGTCACAAGGGGGCTTACTCTCGGCGCTGATGATTACGTGACAAAGCCTTTTGGGTTAGAAGAACTAGTTTTACGCATTCGCGCAATCTTGCGTCGTTCACAGTTTAATGAATCCTCTTCAATTTCACTTTCATGTGGTCCCATTGCACTTGATGAGGCCTCACACCAAGTCAGCTTTAATGGTGAAGTCGTTGACCTCTCACCAACAGAATTTCGATTACTTCATGTACTTCTTGAATCAAAAGGAAGAGTGCTGAGCAAGAGTGTTTTGCTTGATGAAGTTTGGGGAATCAACTTTGAGACTGAAACAACCGTCGTTGATACTTACATCTCATACTTGCGCAAAAAACTACATAGGGACGGCTTCGAAGGAATTCGCACAATTCGTGGCGTAGGTTTTCAGCTGCAGGCTGAGAAGAAGTGAATCTCAACTCAACTACCCGTCTACGTCTGGTCACAATTGCGGTCACTACACTTTTAACAGTCGGAATCGGTGGCTATGCATCCGTTCACACTTATCAGAATGATCAAGCGAAGGTTGACTCGCGAATAAAAGAAACAATTCAAGCAGCTATAGAAAATCCAGGGCGTGAACTCAGTGCTTCGCTCTTCTTTCTTGATCAGTACTCATTAGATCTTTCACTTTTTCTTCTATCACGTGATGATGAGCTAACAACAATTAATGAATCTACCGAACTTCCATATAAGGAATTTTCGTTAAACGATGTTAAATCTTCAAAAGGTCGTGTTAGCGGCGGTCTTGATGGTGAAGATTTTCATTACCAAGCCCTTGAAATCGCAGGTGGGGATTATTTAATTGTTGCAGGTTCTATTGAAGCTGCTGCCATGGCACTTCGCGCCAACCTTGTTGCAGTCGCAGGCTTTAGTGCGATTGCTAATTTTCTTGCCTTTATCTTGCTCGCTATCTTCATTCGAAGAATTAAACGACGCGATGATGTAGATGCACTTGCGCGAATGCAAGAGTTTTTGGGGGATGCCTCACATGAGTTACGTACGCCATTGACTGTTATTAAAGGTTACGTTGAGATGCTCAGTAAAGGTCAGATATCTGATATCGAAATGCAGGGACGTGCGTTTGACCGAGTTAACTCTGAAATTGGCAGAATGGAAGGTCTCATTCATGACTTGCTCCTGTTGGCAGAACTTGGAGAGTCAGCGGTGCGCAATCAAGAGGTTCTAGATCTGAGCGCAATCCTTCGCGCCCATAGCGATGATTTTGCAACGCTTCATCCTGCGCGAAAGGTAGAGATTGAGATCTCAGATAACCTCGAAGTTCTTGCGCTAAAGGAGTATCTATCGCGATTTATTCAGAATGCACTAGGCAATATTGCAAGGCACACTCCAGTCGACGCGCCGGTTCGAATAACTCTGACTCGGATTGGCAGAAATATTCACTTGGCTATCGAAGATGGCGGCCCTGGATTGCCACAAGGTGCGTATCGCGACAAATTACGGACCCTCAACCGATTTGATAAATCTCGCTCACGTGAAAATGGTGGGTCAGGCCTTGGTTTAAGCATCATGACCGCAGTTGTCGAAAAGATTGGTGGCGAGTTTTACCTACGCCCGAGCCAATTAGGGGGGTTAGCTGTGATTGTCACTTTGCCAATGGTCTCTAGTTCTGGAGCACCTAAACAAAGTGGTTCTAATAAGTAAATCGCTACCATAGCGCTATGAACGAGATTGATTCAGCGTTGCAAGAGCTGCATGAAGCAATTCTCGATTCTCCAAAATTTTTGCGCGCCGTTCTCTCGGGGCGTAGACGTAATATGGATGTAGCTCACGAACGTATCGATATTCGCCCAGTTGAAATAAAGAAAAACATAATGGCGCAGATGACCTATAGCGATGGACGAGCTATGACCACAAAGAACTATCTCCCAGATGAGCTTCCATTTCTTGAGCTGGCACAATCTGGTTATGCCAATATTTTGGTTGAAACAACATCAGAAACGCTTGCTCTACGATTTTCAAAAAAAGGGCAACCTCTTTTAACCAGAGGAAAATCTGAAGGCCAACAAATCTTGTCTCATGATCGCAAAAAAGAACGCCTATTAGATTCGAGCGATGCATTTTTAAGAGAAGTTGGAATTTCAGATAAATCAGGAAGCATCAAACCTTCCATGATGGATAAATACCTGCAGGTAGAAGAATTTCTTCGGCTACTAGTACCAACCCTCAATGAAGCGATGAGCGCAGGGCACGTTCGTATCCCAACCTCAGAGAACCCTTTAAAGATTGTGGATCTTGGTTGCGGTCATGCTTACCTTACTTTTGCTGCACATCAATATTTGCAAGCGCATCAGATTCCAGTCAAAGTAATTGGAATTGATGTACGAGAATCTTCACGAGTTCGTAACAACCAGATTGCTCAAAAGTTAGGAATTGAATCTTCAATTGAATTCTTCGCAGAAGAAATTGCATCCGCATCCGTTGAAGAAGCAGATGTTGCAATCGCACTTCATGCATGTGACACAGCAACCGATGATGCAATTGCTTGGGCAGTAAATCGCAATGTTCCGCTCGCATTATTTGCGCCATGTTGTCATCATGATATTCAAGCCCAAATAAAGATTGCACCAGAGCCTTGGGCGTTGATTACTCGTCACGGAATAATGCGAGAGCGCCTCGGTGATCTCATTACAGATTCACTACGTATCCAATTGATGAAATTGCAGGGATATCGTGTAGAGGCCATCGAATTTATTGGGGGAGTGCACACTCCCAGAAACTTGATGATTCGAGCCGTAAAGACAGGCGCGCAACCTACCGCCGATGATGAAAGCCAATATCGCTCAATGATTGAGCTCTGGGGTGTTAAGCCTGTTCTTGAAGGAAAATTGAACCGTTAGGCAAAATTGAACCGTTAGACTGGGCACATGTCCAAGGTACTTGCATCCCTGCCCGTCGGTGAAAAAGTTGGAATCGCTTTCTCCGGAGGCCTCGATACATCAGTAGCTGTCGCCTGGATGCGCGCAAAAGGGGCGATTCCTTGCACCTACACCGCAGACCTTGGCCAATACGATGAGAGCAACATCGAAACTATTCCAGATCGTGCACGCGAATATGGTGCAGAGATTTCTCGTCTTGTTGATTGCAAAGTTCCATTAGTAGAAGAAGGTTTAGCAGCAATTGCTTGCGGCGCATTCCATATTCGATCTGGTGGAAAGCAGTATTTTAATACGACTCCACTTGGTCGCGCAGTAACCGGTACTTTACTTGTTCGAGCCATGTTGCAAGATAAGGTCGAGATCTGGGGAGATGGTTCGACTTATAAGGGCAATGATATCGAGCGTTTTTATCGTTATGGATTGCTCGCAAATCCTAATCTTCGTATTTATAAGCCATGGCTCGATGCAGATTTTGTGCGCGAACTTGGTGGTCGCAAAGAGATGTCTGAATGGTTAGTTGCAAATAAGCTTCCATATCGCGATAGCACCGAAAAAGCTTATTCAACAGATGCCAATATTCTTGGAGCAACTCATGAAGCAAAGAATCTCGAGCAGCTTGATGCTTCAATTGAAATCGTAGATCCAATCATGGGTGTTAAGTTCTGGGACCCTGCAGTTTCTATCCCATCAGAAGATGTTCGAATTCAATTTGTACAAGGTCGCCCAGTTGCAATTAATGGCAAAGATTTCACCGACGTCGTCGCGCTGATGCAAGAAGTTAATGCTATTGGTGGACGCCATGGACTTGGCATGAATGACCAAATTGAGAATAGAATTATTGAAGCGAAGAGTCGTGGAATCTACGAAGCTCCAGGAATGGCGCTGCTCTTCATCGCCTACGAGCGTTTGATAAGTGCAATTCATAACGAAGATACGATCGCAAATTATCATGCCGAAGGTCGTCGCCTCGGCCGATTGCTCTACGAAGGACGTTGGTTAGACCCACAGAGTTTGATGCTTCGTGAATCACTTACGCGCTGGGTTGCATCTGCCGTTACTGGCGAAGTTACGTTACGGCTTCGACGCGGCGATGATTACTCAGTGATAAACACAAGTGGTCCAGCTCTTAGCTATCACCCAGATAAGCTCTCAATGGAGCGGACCGAAGATGCCGCTTTTGGTCCAACTGATCGAATTGGTCAACTGACTATGCGAAATCTTGATATTGCCGATACCCGCGCCAAGCTCGAGATGTACCGCGAGCAGGGGCAATTAGGTGGCGGCGACTTTAAATTGATCCGTCAACTTGAGGATTAATTCATGAGCACTTTGCGTAAGCAACGCTCTCTCATCTTTGCTGCTCTGGGCTTTCTGCTTCTCGCGGTTCTGCATATTCCTGACAATCTCTTTCGATATGCCTTCGACAAGAATGCACCGGTTCAGTTCACACTGCTGACATCACTCGCTTCACTCTTTCTCATTCTCATTGCGCTTAATCCCGAGCGCTTTAGATTTCAGAGAATCGCAGTTTATGCAGTTTTGGCTCTGGTATTTACTCAGTTGGTTTCAGTTTTCTTAAGTGGCAATGTAATCGGTTCGCTCTATGGAGATTCAGGAAGATTCGTAGGATTCTTCTCAGCCCTAGCACTTGTCATCGTTGCAATTTTTCACACCCAATTTAACTTTGAGAATTTCATCAAATTGCTCTGGGGATACTTAATTGGTATTGAGGCTGTAGTTCTTCTCGGTTTGGCACAACACTTTGATCTTCTTGAGTTCCCTGGTGCTCATGGCGTTGCATCAACATTAGGAAACACTGATTTCTTTGCAGCCTTCGTGGGCACTTCATACCCTTTGCTTATTCTCTTAGCCCTCAATGTAAATTTTCGATTACGCATCCTTTTAGCAACTCTTGCGATACTGAATTTCTCGGCTCTTTACTTTGCTGGACCGTTGCAAGGTTATGTTGATATTGCTCTCACCATATTGGGTATCTCTATATTCTTGATCCGTAAGAGAATTCCTCGCTTTAGCTGGTCGCTTAATATCAGAACGCTTCTCGGTACCTTTGCAGTCATTATTTATGCAGAAGCAATATTTCTTATGCCCTTCTTGGGGGATAAGGTTCCGGTTTTAGGTAATGATATTCAAGTAAAGATTCGTGGAAACTTCTGGATAGATGCAGTTCGACAGTTTTTTGCACACCCATTTTTTGGTGTTGGACCTGACCAATACGGTAACCATTACGAGCAATATCGGACACTCGATGATTTAAAGAATTATCCGGATATCTTGAGTAATGATGCACATGGTGCAGCAGTACAGACACTTGCCACCTTGGGCATCTTCGGAACCCTTGCCTACGTATTCCTACTCACAATCGTCATCCGTTCACTATTGATCCTTTGGGATTCTCGCAAAATTGATCGTAAGGTCACTTTTATCCTAGGTCTCTACATATTTGTTTATTTAAGCAACTCATTTATTAGCCCGATTACACCATCACATAAGTTCCTCTTCTGGGCCGTGCTCGGTTTTATCGTCGGTCAGGTTTACCGCATAAAACGCGCAGCAAGCGATGGCAAGATTTTTACAAGAACAGCAGCACTGATCGCTCTTCCGGCGGTAATCCTTTCAACAGGATTCTTCATCGCCGGCCAAGCGAATTACCTCATGAACGTTGATAAATACGGGCGCGATAATTCGGCGCTGATTAAGTACACGCCATCTCCAGTGATTCCATGCTTCATGTACTTTGATGCTGAAACGCTCATGCTCCAGAAGCAAGGTAGCGAGATGGTGCTCGACCTCGCCGACGATGAGCTCAATGGCAACCCACGTTGCGTTGCCGCCACTATTGCGAAAGCTCAGGCGGCGATCAATAGCGGAGATCTCACTGCGCTCCGTACCTACGCCTATTACCTCCACGAGATTGCCCCAGCCCGTAGTAAATCGATTGAGATTGGTATGTATTACGCATCCAAGGCTGGCGACGTCGCTCTCGCCGCTTCGATTCAGAAGGTAATGAAGGAGCTCAACCTCATCTATGTTCCAGGGCCGACGAGCTAGGGTATATTTCTAACATGTCATTGGATGAGCTCATCAATCGGGTGCGTTACCGCCTCGATGGCTACTTCCATTCCGAAAAGCGGTCAGTAAAGTTCTTGGCACGTTTTCTCGCCTTCACACTCTTTGCCGCCGTGATTTCTACGATTGCTCCGACTCTGGCAGATGAGTTGGCAGATGATCCATCGATGATGCAGCCAGTAGCGAGCGATGAGACCACTACTACTGTCACGATTTCTCCAACAGAGA
This sequence comes from Actinomycetota bacterium, assembly GCA_009705035.1. GTDB lineage: Bacteria > Actinomycetota > Actinomycetes > Nanopelagicales > Nanopelagicaceae > Planktophila. Next base: position 1,779 of record WLDB01000001.1, on the reverse strand, counting down.
CCTCGACCGCCTCGCCAACACCTGATCCCACCTTTAGCCCAGAACCAGAGATCTCTCGCCCGGCGATCACAAACTCTTCGGCCGAGCCGCTTCCTGAGGGCGAAAGTTCTGAGAGCGCAACAGCCAACGGCCCAGGTGTTGCGCTAGAAATTCAGCCTCGCTATATCTTGAAAATCCCAGCGACCGGTGGCATCGACCCCCGAGCTACAACCTATTTTCTCCCCTTGATTTATGCCGCAAATGAAGATCCAGAGGTCGAATTCACGATGGCCTGTATCTCAGCCCCTGCCGTGCGTTTTGATTTAGGTGCCAAAGGGGTCGCAAATAACTCAATTGAAGGCGAAGAGTTGATTACCGGAGACCAATCTGGCCAATTGATCATCTCAGCAAAGACCAATCGGGTCATAAATCTCATCAATTCGGTCGGCGGGCTATTTCTGAGCTCCAACAGCGGAGGCCTGGCTGGGCGCTCGCTCACCTTTAGATTTGTGGCTGTGACCAAGCCTGTGGCGGACCCCGCAATCTGCTCGGCAGCTCAATCTGGCGCAATCACAACAGTGCGCGCTTTAGGCCTCGATTTATCGACCGTCAAGGGTGGCGGAAAGCTCAAATAAGCTCTCTTTTCGCCGCCTTTTAGAGCGAAAAGTATGGATAACCCCACGCTCGGAAACTTTACTCAGGCCAGACTCGCCGTCTAAGATAGCGCTCAAACTATGGGTTAACCCCTTGGGGCTCACCCTTGGCGATTACCTATCGAGTAGAACTATTGAGTGGAAAGGACTGCGCTTGTGACATTACATTCACCACTGAGCGGTCCCGTCAACTCTGGTTTCGGCGGCGGTAAAAAATATAAATCGAAAATTGTTTTCGGTGTTGCCGTTATGGGATTCGTTCCCTTTCTCTTCTCAACATTTGCTGCGAGCGTAACTGTCGGAAATGGCGCGCTTGAATTTGGTCAAGGATCGCAACAAGCGATTGCCTGTGATCAAAAAATTTACATTGCAATGGGTGAAGAGTGGCATCCCGCTCCAGTTGAGAACGATCCATCGGCTGGTTACTTTCGAGTACGCGCAGTGACGGTTTCAAATTTAGATTTAGCAAATTGCGCTGGTAAAAAATTACGCGTGCGCTTAATCAATGGTGCATCGCAAGAAATTATGATTGGTTCAATTCCTGAAGCAAAGGTTCTGCAGGTTTCATTGCCTGCAATGGCGCCAGTTTCTAATATCAGCGATTCAACTGCGCTCTTACTTACATATCTAACAGGAACAGGTGCTCCAATCTCAGGCACACTGCTAGCAAGCGCCGCAGTTTCAGTTTCAGGAACTTCTATCTATGACGGAAGCGTCCTCTCTGCCACTAATGCAGATGTCACTTTCTATATCGATCCTGCACGCACTGCAGTCAATATCGATGGACAGAGCGTCTTCCGCACCACAGTCGAAACAATCGACAACCCAGCTGCGCTAATTGCGCAAGCAACGCAGCCGGCTCCATCAGCATCACCAACGGCCTCGCCGACGCAGTAAATAAGAATTCCCGCCAAGAAATTGGTGGGCATACCTAAGCTTCGCGCCCACGGCGAAGTGAAGGTGCAGTACCTAGAGTGGAATCGTTAATTAGAATGGGGAAATAAGGAATGGAAATCCTAAAGTTCGAGAACGCTCCGGCGCCTCGTAAAACAGCATCAAAGAAGAGCAATCTCAAGTCACTTGCTGGCCTTGCAACAGTTGCAGCGGTAGCAGTACTTGGCTCAACACTCGCAGCTAACATCTCACT